>NZ_LT906479.1:2145283-2451752 GCF_900187015.1 Serratia ficaria | reverse complement strand
TAACCCAGCCTTTCGATCGCCTGATTCACCCGTTCCACCGTGGTCGGTGAAATGCGTCCCTTGCCGCTCAGCACCAGCGAAACCGTGGTGACCGAGACGCCGGCCTGTTGCGCGACATCGGTGATAGTGATCTTTTTGATGGTCATAGCCTCTGCGAACCCGATCCTGGGCAAACTGCGCCTTGATAACCCATGGTATACCGAACCTGTTTGGCCAGTAAAACGATTTACTGGCGCCGACATTGTCGCCGCAAATCCTGCGCCGGAATTGTGATTCGCGGCGCATTTTTGCTAGGTAAAACGTTTTATCTTATTTTTACCTAACAGGGTATCCCTCACTTTTGCACGACTTTTCGCCAGGAGCCGTCGGTTATGCCAGCGTCTAAAAAACAAAAAATCACCCTCTGGGAGTTTTTCCAGAGCCTGGGCAAGACATTCATGCTGCCCGTGGCCCTGCTGTCGTTCTGCGGCATCATGCTGGGGATCGGCAGCTCGCTGAGCAGCCGCGACGTCATCAGCCTGCTGCCGTTTATCGGCCACCCGATCTTCCAACTGATCTTCACCTGGATGAGCAAAATCGGCTCCTTCGCTTTCAGCTTCCTGCCGGTGATGTTCGCCATCGCCATCCCGCTGGGCATGGCGCGCGAGAACAAGGGCGTCGCCGCCTTCTCCGGCTTCGTCGGTTTTGCGGTGCTGAACCTGGCCACCAACTTTTATCTGACCACCGCCGGCATTCTGCCGACCACCGACCCGTTGGTGCTGAAGGCCAACAACGTGCAAAATATCCTGGGCATCCAGTCGATCGACACCGGCATCCTCGGCGCGGTGATCGTCGGCATCATCGTTTATCAGCTGCATGAGCGTTTCCACACCATTCGCCTGCCGGACGCGCTGGCGTTCTTCGGCGGCACCCGCTTCGTGCCGATCGTCACCACCCTGGTGCTGGGCCTGTGCGGCCTGGCTATCCCGCTGATCTGGCCGTGGTTCGCCGCCGGCATCACCGGCCTGGGCTGGGTGATCAACAGCGCCGGCGCCTTTGGCCCGATGCTGTTCGGCACCGGCGAGCGCCTGCTGCTGCCGTTTGGCCTGCAGCACATCCTGGTGGCGCTGATCCGCTTTACCGAAGCGGGCGGCACGCTGGACGTTTGCGGCCACAGCGTCAGCGGCGCGCTGACCATTTTCCAGGCGCAGCTTTCCTGCCCGACCACCGCCGGCTTCGCCGAAAGCGCCACCCGCTTCCTGTCGCAGGGCAAAATGCCGGCGTTCCTCGGCGGCCTGCCGGGGGCGGCGCTGGCGATGTACCACTGCGCCAGGCCGGAAAACCGCCACAAGATTAAGGGCCTGCTGATCTCCGGCGTGGTGGCCTGCGTGGTCGGCGGCACCACCGAACCGATCGAGTTCCTGTTCCTGTTCGTCGCGCCCTTCCTCTACCTGATCCACGCGCTGCTCACCGGTCTGGGCTTTACCCTGATGGCGCTGCTGGGCGTCACCATCGGCAATACCGACGGCAACATCATCGACTTCGTGGTGTTCGGCGTTCTGCACGGCACCGCCACCAAGTGGTATCTGGTGCCGGTGGTGGCCGCCATCTGGTTCGCCGGCTACTACACGCTGTTCCGCTTCGCCATCCGGCGTTTCAACATCAAAACCCCGGGCCGCGAAAGCGACACCGCCGCCGGCCAAAGCGCGCCGCCGGGCGCCGTCGGCAAATCCGGCTACAACGCGCCGGCGATCCTGGCGGCGCTGGGCGGCGGCGGCAATATCGTGACGCTGGACAACTGCATCACCCGCCTGCGGCTGTCGGTCCACGACATGAGCAAGGTGGACGACGCCGCGCTGAAGGCCAACCGCGCCATCGGCGTGGTGCACCTCAACGAACATAATCTGCAGGTGGTGATCGGCCCGCAGGTGCAATCGGTGAAGGATGAATTAGACTCACTGATAGCCGCGGCGCAACCTGCCGCGGAACTGCAGGGAGCGACACATGTTTGATTTTTCCACCCCGGTCGATCGGCACGGCACCTGGTGCACCCAATGGGATTACATCGCCGACCGCTTCGGCAGCGCCGATCTGCTGCCGTTCACCATCTCCGACATGGACTTCGCCACCGCACCCTGCATTCTCGAGGCGCTGCAACAGCGCCTGCGGCACGGGGTGTTGGGTTACAGCCGCTGGCAGCACGAGGATTTCCTCGGCGCGCTGCGCCACTGGTACCAGCAGCGCTTCACGGCGGCTGTCGATACCGCGAGCGCGGTGTACGGCCCCTCGGTGATTTACATGGCGGCGCAGCTGATCCGCCAATGGTCGGCGCCGGGTGAATTCGTGGTCACCCACACCCCGGCCTACGATGCCTTCTACAAGGCGATCCTCGGCAACCAGCGCCAGCTGCTGTCCTGCCCGCTGCACCAGGACGGCGACGACTGGCGCTGCGATATGGCGCATCTGGAGGCGCTGCTGGCGCGGCCGCAGACCAAAATTCTGTTGCTGTGCAGCCCGCACAACCCGACCGGCAAAGTGTGGCGCCGCGAGGAGCTGCAGCAGATGGCCGAGCTGTGCGAACGCCATGAGGTGCGGGTGATCAGCGACGAGATCCATATGGACATGGTCTGGGGCGAGCATCGCCACACGCCGTGGAGCCAGGTGGCGGCCGCGCCCTGGGCGCTGCTGACCTCCGGTTCCAAAAGCTTCAATATTCCGGCGCTGACCGGCGCCTACGGTTTTATCAGCGACGACGCCAGCCGCGAGGCCTATTTCCAGCAGTTGAAGGCGCGCGACGGGCTGTCTTCGCCGGCGGTGCTGGCGGTGGCGGCGCATGTCGCCGCCTATCGTCACGGCGCCCCCTGGCTGGACGCGCTGCGCGACTATCTGCAGGACAACCTGCGCTACGTCGCTGAGCGGCTGAGCCGGGCCTTCCCGACGCTCGGCTGGCGGCCGCCGCAGGCCACCTACCTGGCCTGGATCGATCTGCGGCCGCTGGCGATTGACGATCGGGCGCTGCAGCAGGTGCTGATCGAGCGCGAAAAGGTGGCCATCATGCCGGGCTTTACCTACGGCGAAGAGGGGCGCGGTTTTTTGCGGCTCAACGTCGGCTGCCCGCGCAGCAAGCTGGAGGCCGGCATGGACAAGCTGATTGCCGGCCTGCAGTTTGTTCGGGATGGCGCCTAAGCCCGCCGTTTTTACCGCACCGCCTGCGGGATCTCCTCCAGGCGGCGATACACCGCCAACCCCCACTCGTCGGCCACCTGCAGGTCCTTGTCCGCGCCGGCGGAAGCGCCCTCGATGCGGTACACCGCCTGGCACTGGGCGATCAGCCGGTGGGCCACCGGATAAAGGTACTCTTGGCAGATAGCGTCGCCATGCTCGGTCGAACCGGCCGCGACCGCCAGCGGCAGCGCCAGCCATTCGCCGATCACCGGCACATGGCCGCGCTGATACACCTGCAGCGCCGCCTGCTCCAGCCGCCGCAGATTGGCGGCGATGCGTTGCGGATCGCCGTCGGTGCCGCTGCGATAAGGGCCGGCGATCAGGATCAGTTGCGCTTTCATGGCGTCTCCTCCAGGGTGCGGTTAAGGGCGACATACTGCAGCAGCATGATGGTCTTGGCGTCGACGATGGTCCCCCGCCGAATCGCCTGCAGCGCTTGCTCCAGCGGCAATTCCAGCACCTCCAGATCTTCCCCCTCGGCCTCCACCCCGCCGCCGCCGTCAATCCGATCGGCGGCCCGGTATTCGCCGAGGAAAAAGTGCAGCTTTTCGGTCACCGAACCGGGGCTCATGTAAGCCTCGAACACCTTCTGCACGTTTTGCACGCGATAGCCGGTTTCCTCTTCCACTTCGGCGCGGATGCGTTCTTCCGGCGAGGCGTTGTCCAGCAGCCCGGCGGCGGCTTCGATCAGCATGCCGTCGTGGCCGTTGACGAACGCCGGGAAGCGGAACTGACGGGTCAGCACCACCGTCTGCGCCTGGCGATTGAACAGCAAAATAGCGGCGCCATCGCCGCGGTCGTAGGTCTCGCGGCTTTGCCGCTGCCAGACCCCGTCGCGCCGCAGATAATCGAAGGTGGTTTTTTTCAGCAGGTACCAGTCGTCGGACAACACCCGGGTTTCGACAATGCGAACCCGATCTTTGGTGGCTATCATTGATGCAACTCCGTCATACAGGAAAGGAAATTGATACTATCGTGCAATTTCGTGTATGATCAAGATATTTCGTGCAAACAAGATTTAAGGACGTCGCATGCTCACCAGCCAGCGCAAAAAAATCATTCTGGAGAAACTCGCTCAGGACGGCCAGGTGCTGGCCAAGCAGCTCAGCGAAATGTTCGGCTTATCGGAAGACACCCTGCGGCGCGATCTGCGCGAGCTGGACGCCGAAGGCCTGTTGCAAAGGGTGCACGGCGGCGCGCTGCCGGTGTCTTCCGCCATCGCCAGCTTCGCCGAACGCAATAAGCTCGAGTCCGGCGCCAAGCGTGCGATAGCCAAGGCCGCCGCGGCGATGATCCTGCCCGGTCAGGTGGTGATTATCGACGGCGGCACCACTTCCGCCGAGTTGGTGAAACAGCTGCCGCCCAATCTGAACGCCACCATCGTCACCCACAGCCCCAGCGTGGCGGTCGGGTTGGTTGAGCATCCCTCGGTGGAGGTGATCCTGATCGGCGGCCGGTTGTACAAACATTCGATCGTCAGCGTCGGCGCCGCCGCGGTGGAGGCGATGTCGCATATCCGCGCGGATATCTACTTTATGGGCGTTACCGGGGTGCATCCCACCGCCGGACTGAGCACCGGCGATCTGGAAGAGGCCTATATCAAACGCGCGTTGGCGGCCCGGGCGGCGGAAACCGTGGTGCTGGCCTCGGCCGCCAAGCTCAACGCCGCCTCGCAGTATGCGATTGGCGATATCAGCCTGGCGCAAACCATCATCGTCGAACGCGCCACCGACGACGCGCTGACGGCGCCGCTGCTGCAGGCCGGCGTTAGCGTGCTGAAAGCCTGATGCGCCGCCTGCCGGGCCGCCCGCGTGCGGGCCGCAGGCGCAATCCGGCGCTGCATAGCGGCTAAGCCGCGATAAAATGCGAGTAATATCACAATTCTTTCACCCGACCGGTCGCCGCCGGATTATTTTTCCCTTCCCGTGCGCCATTCAGCCAATGATTGGCTCAACCCAATGATTTAAATAAAAATTCCGTTTCCATTCATTTACCCGACCGCGGATTAAAATGTGACTGACATCACTTAAATGCGGCTGACGCAGAGGCTGTCAAGCCAGCGCGGAACTATTTTTGTGATTGTTTTGTGATGTCGCCTGCAAATTTTGCCCATGCCAAAAATAACAATGGCGTCAACGGAAATTGCGGGAGAAATCAGAATGAAGCTCGGCATGATAATAAGCGGTGGCGACGTCACCGGCATTAACAACTTTATTTTCCAGCTCGCCAAGCTGACCCAGGCTGAGATGGTTTTATTCGATGGTGGAATATCCGGACTTTTAGCCAATCGGCACCATTCCATTTCGTTTCGCGATCTGGCTGACTTTTCCATTTCGCCGATGCCGGTTATTTCTTCGGGGCGCACCGAGCGAAAATTGCAGGCCGCTGAATATGAAACCATCGCCAAACAGCTTAAAACCTTGCATGTCGACGTGCTTATTATGGCCGGCGGCGACGGCTCGCTGCAGTTCCTGAATACGCTCAGCGAATTCGGCGTCAATTGCTTCGGCGTGGGCATGACCATCGACAACGACGTTTACGGCAGTTGCTACACCATCGGCTTTTCCACCGCCTGCGAGCAGATCGTCAAAGAGGTCTCCAGGCTGCGGAACACCGGGCGCGCCCTGCCGGGCCGGGTGTTTATGGTCGAGCTGCTGGGCGGCTACTGCGGTGAGCTGACGCTGCAGTCGGCCATCAAATCCAACGCCGACTTCGCGCTGATCCCCGAATGCCAACAGCCGCTGCAGGCGCTGGCGGACAAGGTGAAGCGCCGGCTGGAACAGCAAAACAGCGTCGTCATCCTCTGTTCCGAGGGCTACACCAAAGAATACTCGCCCGGCTTTCAGGGCGCTATCGACACCATGATAGCCAGGCTGGAACCGAAGATCGGCGTGCGCATCCGCAAAACCATCGTCGGCTACGGCCTGCGTAACGGCGATCCCACTGGAGAAGAAATTTATCAGGGCACAATCATGGCCAGCGAAGTCGTGCGCTGCATTAATTCCGGAATGAAGAACAAGGCGGTGATTATCAACGCCAGCAATCAACCTATTCCGATCGATTTAATCAGCATGCAAAAACGCCTGGTTAATACCGAAGGACACCATTACAAACTCGCCAGGCAATTAAATATAATCTGAGGAGATGTCCCATGCTTAAAATATTGTGTGTTTGCGGCTGCGGCTTAGGCTCCAGCTTCGCTATCGAAATGAGCGCAAAAGCGGTGCTGAAAAAGCTTGAGATAGATGCCGATATCGATCACACCACGATCTCGGAGGCCGGCGCCTTTAAGTCAGATATTATTCTCACCCAAAAAACCTTCGCGGATATTTTAAACGCCGACGCCAGCGAGGAAGAAAAGAAACGCGTCATTATTCTGAACCGGCTGACGGACAAAACGGAAATAGAACAAAAGATCGTGGCATTTCTAAAAGAACGGGACAGCAAGGAAACGCCTAATGAATAGCCTGATTGATTTTATCGTCCGCGATCTGCTCGGCCAGGCGTCGATCCTGATCGCTTTCATCGCCATGCTGGGGCTGCTGCTGCAGAAAAAATCCCCCGGCAAAGTGGCCGAAGGCACCTTCAAAACGCTGCTCGGCTTTCTGATCATGATGGCCGGCATCAATATCATCGTCAGCGCGCTGAGCTATCTGAACAGCATTTTCACCCAGGGTTTCGGCATGACCGGCTACATCACCGACGTCGCCGCCATCGCCGGCCTGGCCAACCGCGAGCTGGGCTCCGAGGTCGCTCTCACGCTGATGACCATCTTCGCGGTCAATATCATCGTCGCTCGTCTGACGCCGTTCAAATACATCTTCCTGACCGGCCAGGCGCTGCTGTGGATGGCTACCATCGGCGCGGTGATCGGCTATAAAGCCGGGCTGACCGGCATGCCGTTGATCCTCACCGGCGGCGTTTTCGGCGGCGTGATGGCGGTGTTGATGCCGGCATTGGCGCAGCCGGTGGTGCGCAAGATCACCGGTTCCGACGAGGTGGCGCTGGGGCATTTTTGCACGCTCGGTTATCTGGTGCAGGCCGCCGTCGCCAAGGTGGTGGGCAAAGGCTCCCGCTCGACGGAAGATCTGGAGCTGCCCGATAATTTCAAATTCCTGCAGGACACTTACCTGTCGATGGCGGTGGTGATGATCCCGATGTATCTGATCCCCGCGCTGGCCGCAGGCCCGCAGTATATCGCCCAGTTCGCCGGCGGCATGAATTACCTGATGTACAGCTTTATGCAGGCCATTCAGTTCGTCGCCGGGGTATTCATTCTCTACAGCGGCGTGCGCCTGCTGTTGAACGAGCTGGTGCCGGCCTTCCGCGGCATCGCCATGCGCATCGTCCCGGACGCGCGGCCGGCGCTGGATTGCCCGGTGCTGTTCCCCTACGCGCCCAACGCGGTGATCGTCGGTTTCCTGGCCACCACGCTCGGCTCCATCATCGGCATGTTGGTCTTCCCGATGTTCGGCCTGGCGATGATCCTGCCGGGGCTGCTGACCAACTTCTTCGCCGGCGGCACCGCAGGCATCTTCGGCAACGCGCTCGGCGGGCGACGCGGCGCGATGATTGGCGGCGTGGTGCACGGTCTGTTCATCACCTTCCTGCCGGCCATCCTGGTGCCGATGCTGGAGAGCTACGGCTTTGTCGGCGTGACCTTCAGCGATTCCGACGTCATCGGCAGCGGCCTGGTGCTGGGACACGCCTTCCAGGGCAACTGGGGCCTCATCGCCCTGTTCATCGTCTTCATCACGCTGCTCGCGTGGTTCGTCAACGGCAAGTCAACCCAACACCATGAGGAAAAAATCCATGACACTCTATAACTTCAATGAGCTGCTGCCGGTCGCCAGACAGCGCCACTTCAAGGCCATCGGCTCGTTTAACCTGCACTGCCTGGAAATGCTGCCGGCCTTTTTCAAGGCGGCGCGCCTGACCGACAGCCCGTTGATGATCCAAATCTCCACCGGCACCGCCGAGTATCTGGGTTACCGGCTGCTGGTTGACGCGGTGCGCTCGCTGGCGCAAAGCGAGGGGGTGCCTACCTGCCTGCACCTTGACCACTGCTCGGACATCGCCGCCATCCAAACGGCGATCGAGGCCGGCTTCAGCTCGGTGATGTACGACGGCTCGCACCTGGAAATGGCGGAAAATATCGCCAACACCCGCCGGGTGATCGACCTCGCCCGCCAGCACAATGTGTCCGTAGAGGCCGAACTGGGGGCCATCGGCGGCGCCGAGGACGGCAAGGCGGTGGCGGAAGAGGATATTTGCTTCACCACGGTGGAAGACGCCAGGCGCTTTGTCGATGAAACCGGCGTAGACATGCTGGCGGTCTCGGTCGGCACCGTACACGGACTGTATACCGGCAAGGCGCATATCCAGCACCAGCGGCTGGCCGAAATCACCGCCGCCACCCGCACGCCGTTGGTGCTGCATGGCGGTACCGGCGTCAGCGATGAAGATATGCGCCGGGCGGTGGCCGGCGGCATCGAGAAGGTCAACGTCGGAACGGAAATGAACGTTCAGTGGGTCGACAGATGCAAACGCACCTTCGAACAGGGAAAGGTGAACGACAGCGTGCGCAAATTTCTGATCCCGGCCAATGACGCGGTCACCCAGGTGCTGACGGAAAAAATCAACCTGTTCAAATAACACATCATCAACGCAAATACGTTCAATCATTCAATAAACCCTGGTGCCCCGGCACCCGTCGGGGCTGGAGACGATCATGTTTGAATTTATCAAACGTCGGCGGGAACGGCATGCAACGTCCGCCGCAGAATATGATGCCGAAGCCAGTAAAATAGCGGACGAGATCAAACGGTTGGAATTGACATTGGCGCAAAACCCGCGAGACGGGGAATGCCAAAAACGATTAATGCTGGCATATAACCGCGCGCTGAAAATTTACGCCAAGAGCCTTGCGCATCGCCAGGGTATCGATGAGCTGTTCGTCAAAATGGATGAGCTGCGCAATATCATCAGGAAATCACTCTGAGGGAACATGATGACGATAAAACAATTATTGGTCGAGGCCGGCGCCATTCAGGTCGGGGTGCGCGAAAGCGACTGGCGGGCGGTGATTGCCCTGGCGGCGCGCCCGCTGGTCGAACAAGGCTATATCCGCCCTTCTTATTATCAGGCGGTGATCGGCAATACCCTCGACCATGGCGCTTATTATGTCTTTGACGAAGGGATCGCTATTCCCCATGCTCGCCCCGAATGCGGCGTCATCAAAAACTGCTTCAGCCTGGTATTGCTGGAACAGCCGATTGCCTTTCAGGACAGCGAGAAAGCCGACATCGTGATCCTGTTTGGCGCGACCGACGGCAACCGGCATATTCAGGACGGGATACGCGCCATCGTCGAGCTGCTGGATAATCAGGAACGTCTGGCAAGACTGCGGGCGGCGACGCACTGGCGGCAGGTGGTGGAGATATTATGAGCCGATTCGTTTCCCCCGCCGCCGGCAAGAGCGTCATTTTGGTCAACGGCGTGCCCGCCTCGGGCAAGAGCACCGTCGCCCGCGCCCTGTCGCAGCGCTTTGCTCTGCCCTATTTGACGCTGGACGGCATCAAGGAGCCGTTTATGTCCTGTCTCGGTGACATTGACCGCGCGCAGAACCGGGCGCTGGGCTGCGCCGCCTATCAGGCTATCTGGTCGGTGGTGGCGCAGGGGCCGCAGGGCTGCGCCTGGGTAATCGACGCCTGGTTCGGCTTCCAGCCCCGCGAAGCGCTGAGCCGCTACCTGCGGGAAGCGGGCGTCACCCAGGTGCTGGAGGTGTGGAATCAGGTCTCCGGCGCCCTGGCCGCCGAACGCTACGCCAGCCGGCTGGGGCAGCGCGTCAAGGGGCACCCCGGCGAAGAATATCTGCCGGAGCTGCGTGCGCTGGCCGAGCGGGCAACGCCGATGGCGCTGGGGCCGGTGTTCCTGGTCGAACAGGGGCCATCGCCGGATATCGACGGCCTCGCCGATTGGCTCGCCGCCCATGCGACGCAACGCGACCGGCGGCCAGGATGCCGATGCGAATGAACGGCCGAAAATGCGGCAAACGCCGCATTATTTGTGATTGTCATCACTTTTTTATGTAACGAAATGGCAATTTTCATCCATTTGTTTTTATACTGATATGCACTTTACCTACAACAAAATAACGAGTGCCTATCATGATCGACTCCCGCCTACCGCTTACCGATATCCACCGCCATCTCGACGGCAACATCCGCGCGCAAACCATTCTCGACCTTGGCCGCCGGTTCAACCTCGCGCTGCCCGCGGACGAACTGGAGGCGCTGCGCCCGCACGTGCAGATCACCCATGCCGAACCGGATCTGGTCAGCTTCCTGCAGAAGCTGGACTGGGGCGTGGCGGTGCTGGGCGACCTGGAGGCCTGCCGCCGCGTCGCCTACGAAAACGTCGAAGATGCCGCCAACGCCGGCCTGCACTACGCCGAGCTGCGTTTCTCGCCGTACTACATGGCGATGAAACACCGGCTGCCGGTGGCCGGCGTGGTAGAAGCGGTGATCGACGGCGTTCGTTCCGGCAGCCGCGACCGCGGCATCGATATTCGTCTGATTGGCATCATGAGCCGCACCTTCGGCGAGGCCGCCTGCCTGCAGGAGCTGGAGGGCCTGCTGGCGCACCGCGACGGCATTACCGCGCTGGATCTGGCGGGCGATGAGCTCGGCTTTCCCGGCAGCCTGTTCCTCAGCCACTTCAACCGCGCGCGCGACGCCGGCCTGCGCATCACGGTGCATGCCGGCGAAGCCGCCGGCCCGGAGAGCATCTGGCAGGCGATCCGCGAGCTGGGCGCCGAGCGTATCGGCCACGGAGTGAAGGCCATCGAAGATCCGGCGTTGATGGATTTCCTGGCGGAGCACGCGATCGGCATCGAATCCTGCCTGACGTCCAACATTCAAACCAGCACCGTGCCGTCGCTGGCGCAGCACCCGTTGGCCCAGTTCCTGCGCCATGGCGTGCTGGCGTCGATCAACACCGACGATCCGGCGGTTCAGGGCATCGAGATCGAACACGAATACCTCGTCGCCGCGCCGCAGGCCGGGCTGACGCCGGCGGAGATCCGCACCGCGCAGGAAAACGGCCTGAAAATGGCGTTCCTCAGCGAGCGGGAAAAGCAGGCCCTGCGCGACAAAGTGCAAGCCTGATGGCAATGGGCGCGAAAATCGCGCCCATGTTTCATTTCGCCGTCAGCGCTTCCGCTTCCGCCCGCTGTTTGGCGGTTTTACGCGCATAGCGCTGCGCCAGCACCGCGCACACCATCAGCTGCACCTGATGGAAAATCATCAGCGGCAGCACCATCGCCCCCACCGCCGCGGCCGGGAACAGCACGTTGGCCATCGGAATGCCGTTCGCCAGGCTCTTTTTGGAGCCGCAAAACACGATGGTGATCTCGTCGGCGGTATCGAAGCCCAGCCAGCGCGCGGTGTAGGTGTTGATGATCAATACCACCGTCAGCAGCACCAGCGACATCACCAGAATGGTCAGCAGCGACCAGCCGTCGATCCGCTGCCAAATGCCTTCCACCACCGCCGCGCTGAAGGCGGTATACACCACCAGCAGTATCGATGACCGGTCAGTGAGATTGATCAGCTTGCGGTGGCGATCGACCCATTTGCCGATCAGCGGCCGCGCCAGATGGCCGATGACGAACGGCACCATCAGCTGCAGAACTATCGAACCGATGGCGTGCAGCACGTCGGTGTTGCCGCCCTGGGTATGCATCAGCGCGCCCACCAGCAACGGCGACAGGAACACGCCGAGAATGCTGGAGGCCGAGGCGCTGCAGATCGCCGCCGCCACGTTGCCGCCCGCCGCCGAGGTAAAGGCGATGGCCGACTGCACCGTCGCCGGCAGCGCGCACAGGTAGAGGAAGCCGAGGTAAACCGTCGGCGTCATCAGGCCCGGCACCATCAGGTTCATCGCCAGCCCCAGCAGCGGGAACAGCGCAAAGGTGCTGAGAAACACCACCAGGTGCAGCTTCCAGTGGCTCATGCCGGCGATGATCGCCTCGCGCGACAGCTTGGCGCCGTGCATAAAGAACAGCAACGCAATGGCGGCGGTGGTCAGACGCTCAAAAAAGGTTTTCCATATCCCTTCGCAGGGGAATACCGACGCGACCGCCACCACCAGAATCAAAACCAGCAAAAATTTATCAATACGCAGACGCTGCAACCAGGACATTAAGCGGATTTCCTTGCATTAAACGATAAAAAGGCCCGGCGCAGCGCCGGGCCGACAACGGAGGGCCATGCTCAGGCCACCGGCAGCGCCTGCTGCCGGCGGGCCGATTCGATGCCCAGTTCGATCAGTTCCATCACCGCGATGGCCTCGGCGGCCGGCACCGGATTATCTCCCGCGCCGGTGATGGCGTCGCGGATGGCGGCGTAATAGGCCGGGTAATTGCCGGGAACGTTCAGCAGCGGCTGCTCGGCCAGCAGGTCACCACGTGACAGCGTCACCACGCCGTCGCGCATATCGTACCCCCAGTCGGCCTGCGGCAAGCGTTCGCCGGCCTTCAGCCGGTCCTCCTGCGGATCCAGCCCGAATTTGATATAGCTGCCGCGGGTGCCGTGCACAATATAGCGGGCGCTTTCCGCCGCCGCCAACATCGTGGCGTGCAGCACCACCCGACGCTGGCCGTAGTTGAGCAGCGCATGGAAGTAATCCGCCGCCCGGGCGTCGGGCCGCAGCTCGCCCAGATCGACCAGCAGCCGGTCGGGCTTGCCGAACAGCTGCAGCGCCTGATCGAGCAGGTGCGGCCCCAGATCGTACCAGATGCCGCTGCCGGCGCCGCCCTGTTCGCGCCAGCGCTGGCGCACTTCTGGCCGGAAACGGTCAAAGTGGGATTCGAAGTAAACCACTTCGCCCAGGGAACCGTCCTTCAGCAGCGCCTTGAGGGTCAGAAAATCGCTGTCCCAGCGGCGGTTGTGAAACACCGAAAGCAGCAGACCGCTCTGTTGCGCCTGCTGCCGCAGGGCCTGCGCCTGTGACAGGGTCAGGGTAAAGGGTTTGTCCACCACCACGTGCTTGCCGGCGGCCAGCGCCTGTTGCGCCAGCGGATAGTGGGTGTCGTTGGGGGTGGGAATGACGATCAAATCGATCGAGGGGTCGTCGAACAGCGCCTGCGCCTCGCCGACCACCGGCATCGACGGCCAGTCGGCGTGCACTTTTCCGGCATCGCTGCTGGCAACCGCCGCCAACGCCAGGCCCGGGGTGCCGGCGATCAACGGCGCATGAAAGGTTTTGCCGGCGTAGCCGTAGCCGACCAGCCCGACGCGAATGTTCTCAGCCATGGTGTTTCCTCTACAGGTTACTGACTCCAGACAGACCCTGTCGATTTGACACCATGACGCCGGACGGAACAAGAAGTAAATTAAATGTTAATTCGAGGCGGCGCGCGCCGGTTCGCGCTGATTTTTCGCCGGGTAGTTGATCTCCAGGCTGCGGCGCCGGAAATCGCTTGGGCTGACGCCCACCCGTTTGCGGAACACCCGCGAGAAATAGAGCTGGTCGTCATACCCCACCACCCGGCCGATGGTGGCGATCGATTCCTGAGTGGTCTGCAGCAGCAGCTTGGCGCGGATCACCCGCTGGTCCTCGCGCCAGCGCAGGATATTGATGCCCACCTGTTCGCGGAATAAATGCGCCAGCCGCGACGGCGACAGGCAGACGTGGCGCGCGACTTCGTCGATGCGCAGCTCGCCGGCCAGGTTGCCGGTAATGAACTGGCAGGCTTCAATCACGCGCGGATCCATGATCTTCTGCGGGCTGAGCGGATCCTCCTCCATCGCCCGCAGCAGCAGCCGCTCCAGCAGGTTCATTCCCAGCTCTTCGGCGAAGCGGCGGCCGGAACGCTGGGTGTGTTCGATATTGGCGAACAGCCGGTCGAATTCCAGCAGCAGGTTGCTGTTCGGCAGCGTCAGCCGCCCCACCTGATGCGCCTTGCTGTGCCACTCCAGCCAATCGGCCCAGTAGGCGCGCGGGCGGAAATAGACCCAGCGGTGATACCAACAGTCGCTGTCCGGCGAACGGCCGTAATAATGCGCCGCCTTGGGCGGGAACAGCAGCAGATCGCCCGGGTTGCAGTACAGGGTGTCTTCGCCGTCGAACACCTTGCCCTGGCCCTTGATGGTCAAATTGAGGATATAGCCCTTCATGCCGCCGGGACGGTCGATAAAGAAATCCAGCGGGCCGTCGGCCACGATCGGCGTCAGTCCGGCCACCAGATAGGCGTTGAAGGTGTATCCCGGCAGCAGCGGGTTGGGCTGCGGTTCCTGAGCCATGCGATGGTACATCGGTCCTCCTCAAGTGGCTTGCGTAACGACCCTATGGCCGGTGGATGTCACGTTGCGGCCCCGGCGCCGGCAAGGCGGCGGGTATCAACCAGTGTATCGGCCCGGCGGATTACTGCGCGGGCCGATGGCGGAACTGTGAGCCGCCAGACGCTTTGCCTAGGCCGCTCGCTTGGCTTTCTGTTTGTAGCGGTCGAAGATCACCGCCGCCAGCAGGATCACCCCGCGCACCACGTACTGCGAGAACGGCGAGATATTCAGCAGGTTCATGGCGTTTTCCACCGTGCCGAGGATCAGGATGCCGGCGATCACATACGAGATCTTGCCGATGCCGCCTTTCAGCGACACCCCACCCAGCACGCAGGCGGAGATGACGATCAGCTCATAGCCGATCGAGGTCATCGGCTGGCCGCTGGTCATGCGCGAAGCCAAAATGATGCCGGCGGCGGCCGATACCAGCCCGGACAGCACGAAGATCACAATCTTGGTGCGCACCACCGGCACGCCGGCCAGCCGCGCCGCCTCTTCGTTGCCGCCGATCGCCAGCGTATTGCGGCCGAAGGTGGTCTTGTTCAGCAGAAAACCGAACAGGATCAGGCAGGCGACGGTGATCCAGATCGGCGCCGGCAGGCCCAGCCAGTTGGCGTAGCCGAGGGTGAAGAAACGCTCATCTTCGATGCCGACCGCCTTGCCGTCGGAGATGATATAAGCCAGCCCGCGGAAAATTTGCATGGTGGCCAGGGTGGTGATCAGCGCGTTGATCTTCAGGCGCGCGATGACGAAGCCGTTGATCAGTCCGGACGCCACGCCGAGCAGCAAACCGGCGGCGACGCCGATCCACAGGCTTTCGGTCAGGTTGATCACCACCGCGGTGGTGACCCCGGCGCAGGCGATCACCGAAGCGACCGACAGGTCGAAGTCGCCGGAGGCCAGGCAGAACAGCATGCCGCAGGCCACCATGCCGGACATCGAGATCGCCAGCCCCAGCCCTTTCATGTTGATGAAGCTGCCGAAATTGGGCACCAGCAGCACGCAGGCGATAAACAGCACCGCGAACACCACCAGCATGCCGTAGCTGTCCCAGATGCGCGCCAGCCCCAGGCCGCCGCGGTTCTTCACGGAATTGGTCGTCATGGTCGACATCTCTTTCTCCTTCACAGTCGGGCCACCGTCGCCGTGGCGTCCGGGGCGATATCGGGGGTGCGCAGCATCGCCAGGCTGAGCGCCTGTTCCTCGCTGGCGCCGTGGTGCGGCAGTTCACCGGCGATGGCGCCTTCGCGCATCACGATGACGCGGTCCGCCAGCCCCAGCACCTCCGGCAGGTCGCTGGAGGCGAACAGCACCGCGATGCCCTGCTGCGCCAGCTGGTAAATCACGTGGTAGATCTCGTGCTTGGCGCCGACGTCGATGCCGCGCGTCGGCTCGTCCAGCAGGATCACCTTCATTTCCTCCGACAGCCAGCGGCCCAGAATGGCCTTCTGCTGGTTGCCGCCGGAGAGGTTCATGATCAGCTGTTCGGCGCTGGGCGTTTTGATGTTCAGCGCGCGGATATGATGCTGCGCGTTGCTGACTTCCCAACCGTTGTTGATCAGGCAGCCGGCGCGAATGCTTTTGCGCCGCGCGCTGATGTTGATGTTGTCGCGCACCGAATGCACCGGGATGATGCCGTCCGCCTTGCGATCCTCCGGGCACAGCATGATGCCGGCGCGGATGGCGTCGATCGGCGAACGCACCGCCAGCGCCTGGCCGTCGAGCGTCAGGCGGCCGCCGCGCACCCGGGTGGCGCCGAAAATGCCCTTCATCAATTCGCTGCGCCCGGCGCCCACCAGCCCGAACAGCCCGACAATCTCGCCGGCGCGCACGCTGAGGCTGATGGGCGTTTTCACCCCTTGCGCCTGCAGCCGGTCCAGCTGCAGGCGCACCGCGCCCAGCTCTCGCGGCTGGTAGCCATAGACGTCGCCGAGATCGCGCCCGACCATCGCCTGCACCAGCTGAGCGTGATCGACCTGGTTCATGTCGGCGAAGGTGCGCACGTAGCGGCCGTCCTTGAATACCGTAATCGCATCGCTGAGGGCGAAGATTTCCTCCATGCGGTGCGACACGTACAGGATCACCCGCCCTTCGGCGCGCAGCTCGCGGATCACCCGGAACAGCTGTTCTATCTCCCTGGCGGACAACGAACTGGTCGGCTCGTCGAAAGCGATCACCTTGGCGTTGCGCGCCAGCGCCTTGGCGATCTCCACCATCTGCCACTGGCCGATCGACAGGTATTTGAGCGGCGTATCGGGATCGATATCCAGCCCGAGATGTTCCAGCTGCAGCCGCGCCTCGTAGCGCAGCAGTTTGCGATCCACCATGCCGCGCCGGGTCGGCAGTTGGCCCAGGTAGATGTTCTCCGCCACGGTCATTTCCGGCACCAGGTGCAGCTCCTGGTAGATGATCGCCACCCCGGCGTTCAGTGCGTCGGTGGCGTGGGCGAACTGCACCGGCCGCCCGCGAAGATGGATTTCGCCCTGGCTCGGGGCATAGTTGCCGCTGAGAATTTTCAACAGCGTCGACTTGCCGGCGCCGTTCTCGCCCATCAGGGCGTGGACCTGCCCGGCCTGACAGTCGAAGCTGATATCATCCAGCGCCTTAACGCCGGGGAAACTCTTGCCTATGCCTTTGAAAGCCAGATACGGCGTCGTGGCTGTCATCGCGCTGTCCTCATGCTTGCGTTGAAAACGCCGCCCGCGCCAGCAGGCGGCGCACCGGTTACATCAGGCCTTTTTTCTGCAGCTCGGCCTTGAAGTTGTCGCGGGTGATCAGCACCACGTCGGTCACTTCGGTGAACTTCTGCGGTTCGACGCCCTTTTCCACCCAGTCGTGCAGCATCTGGATGCTCTTGTAGCCGTGGATGTCCGGGCTGGGCAGCAGCGAGCCGTAGAAACCGGTGGCCTGCGCCTTGGAGAGTTCGCTCACCGCGTCCACGCCGTTGATGCCGATGCCGATCACGTTCGGCGCCTTGAAGCCCTGGCCTTCGGTGGCGCGCACGCCGCCCAGCACGGTGTTGTCGTTCATGCCGACGATCAGCCAGTTTTTCACTTCCGGATGTTGCACCAGCATCGAGTTGGCGGCGTCGAAGGCGCCGGGAATGTCATTGGACTTGGTCGGCACCCGGTAGATTTGCTTTTCCGGGAAGCCGGCGGCCTTCAGCGCATCCATCGAACCGCCGGTGCGGCGCCGGGCGGTATCCAGCTCATCGGCGGTGATCGCCATCACCGCGGTGTCCGCCACTTTCCAACCGCGCTGGTTCATCTCTTTCCACAGCTCCTGCCCCTGACGCTCGCCGATTTTGGTCGCCGCCATCATCACCAACGGCACGCTGTCCATCGGTTTGCCCTTGGCGGTGACGAACTGATCGTCGACGGCGATCACCTTCAGGTCATAGCTGCGCGCCTTGGCGACGATCGCCGAGCCGAGCTTCGGATCCGGGGTGCAGATGACGAACCCCTTGGCGCCGCTGGCCGCCAGGCTGTCGATGGCGTTCAGGGTCTTCTCGCCGTCCGGCACGGCGATTTTGATCACTTCGAAGCCGAGATCCTTGCCGGCCTTGTCGGCAAACTTCCACTCGGTCTGGAACCAGGGTTCTTCCGGTTGTTTGACCAAAAAGCCCAGCTTCATGGTTTCGGCGGCAGCCGAATGTGACATAACGGCCGCCAGTCCCAGCGCCGCCAGCGCCTTAGTGAATTTATGCATGATGCTCTCCGCGGTGTCGTTCTCGTTGGCGGGGAAAATGCCGCCACTGTGAAAACGTTATCATTAGGGTATCTGTGGTCGGATAAGCGCTTATGCTGCGCTATTGACCGACGTAAAGAGTAAGACGGAATAAGTTTTAGCGGGAATTTGTTGCCGAAATGTAGAGCGCTATCACATCCAGGGATTACAGCAGATATGTGCATATATTTAGCCGATTCGGCCAAGCGGCGACATTTGACAGCCATCACAAAACCGCTGGCCGAAGCAGAAAAGTGCATACTTCCAGCCAATGGATCCTCACGCCGGCGGCCCGCACGCTCCTATCGTTAACCCCTGTGTAACAACCGATAAGGAGTCAGCATCATGACCGCAGGCGCTATCGCCCTGGGATTGGACTTCGGCAGTGATTCGGTACGGGCGCTGGCGGTGGATTGCCACAGCGGCCGCGAACTGGATACCGAAGTGGTGTATTACCCGCGCTGGCAGCGCGGCGAATTCTGCGACGCCGCGGAAAACCGCTTCCGCCACCACCCGCTCGACTATATCGACGCCATGGAGCAGGCGATCGTCGCGGTGGTGCAGCGCATGCCGCCGGCCAGGCGACTGCAGGTGGCGGGCATCGGCGTCGACTCCACCGGCTCCACCCCGGCGCCGATCGACCAACAGGGCCGGGTGCTGGCGCTGCGGCCCGAGTTCGCCGCCAACCCGAACGCCATGTTCGTGTTGTGGAAGGACCACACCGCCGTCGACGAGGCCGACGCCATCAACCGCCTGTGCCGCAGCGGCGAGTTCCCTGACTATTCGCGCTATATCGGCGGCGTTTATTCGTCGGAATGGTTCTGGGCCAAGATACTGCACGTTTCGCGCCAGGACGCCGAGGTGCGGCGCGCCGCCGCCTCCTGGGTGGAGCTGTGCGACTGGGTGCCGGCGCTGCTGTCCGGCACCACCGCGCCCGACCGGCTGAAGCGCGGCCGCTGCAGCGTCGGCCACAAAACCCTGTGGCATCCCGACTGGGGCGGCCTGCCGCCGAAGGCGTTTTTCGCCGCGCTGGATCCGCTGCTGGTAGAGGACTTGCCCTGGCCGCTGTTTACCGAGGCGCAGACCGCCGATCTGCCGGTCGGCACGCTGACCGCCGAGTGGGCCGCACGGCTGGGGCTGCCGCAGAGCGTGGTGCTGTCCGGCGGCGCCTTCGACTGCCATATGGGCGCGGTGGGCGCCGGCGCTCAGCCCTATACGCTGGTCAAGGTGATCGGCACCTCCACCTGCGACATCCTGATCGCCGACCCTCAGCGGGTTGACGGCCGCGCCATCGAGGGCATCTGCGGCCAGGTCGACGGCAGCGTGGTGCCTGGCATGATCGGGCTGGAAGCCGGGCAATCGGCCTTCGGCGACATGTATGCCTGGTTCAGCCGCCTGCTGAGCTGGCCGCTGCGCGAAGCGGCGAAAAACCAGCCGGCGCTGGCGCCGCAGCTGCGGCAGATAGAAGCCGACCTGCTGACCGACCTCACCGACGCCTGGGCCCGCGCCCCTTCCCTCGATCACCTGCCGGTGGTGCTGGACTGGTTCAACGGCCGTCGCACCCCTTACGCCAATCAGCGCCTGAAAGGCGTGATTGCCGAGCTGAATCTCGGCACCGAGGCGCCGGCGCTGTTCGGCGGTTTTATCGCCGCCACCGCCTTCGGCGCCCGCGCCATCATGGAGTGCTTCGAACGGCAGCGGATCCCGGTCGACAACGTGCTGGCGATGGGCGGCATCGCCCGTAAATCGCCGGCGATCATGCAGGCCTGCGCCGACGTGATGAATCGCCCGCTGCAGATTGTCGCCTCCGACCAATGCTGCGCGCTGGGCGCGGCGATCTTCGCCGCCGTCGCCGCCGGCTGCTTCGCCGACGTGCCCGCCGCGCAGCGGCGAATGGCCTGCGGCATCGAACGCACGCTGCAACCGGACGCCCGGCGCGCGGCGCGCTATCAGCAGCTTTATCAAAACTACCAGCGCTGGTGCCGGGCGGCCGAGCCGCGCTACGCCGCCGCTGACCACGCCTAACCACCGATACTCAGGAGTCTTTGATGGACGCATTCAAGCAGCTCGAAGTCTGGTTCGCCGTCGGCAGCCAGCATCTGTATGGCCCGGCGACCTTGCAACAGGTCAGGGCCCACGCCGAACAGGTGGTGGCCAGCCTCAATAGCGAGGCCGGATTGCCGGTGAAGCTGGTGCTGAAGCCGCTGGTCACCACGCCGGATGAAATCACCGCCCTGTGCCGGGAAGCCAACTACGCGCAGAACTGCATCGGCATTGTCACCTGGCTGCACACCTTCTCGCCGGCCAAGATGTGGATAGCCGGGCTGACGCAGCTCGACAAACCGCTGTTGCAATTCCATACCCAGTTCAACGCCGAAGTGCCGTGGGACAGCATGGACATGGACTTCATGAACCTCAATCAAACCGCCCACGGCGGCCGGGAGTTCGGCTTCATCGGCGCGCGCATGCGCCAGCAGCACAGCGTGATCGCCGGCCACTGGCGCGACGGCGAAGCGCAACGGCGCATCGGCCAGTGGATGCGCGTCGCCGCCGCCAGGCAGGAAAGCCGGCAACTGAAGGTGGCGCGCTTTGGCGACAATATGCGCGAAGTGGCGGTAACCGAAGGCGATAAGGTCGGCGCGCAAATCCAGTTCGGTTATTCGGTCAGCGCCTACGGCATCGGCGATCTGGTCGGCGCGATCGATGAAATTGGCCGCGGCGAGGTGGATGCGCTGATAGAAGAGTATGAGGCCAGCTATATTCTGAGCGCGGCGGCGCAGCACGGCGGCGCCAAACGCGAGGATCTGCTGGACGCGGCGCGCATCGAACTGGGCATGAAGCGCTTCCTCGAGCGGGGCGGTTTCCACGCTTTCACCACCAACTTTGAAGATCTGCACGGCATGAAGCAGCTACCGGGGCTGGCGGTGCAGCGCCTGATGCAGCAGGGCTACGGCTTCGGCGGCGAAGGCGACTGGAAGACCGCCGCGCTGCTGCGCATTCTCAAGGTGATGGCCGGCGGGCTGCAGGGCGGCACTTCCTTTATGGAGGATTACACTTATCACTTCCAGCCGGGCAACGATCTGGTGGTCGGTTCGCACATGCTGGAGGTGTGTCCGTCGATCGCCAAAGAGGCGAAGCCGCTGCTGGACATCCAGCCGCTGGGCATCGGCGGCAAGGCCGATCCGGCGCGCCTGATCTTCTCCACCCCGGCCGGCCCGGCAGTCAACGCCAGCCTGATCGACATGGGCGACCGTTTCCGCCTGCTGGTCAATCAGGTTGATACCGTCGAACAGCCGCAGCCGTTGCCCAAACTGCCGGTGGCGCGCGCCATCTGGCGGGCCCAGCCCAGCCTGGCCACCGCCGCCGAGGCGTGGATCCTGGCGGGCGGCGCGCACCACACCGTGTTCTCTCAGGCGCTGGACGCCGATATGCTGCGGCTGTACGCCGACATGCACAACGTCGAATTCCTGCTGATCGACAACGCCACCACGCTGCCGGCGTTCAAAAATGAAATCCGCTGGAACGAAGCCTACTATCAGCTCAACCGCCGTTAATCCGCCGGCGGCCGGTGTGAAAACCGGCCGCCGGTAGCCAAACGTGCTGCCCGCCCCGCTTTGCCGCCCGCCATCCGCTTGATACTGATGACGAAGCCCGCATTAACCGCTAAGCTATGCCGCCTGTTACCTCTGTTTCATTCAGGAAGCCGTTTATGTCTCAAGCTGAATACACCCGTATCGGCGGTTGGTTGCTGGCCCCGATGGCCTATCTGATCGTCACCCTGCTCAGCGCCAGCCTGATGCTGCTCCTGTACGCCATGGCGATCTTCATGCCGGAATCGCGTGAATATCTGCTGACCAACGCCCAGGCGTTCACCCTGCAATGGTATTTTTCGGTGCTGACCACCCTGGCGATGTGGTGTTTCACCCTGTGGCTGCTGTGGCTGTTCTGCCAGCGCTCGCGGCGTTTCCCGAAACTGTTCCTGCTGTGGCTGCTGGTGACCGTGGTGCTGGCGATCAAGGCCTTCGCCTTTGCGCCGGTGCCGGATGAAGTGGCGGTGCGCAGCCTGGGTTGGCCGCTGCTGATGGCGGCGCTGCTGGTGCCCTACATCAAACGCTCCCAGCGGGTAAAAGGCACCTTTACCGAGGGTTGAGCGCGCTGTAGCACGTTTTATGCGAATAATTGTGTAAATTTTCGCCAAAAATAGCCAAAAAGGGCAATACCCCTGCTATTCATATGTTGTCGTCCGGCCGCCGATTCCCGATAATAGGCGGCTTTTATTTTTTTAGGCATCGCAATGACCGAATACCTGCTCCTGTTTGTCGGCACCGTACTGGTGAACAACTTCGTCCTGGTGAAGTTTCTTGGCCTGTGCCCGTTCCTCGGCGTATCCAAGAAGCTGGAAAGCGCCATCGGCATGGGGATGGCCACCACCTTCGTGATGACGCTGGCCTCCGTCAGCGCCTGGGTGATCAACACCTTTATTCTGGTTCCGCTGGATCTGGTGTACCTGCGTACGCTGTCGTTCATTCTGGTGATCGCCGTGGTGGTGCAATTCACCGAGATGGTGGTGCGTAAAACCAGCCCGGCGCTGTACCGCCTGCTGGGCATCTTCCTGCCGCTGATCACCACCAACTGCGCGGTGCTCGGCGTGGCGCTGCTCAACATCAACCTCGGCTACAACTTCCTGCAGTCTGCGGTGTATGGCTTCAGCGCCGCCGCCGGCTTCTCGCTGGTGATGGTGCTGTTCGCCGCCATTCGCGAACGTCTGGCGGTGGCCGACGTTCCCGCTCCGTTCCGCGGTTCGTCGATCGCGTTGATCACCGCCGGGCTGATGTCGCTGGCCTTTATGGGCTTTACCGGGCTGGTGAAATTCTAATGAGTGCGTTGTGGATCGCTATCGCGGCACTGAGCGCGCTCGGTTTGCTGTTCGGTCTGGTGCTGGGCTACGCCGCGCGCCGCTTCGAGGTGGAAGAGGATCCGGTCGCCGAGCAGGTCGACGAGATCCTGCCGCAGAGCCAGTGCGGCCAGTGCGGCTACCCCGGCTGCCGCCCCTATGCCGAAGCGGTGGCCAACGGCGAGATGATCAACAAATGCGCGCCGGGCGGCGAACAGGTGATGCTGAAGCTGGCTGAGCTGCTCAACGTCGAACCGCAGCCATTGGGCAGCGAAGTCGCCGCCGAACCGGTGCGTAAAGTGGCCTATATCGACGAAGCCAACTGCATCGGCTGCACCAAGTGCATTCAGGCCTGCCCGGTGGACGCCATCGTCGGCGCCACCCGCGCCATGCACACCGTGATTACCGACCTCTGTACCGGCTGCGATCTGTGCGTCGCGCCGTGCCCTACCGACTGTATTGAAATGAAACCGGTCGCCGCCACCACCGCCAACTGGAAGTGGGATATGAAGACGATCCCGGTGCAAGTGATCCACGTGGAGCAACATGCTTAATCTGTTCGCCGCCTTTAAAAAAGACCGGATTTGGGATTTCGACGGCGGGATCCATCCGCCGGAGATGAAGACCCAGTCCAGCGGCGTGCCGCTGCGTGTCGCTCCGTTGCCCGATACCTTCATCATTCCGCTGCAGCAGCACCTGGGGCCGGAAGGCGAACTGTGCGTCAGCCCCGGCGATCGGGTGCTGAAAGGCCAGCCGCTGACCCTGGGCCGCGGCCGCACGGTGCCGGTGCACGCGCCGACTTCCGGCACCGTCAGCGCCATTAAGCCGCATATCACCGCCCACCCCTCCGGGCTGGCCGAGCTGTGCGTGATCATCGAAGCCGACGGTGAAGACCGCTGGTGCGAACGCGAGCCGCTCGCCGATTACCGTCAGCACGGCGCCGCCGAGCTGATTCAGCGCATCCATCAGGCGGGCATCGCCGGGCTGGGCGGCGCGGGCTTCCCGACCGCCAGCAAGCTGCAGGGCGGCATGAGCGGCGTGGAAACGCTGATCCTCAACGCCGCCGAGTGCGAGCCTTATATCACCGCCGACGATCGCCTGATGCGGGAACACGCCGATCAGATCATCGAGGGCACGCAGATCCTGCGCCACCTGCTGCAGCCGAAAATCACCCTGATCGGCATCGAAGACAACAAGCCGGAAGCCATCGCGGCGCTGAAACAGGCGCTGCGCGGCCAAACCGACATCGCGCTGCGGGTGATCCCGACCAAATACCCGTCCGGCGGCGCCAAACAGCTGACCAGGATCCTGACCGGCAAGGAAGTGCCGCACGGCAAACACTCCTCCGCCATCGGCGTGCTGATGCAAAACGTCGGCACCGCTTTCGCCATCAAACGGGCGATCGTCGACGGCGAACCGCTGATTGAACGCGTGGTGACCCTGACCGGCGAGGCGCTGAGCCAACCGGGCAACCTGTGGGCGCGCATCGGCACCCCGGTGCAACACCTGCTGAACTTTGCCGGCTTCCGGCCGCAGGCCCAGCAGATGGTGGTGATGGGCGGCCCGCTGATGGGCTTTACCCTGCCCGCCCTCAACGTGCCGATCGTTAAAATCAGCAACTGCATCCTGGCGCCGACGGTCGACGAAATGGCGCCGCAGGAACAGGAGCAGTCGTGCATCCGCTGCGGCCTGTGCGTGGACGCCTGCCCGGCGGGCCTGTTGCCGCAGCAGCTTTACTGGTTCAGCCGCGGCCAGGAGCACGACAAGGCGCGCAATCACAACCTGTTCGACTGCATCGAGTGCGGCGCCTGCGCCTTCGTGTGCCCCAGCAATATCCCGCTGGTGCAGTATTACCGCCAGGAAAAGGCCGAGATCAAGGCCATCGATCAGGAAGCGGCGCGCACCGCCGAAGCCAAGGCGCGTTACGAAGCCAAACTGGCCCGCCTGGAGCGCGAGAAGCTGGCGCGTGAAGAGCGCCATAAAAAGGCCGCCGTCAAGCTGACCGACAACGATCAGAATGCGGTGCAGGCCGCGCTGGCGCGGGTACGCAGCAAGAATAACGAAGCGGCGGTCGTTACCGTCGACGGCCAGCAGCCGGACAACAGCGAGATGATCGCCGCCCGCGAGGCGCGCAAGGCACAGGCGCGCGAACGCCGCGCTCGGCAGGAAACCCAGGCCGCGCCGGCCGCCGCCGCGCCGGCCGAAGACGAGGATCCGCGCAAGGCTGCGGTTGCGGCGGCCATCGCCCGCGCCAAGGCCAGGAAAGCCGCCGCGCCGGCCGACCCAGCGCCGACGGCGGAAGAAGATCCGCGCAAGGCGGCGGTTGCCGCCGCTCTGGCCCGGGTGAAAACCAAGAAAGCCGCCGCCCAGGCGGACGGCGCCGCGCCGGCCGACCCAGCGCCGACGGCGGAAGAAGATCCGCGCAAGGCGGCGGTTGCCGCCGCTCTGGCCCGGGTGAAAGCCAAGAAAGCCGCCGCCCAGGCGGACGGCGCCGCGCCGGCCGACCCTGCGCCGGCGGCGGAAGAGGATCCGCGCAAGGCCGCAGTTGCCGCCGCTCTGGCCCGGGTGAAGGCCAAAAAAGCCGCCGCCCAGGCGGACGGCGCCGCGCCGGCCGACCCTGCGCCGGCGGCGGAAGAAGAGGATCCGCGCAAGGCCGCGGTTGCGGCGGCCATCGCCCGCGCCAAAGCCAAAAAAGCCGCCCGGGAAACGGCGGCCTCAGACGCGGACAATAAGTGACGGGGTAACGCCTTGCAGGCCGCAAGGCGTTATTCAGTCGATGGAGATCAGATAGGTGTAATCAACTTCAATCTGGCGCATTTTCGATTCCGGCGTCCACTCCTTGAGTTGAATGATCTCCATTTCCATGCTGCCCTTCACCTCATGCCGCAGCCCCGGCATCACATGAGAAATCAGGTAACCGAAAAACTGCAGGCACTCTTTGGCCGAGCCCTGATGGGTGATCGAAATGTACTCGCGCCCCGGAATGTGGATATTGTCGATTTGATGCCCGGAAACGATATCCTTTTTGTTTTCCGGATCGACCGCCATCACGTGGGTCGATGAAAACCCCGCTTCCGCGCCGCTCAGCACCGAATGAATGCTGTAAACCCGGTGGCAGTCCACGTTCAGGCCTTTGAAGAAATCGTTGAAAATCTCATCCTTCATCGCCATGCAGGACGCATGTTCGATTTCCTGCTCGGCGCTGAAGTCCAGCTGGCGCGAGAAACCCACCAGCTGCATGTCCGGCAGCATCAAACGCTTCACTTCCGGGTAGTAGCCCGCGCCGTAGCTGGCTTCGAAATTGAAGCGCGGCATCAGGTTTTTCACGTCCCACTGTTCCATGGAGCGGTAGCGGTTAGGCGTGGTGCCGAAACGCTGCTTGAACATGCGGGTAAAGGTCTGCTGCGAGTCAAATCCCAGCTCGTCGGAAATGTCGATAATGGAACGGCGGGTAATGCGCAACGCCACCGCCGCGCGCGTCAGGATGCGCGAACGGATATAGGTGGCGAGCTGAATGCCGGTAATGCGTTTGAATTTGCGCTGCAGATGCCACTTGGAGTACCCCGAAATGCGGGCGACTTCGTCCAGGTTTGGCCTCTTCTCCAGATGTATCTCAACCCACTCTATTAGCTCTTCAATAAAAAATATGTCTTCATTTGTCATTATTATGCTTTCACTAACTCAGTTATAGTCGGGATAGTAACCTACATGGATTATGCAAAAGTTGTTATTTTGTGCGAAAAAACGTACCAAAAATCACATTCCATTCATGTGGTTATGCCCGTTATCCCGCCGCGACGATTTTGCGCAAATCGTCGCCTCAGGCAGCCAAACTAGCGCATTTTTATGACGGAAAAAAATCCGATCGCGCCATGCCGCGGCATTAGCCCTTACAAAGCGTGCTAAAAACCCAATACCCTTATTATTAAGGCGTACTCCCCCAAGCGCGAATCAGGTAGAATGCCCGGCTATCATTTTTTAACAGCGCCCTGTCGTGCGGCGCGATGAAACTGCCGCAGGCGCGGCAAAGAAGGTGTCGTTACTCTATGAAGTTCAGGCCGGTATCACCCACAGCCGCCAAAGGCTTACACATCGCCAGCTCACCTTTCACCCATAATCAGCAAAGCACCAGCCGTATCATGCTGTGGGTGATGCTGGCCTGTATTCCCGGCATCGCCGCGCAGCTGTGGTTTTTTGGCTACGGCACGCTGATCCAGACCGCATTGGCCATGATCGTCGCGCTGCTGGCGGAAGGCGCCATTCTGGCGCTGCGCAAGCTGCCGGTACGCAGCCGGCTGGCGGACAACTCCGCGCTGCTGACCGCCCTGCTGCTCGGCATCAGCCTGCCGCCGCTGGCGCCCTGGTGGATGATCGTCATCGGCACTTTCTTCGCCATCGTGATCGCCAAGCAGCTGTACGGCGGTTTGGGGCAGAACCCGTTCAACCCGGCGATGGTCGGCTACGTGGTGCTGTTGATCTCATTCCCGGTGCAGATGACCAGTTGGCTGCCGCCGGAGGCGCTGCGCGCCACCGCGCTGTCGTTCCAGGATACGCTGCTGGCCATTTTCAGCGGCCATACCGGCCAGGGCGCCACCATTCATCAGCTGCAGATGGGCTTTGACGGCATCAGCCAGGCGACGCCGCTCGACGGTTTCAAAACCGGCCTGCGCAGCGGCCACAGCGTCGATCAGGTGTTGCAGCAACCGCTGTTCGGCGGCGTGCTGGCGGGGATCGGCTGGCAGTGGGTCAACCTCGGTTTCCTGGCCGGCGGCCTGTTCATGCTGGGGCGCAAGCTGATCCATTGGCAAATTCCGTTCAGCATGCTGGCGGCCATCGCCTTTTGTTCCGGACTGGCCTGGTGGATCGATCCTGCGCAGCAGGCGTCGCCGTTGATCCATCTGTTCTCCGGCGCCAGCATGCTCGGCGCGTTCTTTATCGCCACCGACCCGGTCAGCGCCTCCACCACGCCCAAGGGCCGGCTGATTTACGGCGCGCTGATCGGCGTGCTGGTCTGGCTGATCCGCGTTTATGGCGGCTACCCGGACGGCGTCGCCTTCGCCGTGCTGTTGGCCAACATTACCGTCCCGTTAATCGACCACTACACGCAGCCGCGCGTGTACGGCCATCGCTGAGGAGCCATGATGCTGAAGTCAATGAGAAAGCATGGCACCACGCTGGCGGTGTTTGCCGCGGTGACCACCGGCCTGACCGCGGTGGTCAACGGCCTGACGCAAAAAACCATCGCCCATCAGGCGACGCTGCAGCAAAAAGCGCTGTTCGATCAGGTGGTGCCGCCGGAATACTACGACAACGACATGCAGGCCGAGTGTTTCCTGGTTAGCGATCCGGCGCTGGGCAACGGCGCGCCGCATCGCCTGTATCTGGCGCGCAAGAGCGGCCAACCGAGCGCCGCGGCGCTGGAAACCACCGCGCCGGACGGCTACTCGGGCGCCATTCAGCTGCTGGTCGGCGCCGATTTCAGCGGCACCGTGCTCGGCACCCGGGTGATCGAACACCATGAGACCCCCGGCCTCGGCGACAAGATTGAGCTGCGCATTTCGAACTGGATCGCCTTCTTCAGCGGCCAGAAAATCGAAGGCCCGGACGACAAACGCTGGGCGGTGAAGAAGGACGGCGGCATGTTCGATCAATTCACCGGCGCCACCATCACCCCGCGTGCGGTAGTGAACGCGGTGCGCCGTACGGCGTTGTATATGGAAACGCTGCCGCCTAAACTTGAGAGCTTACCTGCCTGTGGAGCCAGCGAATGAGTGAAGCAAAAGATCTGATTGTCCAGGGGTTGTGGAAAAACAACTCCGCCCTGGTGCAGCTATTGGGGATGTGTCCGCTGCTGGCCGTGACCTCCACCGTGACCAACGCCCTCGGCCTGGGCCTGGCCACCACGCTGGTGCTGGTGCTGACCAACAGCTCCATCTCCGCGGTGCGCCGCTGGGTGCCGAGCGAAGTGCGCATCCCGATCTACGTGATGATCATCGCCGCGGTGGTGAGCATCGTGCAGATGCTGATCAACGCCTACGCCTTCGGCCTGTACCAGTCGCTGGGGATCTTTATTCCGTTGATCGTCACCAACTGCATCGTGGTGGGCCGCGCCGAAGCGGTGGCCGCCAGGAAACCGGTCGGCCTGTCGGCGCTGGATGGCCTGGCCATCGGCCTGGGCGCCACCGGCGTTATGGTGACGCTGGGTTCGATGCGCGAACTGCTGAGCAACGGCACCCTGTTCGACGGCGCCGACATGCTGCTGGGCAGTTGGGCCAAGGTGCTGCGTATCGAAGTGGTGCACTTCGACAGCCCGTTCCTGCTGGCGATGCTGCCGCCGGGCGCCTTTATCGGCCTGGGGCTGCTGCTGGCGGTGAAATACCTGATCGACGAAAAAATGAAGGCGCGCAAGGCTCAGGCCACCGTGAACCCACCCGCGCTGCAGCCGGGACGCGCGGAGAAGGCCTGATGAACAAGCAAAAACGACTGGAAATTCTCACCCGCCTGCGGGACAACAACCCGCACCCGACTACCGAACTGGTGTACACCACGCCGTTTGAGTTGCTGATCGCGGTGCTGCTCTCCGCGCAGGCCACCGACGTCAGCGTCAACAAGGCCACCGCGAAGCTCTATCCGGTCGCCAACACCCCCGCCGCCATGCTGGCGCTGGGCGTCGACGGCGTGAAGGAATACATCAAGACTATCGGCCTGTTCAACAGCAAGGCCGAGAACGTCATTAAAACCTGCCGCATGCTGCTGGAGCTGCACGGCGGTGAAGTGCCGGAAGACCGCGCCGCGCTGGAAGCGCTGCCGGGGGTGGGCCGCAAAACCGCCAACGTGGTGCTCAACACCGCCTTTGGCTGGGCGACCATCGCCGTGGATACCCATATCTTTCGGGTGTGCAACCGCACGCGCTTCGCGCCGGGCAAGAACGTCGATCTGGTGGAGGAGAAGCTGCTGAAAGTGGTGCCCGCCGAGTTCAAGGTCGACTGCCACCACTGGCTGATCCTGCACGGCCGCTATACCTGCATCGCGAGAAAACCGCGTTGCGGCTCCTGCATTATCGAAGACCTGTGCGAGTTTAACGAGAAGGTTTACCCCGACGCCTGATCCTGCGGGCGCCATGTGCGCCCCGTCCCGCCTCTGGCGCTCAGCGCCTTATTTTTTATCAAAAATGTGATATCACGCAGCAGTAACCCCGGCGTTATCGCGGATTTCAGCGAAAATCCCATCTCAGAGTTATTTTCAAGCGGAAAATTAGTTAAAAATTGCGGTCGGCATCACGCTTTAACGATCACAATGCGTTCACAAATGCCAGCCCACCGCGTCTTGTTTTTCATAATTTTGCCAAATCCACTATATGCACAACAATTCAATGGATTATTCACCACCACCACTTCGATGAACCAAAAAAACGCAGCTCAGCAGAATATATCCCTGTTTAAATTTCGTATAGCTTTTAATCGAAATAAAAAATCGGCAAAGCAGACAAACTCAAACGTTAATACTGCATAACATTTGCAACATCGCTGCATAATCCCGCCGCCGTTATATGTAACCGAATATGACAAACTGCTTGCCTCGTTGACAAAGATAGTGAACATTAACCGCCGTCATTCCATCCTATAACAACGCAGAAGGATGCAGTTCCGCATCACCTTTTGCACTTTCCCGTCTGCTTGAGTCGGGCTGCGAAAAAACAGAGGTACCAGTGTCAACAGCAAACAACAACAGCAAACAACCGGAGAGCGTGAGTCTCAACGCCTTCAAACAGCCTAAGGCGTTCTACCTGATCTTCTCGATCGAACTCTGGGAACGCTTCGGTTATTACGGCCTGCAGGGCATCATGGCGGTTTATCTGGTCAAGATGCTTGGCCTGAGCGAAGCCGACTCCATCACCCTGTTCTCTTCTTTCAGCGCGCTGGTGTACGGCTTCGTCGCCATCGGCGGCTGGCTGGGCGACAAGGTGCTGGGCTCCAAGCGCGTGATCGTGCTGGGCGCGCTGGTGCTGGCCGCCGGTTACGCCATGGTGGCCTACTCCGGCCACGAGATCTTCTGGGTTTATCTGGGCATGGCGACCATCGCCGTGGGCAGCGGCCTGTTCAAGGCCAACCCGTCGTCCCTGTTGTCTACCTGCTATGAGAAAGACGACCCGCGTCTCGATGGCGCGTTCACCATGTACTATATGTCGGTGAACATCGGTTCCTTCTTCTCGATGCTGGCCACCCCGTGGCTGGCGGCGAAATACGGCTGGAGCGTCGCCTTCTCCCTCAGCGTGGTGGGCATGCTGATCACTCTGGTCAACTTTATGTTCTGCCACAAGTGGGTGAAACAGCACGGTTCCAAGCCGGACTTCAAGCCGCTGCACCTGCCAAAACTGCTGATGGTGCTGGTCGGCGTGGTCGCGCTGATCCTGGTGTCCAGCTGGCTGCTGCACAACCAGACGATAGCCCGCTGGGCGCTGGCGATCATCTCTGTCGGCATCGTCATCGTGTTCGCCAAAGAGACCTTCGCGCTGCACGGCGCCGCACGCCGCAAGATGATCGTCGCCTTCCTGCTGATGCTGGAAGCGGTGGTATTCTTTGTGCTGTATAGCCAGATGCCGACCTCGCTGAACTTCTTCGCCATCCACAACGTGGAGCACAGCATCCTCGGCATCGCCTTTGAACCCGAGCAGTATCAGGCGCTGAACCCGTTCTGGATCATGCTGGCCAGCCCCATTCTGGCCGCGCTGTACAACAAGATGGGCGACCGCCTGCCGATGCCGCACAAGTTCGCCTTCGGCATGATCCTGTGCTCCTGCGCCTTCCTGGTGCTGCCATGGGGCGCCAGCTTCGCCAACGAACAGGGCATCGTCTCGGTTAACTGGCTGATCCTCAGCTACGCGCTGCAGAGCATCGGCGAGCTGATGATCTCCGGCCTGGGCCTGGCGATGGTGGCGCAGCTGGTGCCGCAACGCCTGATGGGCTTCATCATGGGCTCCTGGTTCCTGACCACCGCCGCCGCCGCGCTGATCGCCGGCAAGGTGGCCGGCCTGACCGCGGTGCCAGGCGACATCAACGATGCGCATGCTTCGCTGGCCATCTACAGCCACGTGTTTATGCAAATCGGCATCGCCACCGCGGCGATCGCCATCCTGATGATGCTGACCGCGCCGAAGCTGTACCGCATGACGCTGGATACCGCCGAAGACGCTAACCAGAAGGCGCAGGAAGCCGCTGCCGCCAACTGATCGCCTCTGGGCGCTAATCATGACCAACGGGGCTTGCCGCCCCGTTTTTTTTTTGCCGTTGCGCCTGGCTCCCCCGGCCTTTCATCGCCGAATTATATAAAAAACAATAAATCATTAATTAATCGTTATTCCAATAATAATGTTCCCATCTGGAATTGTCGTTAAAAATTAATCGGCCATAGCTGATTGACTTTATTACCATTACCCCATCCGCCCTGCAATTAAAAAAATAAATAACATAAACGCATTGACTAAATTTATAATTAATCCTATTCCTTAATCCATTGAAAACTTCATGGCTATTCGCCATGGCAGCAGCCCGCCTGTTTAGCGGTGATGCCGCGCGGCCGTAATATCCCGGCCGCGTCGGCGCTCTTTTAAAGAGAGGATCGTCAATTATGTCATTTGAATTAATATCGCCTCAGCTGTTGGCGGAATTTAGATCAAGAAAAATAAGCAGTTCTACGGTTATTGATATTCTTGACGGTCTGCAGGCCGGTGATGCGCTGACGCCAAAAATACGGGCCATCAATGCGCCCGACCATTATTTTGCCGCCCAGGCTTATACCGTCAGCTGGAGAATGGTGCGCAAAGGCAGCGACATCCTGCAAGCGCAGCCCGCCACCTGGTCGCAGGTCAGTCGCTTTTTGGTGCCCGAGCTGCACAGCGGCGCAGGCCTGGTCTACGTCGCCGGCGCCGGGCCGCTGCTGACCCATGCCGCGCTGGCCGGCGGCATGAGCTGCACCTACTTCGAACAGCTGGGCTTCGCCGGCGTGGTGCTGGGCGGCGCGGTGCGCGACCTGCGCGAACTTGAGCGGCTGGCGATGCCGGTGCTCGCCAGCAACCCCATTCCCACCGATACCCAGGGCGCTTACTGGGTGGCGGAAACCGGCACCCAGTGCCAGATAGAACAGGTTACGGTGCAAAGCGGCGATTTGATGGTCTCGGACGTCAACGGCACGGTGGTGGTGCCGCTGGCGCTGACGGCGCAACTGCTGCAGCAGGCGCTGGCCATCGACAGCACGGAAAACGCCATGCTGGAGAAAATCAGACAGGGCGCACGCCTGCCCGAGCTGATTAATATCACCGGCAGAATTTAACCCTTACATTATTGACGAGATAAATCATGATAACTGTCCATACGCTGGGACCGGCGGGCACCAATTGCGAAAAAGCGGCGCACCTGTGGCTGAAAAATAACGGCCATCGCGGCGAGGTTAAATTACACCAGACGCTGGAGGATGCGGCCAAATACATGAATGATACCGACGGCGCCGATATTTTGCTGGGCTGCATCGTTTATCCTCAGCTTCATCACCTGGTGTTTAAAAACCTCAGTCATTTAAAGCTGATAGATTGTTTTGTCATGGACACCCACAATATGGTTTTCGCCGGCAAGGGCCAAAAGCCGGGTGAAATCAGAACCGTGGGTTCTCATCCGGCGCCGCAGGATTTAATTCGCCAGGTGCCGGGCATCAATACCCAGCTGTCCATCAGGCTGTTTAATTCCAACAGCGAAGCGGCGCGTCAATGCGCGGCGAATGCGGTCGACGCCTGCATTTCCACCGATATCTCCGCCAACCGCTGCGGCCTGACCGTTTTGGCCGATTTTGGCCCGGTGCCGATGGGTTTCTCCATCCACGCAAAAATCGCCTGATTCAGGCTATTACCCTAAACCTTAAACACATGAGAGGCAGATATTATTATGAGCTTACATTTAGGCAGTGAAATGGTGCCCTACGATATGGATCTGCAGCGCCCGGAAGGCACCGAAAGCAAGATTACCGCCCGCTTTGTGCACGGCACCGGCTTTACCCTGGCGTTTTGGCAATTCAAGCCCGGCGCCAGGATCCCCGAACACCAGCACCTGCACGAAACCGCCACCACCATCCTGCAAGGCGCGCTGCGCCTGACCGTCGATGGCCGCACCCTGTATCTGCACGCGGGCGACACCTTCGTTATCCCCTCCTGGGCGGTGCACCACGCCGAAGCGCTGGAGGATTCTGAGGTGCTGGATGTCTATACGCCGGTGCGCGAGGATTACGTGGCCAGGCAAAACGGCGTCACCGAAACCTACCTGACCCAATCGCAGCGCGCCGACTGACGCTGAGCAGCAAACGCTGCCCACGTCGGCCTGCCGTGGCCCTGTTCCGCTGTTCTTTCAGTGAGTGAGCATCATGATATTCAACCATGATATTGACGTGCTGACCGGTGAATTTCACCGGGAGCGAGAATTATCCTGTCGTAATCCCCCTGCGCCGCCGGCGCAGCATGAGGACTGGTCGCCCGCGTCATGGCGGCGTTTCCCGGCGAAACAGCAGCCGGTTTATCCGGACGCCTGCGCGTTGCAATACTGCGAGCGGCAGCTGCAGCAGAGCCCGCCGTTGGTGTTGGCCGGCGAAATACGCCACTGTCAGCAGCAGCTGGCCCAGATCGCCGAAGGGCGCGCCTTCCTGCTGCAGGGCGGCGACTGCGCCGAATCGTTCGCCGATTGTCAGACCACCTCGGTGCGCGATCACGTTCTGACCATGGAGCAGATGGCGGCGTTGATTCATCAGGCTACCGGGCTGCCGGTGCTGAAAATCGGCCGCATCGCCGGACAGTTCGCCAAACCGCGCAGCCAGCCGGAAGAAACCGTCGGTGAGCTCACCCTGCCCAGCTTCCGCGGCGAGATTATCAACGGCCGCGAGTTCAGCGCCCACGGCCGCACGCCGGATCCGCTGCGCATGCTGCGCGCCTATCACCACTCGGCCTCGACCCTGAATCTGTTGCGGGCGCTGGATAACTCGGTCTTTTCGTTGTACGCCGCGCAGCGGCAGGAGAGCCTTCACCCCGGCGTGACCGAGCAATACTACCGCACGCTGCGCGCGCAGCTGCAGGACTGCTACCGCCGCGTCAAGCGCCAGCCGCCGCGCCAGCCGCTGCTGACCAGCCACGAAGCGCTGCTGCTCAATTATGAGGAAGCGTTAACCCGCCGGGATCTCGCCCACGGCGGCTGGTATAACTGTTCTGCGCACATGCTGTGGCTGGGGGAACGCACCGGCGATGTCGATTTTGCCCATGTCGAATACCTGCGCGGCATCGCCAACCCCGTCGGCATCAAATGCGGCCCGGCGATGACCCAGGCCAGGCTGCTCGGCCTGCTGAAGCGGCTAGATCCGCAGGGCACGCCGGGGAAAATCCTGCTGATCGCCCGCATGGGCCTGACGCAGATCGACGCCAGGCTCCCTGCGCTGATCCAGGCCGTTAAGGCCTCCGGCCACCCGGTGATTTGGCTGATCGATCCGATGCACGGCAATACCCGCACCGCGGGCTCCGGCCACAAAACCCGCGCCTTCGCCACCATAGTGGCGGAAACCCAGGCGTTTACCGCCATGATGCATCGGCACGGCGTCCATCCCGGGGGCCTGCACGTTGAAATGACCGGCCTGGAAGTGACCGAGTGTACCGGCGGGATGCAGCAAATCAGCGACCGGGATTTATCCCACCGCTATTACACCGCCTGCGATCCGCGCCTCAACCGGACCCAGGCGCTGGAGCTGGCTTTCCTGTTGGGCAAGTCCTGGCAAAACACCGCCTGAGGCGACGCGGCCCGAGCGGCGGCGATTGCCGCGGCTCAGGCCGGTTTGCCGCTCAGGCTGGCCCACATAAATTCGCTGACCAGCGCGCTGTGGAACGCCGCCTGCTTCTTATCGGCCGCCGCGCTGTGCCCGCCCTCGGTATTCTCATAGAAATACACCTGCTGGTAGCCCATCTGCTGCATGCGCGCCGCCATCTTGCGCGCGTGCGCCGGGTTAACCCGGTCGTCGCTGGTGGCGGTGTAGAACAGCACCGGCGGGTAGGCCACCTGCGTCTTGATGTTATGGTACGGCGAGAAGCTCTTGATATAGGCCCACTGCTCCGGCCTGGACGGATCGCCGTACTCGGCAATCCACGAGGCGCCGGCGGAAAGTTGGGTGTAGCGCTGCATGTCGAGCAGCGGCACTTCGCAAACGATGCAGCCGAACAGCTGCGGATACTGCGTCAGCATGTTGCCGACCAGCAGCCCGCCGTTGCTGCCGCCGCGCGCCCCCAGATGCTGTGACGACGTCACCTTTCGCGCAATCAGATCTTCCGCCACCGCGGCGAAGTCCTCATAGGCGCGGTGGCGATGCTGCTTGAGCGCCGCCTGGTGCCAGGCCGGCCCATATTCGCCGCCGCCGCGGATATTGGCCACCACGTACACCCCGCCGCGCTCCAGCCAGGTTGGCGCCTTGCTGCCCATGTAGCCCGGCAGCAGCGGCACTTCAAAACCGCCGTAGCCATACAGCAGCGTCGGATTGCTGCCGTCCAGCCTGAGCGCTTTGGCGGCGATCTGGAAGTACGGCACCCGGGTGCCGTCTTTCGAACGGGCGAAGTGCTGGCTGACCTGATAGCCGCCGGCGTCGAAGTCCTGCGGCCCCTGCTTCAGCAGCTCCGCCTCACCGCCGTCGAGGTTGCCCATGTACAGCGAGGTCGGCTGCAGGAAGCCGCCGATGGTCAGGAAATAATCGTTGGTTTCCTCATCGATGCCGCCGGCGGAAATGGTGCTGATGGCGCCCGGGTTGCCCAGTGGCCGCCGCTGCCAGCCGTCGCCGTGCGGCGTCAGCACCTCCAGGCGGTTCACCACGTTATCCATAATGCTGAGGATCAGACTCCCGCGCGTGCCGCTGTAGCCGCTCAGCGCCATCTGCTCATTGGGGGTGAACAGCACCTGCAGCTCACGCTTGCCGGCCAGATAGTCGTCGAAGTTGGCCGCCAGCAGCGCGCCGGACGGATAGCGCTTGCCGCCCACCAGCCAGTCGCTGCTCGGCTTGATCAGCAGCCATTCGCGGTGGGTATCGAATTCGGCGTCTTCCGGGATCTCAATCTTGATCTGCCGGCCCTGCGCGGTCAGCAAGAAGCTTTCGCGACGGTAAAAATCCAGGCTGCGGCCAACGTAGTCGCGCTCGAAGCCCGGCGTGCGATCGTGATAGGCGAATACCGCCATATCCTCCGGCTGCGCCTGGTACAGGGTTTCGGCGGCGCTCAGCGGCGTGCCGCGGCGCCAGCGCTTGGCGATGCGCGCGTAGCCGGACTGGGTCATGGATCCGGGGCCGAAATCGGTGGCGATAAACAGCGTGTCTTTATCGATCCACGACGCCTGGCTTTTGGCCACCGGCAGCCGGAATCCGTCCTTCACGAAGGCCTTCGCGATCAGGTCGAACTCGCGAATTTCGGTGGCGTCGCCGCCGTCCGGCGACAGTTCCATCAGGCAATAGCGGTATTCCGGCGCCAGCGGCTGCGAACCGTGATACACCCAGTCCTTGCCCTCAGCCTTGCCCAGCGCGTCGATGTCCAGCACGGTTTCCCACGCCGGCCTGGCCTTGCGGTATTCCGCCAGCGTCGTGCGGCGCAGCAGGCCGCGCGGGTTGGCCTGATCCTGCCAGAAGTTGTAGTAGTAGTCGCCGCGTTTGCTGATCCAGGGGATCTGGGTGTCCTTATTGAGGATATCCAGCACCTGCCGCTCCAGCTGGTGGAAGCCCTCTCCCTGCGCAAAACGCGCGGCGGTGCGCTGGTTTTCCCGCTGCACCCATTGCTGCGCGGCCTTGCCCTGCAGCTCTTCCAGCCACAGGAATTCATCGCCGGCGGCGCTGCCGCCTTCCGCCGCCATCGCCAGGCGGATACTGTTGGGTAATGAAGTCATCGCGAATACGGCTCCTGCGGTTTGTGCGCTGAGTTTAATAAACTGACGTCGATTGCTGACCGGCAAAATCAAGCTCCTTTTGGCCGAGAAATAAGAGTCATTTTCAACAAGGTAGGCGTTTGGCGGCGCAGAGTCAAAGGCTGCGCCCAGGGCGTTGAGTCAGGATTTAGGATAGTGGATCAGATCGTGAATGCGCACCGATTGCTGGCCGGCATTGCGGTAGGCGTGCGGCCGATCGGCCTGAAAACGCATCGCCTCGCCGGCGGCCAGACGGTGCCATTGGCCGTCGATCGCCAGCTCCAGCCGGCCGCTGATGACGATCACGTGCTCGATGACGCCCGGCTCATGGGGCGAAGATTCGCTGAGCGCCCCGGGCGCCAGATCGATGACAAACATGTCGAAACCCAGCTGCCTGTCGAACGGGAACAGCGGCACCACGCGCATATCGGCATTGTGCTGGTCGAACACCGGCAAATCGCCGTAGCGGTGCAGCGCGGCCTGCTGCTGCAGCGGCGCAGCCTCGAGAAAGGCCGAAAACGCCACGTTGAAACCGGTGGCGATCTTCCACAACGTCGCCACCGTCGGGCTGGACTCGCCGCGTTCAATCTGCCCGAGCATCGCCTTGCTGACGCCGGTATGCGCGGCCGCCTGCGTCAGGCTCCAGCCGCGCTGAGCGCGCAGCGTGCGAAGGGTGTGCGCCAAATGGCCGGTCAGTTCCTGCATAATGTCTCCCGCTGCTTTTGGCGGCGATTATAGCCACTTGTGCGCTATAACGCACGATGCTATGCTGATTTTCGCTGTGCGTTATAACGCACGAATCATCATTCCCGGAGCCCGCCATGCGCCCAGCCCTTTCCCTGCGTCATCTGACGCTGCCCGCCGTCATGGCCGGTTTTGTCGCCGTGCTGGTCGGTTACACCAGCTCCGCCGCGATCATCTTCCAGGCCGCCGCCGCCGCGGGCGCCACGCCGCTGCAGATCGGCGGCTGGCTGAGCGCGCTGGGGCTGGGGATGGGCGTCACTTCGCTTGGCCTTTCGCTGTATTACCGCACGCCGATCCTGACCGCCTGGTCGACGCCCGGCGCGGCGCTGCTGGTAACCAGCCTGCCCGGCACCCCGCTAAATGAGGCGATCGGCGTCTTCATCTTCGCCTCCGGGCTGATCCTGCTGTGCGGCGTGACCGGCCTGTTCGCCCGGCTGATGGACTTTATTCCGCAGGCGATCTCCGCCGCGATGCTGGCGGGCATTTTGCTGCGCTTCGGCCTGGACGCTTTCGCCTCGCTGCAGGTTAACTTCGCCCTCAGCGCCGGCATGGGGTTGGCGTACCTGCTCAGCCGCCGCTATCTGGCGCGCTATGCCATCGTCTTGACCTTGCTGAGCGGGTTGGCCATCGCCGCGCTGCAGGGCAATATTCACCTGGCCCAACAGCCGTGGGCCCTCGCCATGCCGGAATTTATCACCCCGCACTTCAGCGCGTCGACGCTGCTGGGCATCGGCGTGCCGTTCTTCGTGGTGACCATGGCGTCGCAAAACGCCCCCGGCATCGCCACGCTGAAGGCGGCCGGCTACAGCGTGCCGACGTCGCCCCTGATCGGCTGGACCGCGCTGACCGCCCTGCTGCTGGCGCCGTTCGGCGGATTCTCGGTGTGCATCGCCGCCATCACCGCCGCTATCTGCATGGGGCCGGACGTGCACCCCGACCCGCAGCGCCGCTATATGGGCGCGGTCGCCGCCGGCGCCTTCTACCTGCTGGCCGGGCTGTTCGGCGGCGCCATCGGCATGCTGTTCAGCGCGCTGCCGGCGGCGCTGATCCAGACCATCGCCGGGCTGGCGCTGCTGGGCACCATCGGCGGCAGCCTGCAACGCGCCCTGCACGACGAGAGGCAACGCGACGCGGCCTTGATCGCCTTTTTGATCACCGCCTCCGGCGTGACGCTGCTGGGGGTCGGTTCCGCTTTTTGGGGCATTATCGGCGGCGCCATCGCCCACCTGCTGCTCTCGCTGCCGCGGCGCACGCCCGCGCCGTGAAAAACGTGCACATGACGTTGACAAGACACGCGGCGGCGCCTTCACTTGAGGTGCTCAGCAGCGATTTACCTGAAGACGGGGGACGGATTTGCCCTCGCCATCGTCAACCGGCAGGTGACAGCGTCACGAGAGAGCCTATGAATGAGAAAGCCGCGCAGTTAGCCCAGCGCCTGATCCGCAATTTCGATCGGGCAGAGACACGCCGCGAGCAACGGGCGCCGCTGTATGACAGCGTCGGCGCCCGTCTCGGCACCGGCACCGCAGCAGAGAAGCTGGGCGCCTCCATCGATTGGGTGGCGCCGGGCATGCGTTCCTGCCCCTACCACTTTCACTACGCGCAGGAGGAGATGTTCATCATTCTGCAAGGCAGCGGCACCTTGCGGGTTGCCGGAGAGCGGCTGCCGATCGTCAGCGGCGATATCATTTTTATCCCGCCGGGCCCGGAATATCCGCATCAAATCATCAACACCTCGGATGCGCCGCTGAAATACCTGTCGGTCAGCACCCGGGAGCAGCCCGAACTGGTGGAATATCCGGACTCAGGCAAATATCAGGCTAGCGGGCGCGGCGGCGACGGCGAACCGGTGCGGTATCTGCAGCGCCCCTCAGCCTCGCTCGATTACTGGCAGGATGAACCCTGAATCACCGTCCGGCAGCGCCAGGCCCAGCGCGCGCGCCGCCAGCTCGGCCACGCGGAAGTCGATGTCGGCCGCTTCGCCGTCCTCCATAAACCAGGCGGCGGAGAGCCCCGACCAGGCCAGGATCCACTGCAGCTGACGGCGGCGATCCAACCCCGCCAGCCGACAAATCTGCTCCACCCGGCGCTGAAAAACCGCCGGGTCGGTGGCGATGCCGTAATTGGGATTGCAGAAAATATTGGCGTAATCGAAACCGCGCTCGCCGTACAGTCGTTTGGGATCGATCGCCAACCAGCCGCGTTCGCCGAAGTCCAGCACGTTGTCATGATGAATATCGCCGTGCAGCACCCCTTCCTCCCGCGGGCTGGTCAGCAACTCGGCCGCCGCGGTGGCGCTGAGGCGCAGCATGCCGCCGTGCGCCTGCGCCGCAGGCCACAGCGAGTTGAACCACTGGTGCAGCGGGATCAGTTCCGGCAAGGGTTGCGGACGGGGAGCATGCAGGCCGGCGATGACCCGGCACAGGATCGCCGTCGCCTGGGCGTCATCGCCGTCGCGTACCAGCTGCGCCAGCGAACCGCTGCCCTGGGCGCGCTCCAGCAAGATGCCGTCTTCATGCCATGCCAGCACCCGCGCCGCGCCTTCGCCCCGCCACCAGCACATCAGCCGGCCGCCAAATTTCTCTTCCTGTTCGCGGGCGATTTTCAGCATGGCGGCGTCCCCGCGATAGCGCACCGGCATCAGCAGGCTGCTGTGGGTTTCGAAGGCCTGGCCGTCCGGCTCCAGCCGCCAGCGTTGCATATAGGGTATAAATGCCCGGTTCATTGGCCCCTGACCTTGTTGCGGTGATCCCCGCCGATTGCTCATTGCGTGAAGCGGACGGCACAGGAAAACAGATGTGAGTGATACGATAGATCGCCGCGATTTACCGGCGTTGCGCCAGTTATCCTAACCAAGTTTGCCGCTTTTTTTAATAAATCTCGCGAGGGGTTTTACCATGACGTCATTAAAACGCATTAATTATCCGCAGTTGCCCACGCCGGGCGGGCCTTATGTGCACGCGGTGCGCCACGGCGATCTGCTGTATGTCTCCGGCTTGACGGCGTTCGCCACCGAGGCGCAGGGCCAGGCTGCGGCGCAGCAGACCCAGGCGATTCTGGAACAGCTGGCGACCATCGCCGCGGAAGAAGGCACTAATTTGAAGGCGCTGATCAAGATCGGCGTCTTTTTGACCGACATCGCCGCGCTGCCTGCGGTGCGCCCGGTGCTGTTCGATTATTTTGACGGCGCGCTGCCGGCCTGTTCCCTGATGGCGGTCAGCGCCCTGTTTTCGCCGCAGGTCAGCGTGGAGATAGAGGCGATCATGGCGTTGTGATGCCGGCGCTATCGTGCGGCGGCCTGCGTTAACCTTTGCGGCGCTCGGGCGGATTCTGCTAATTTATCGCCAAGACAATTATTAGACGAGACGTTATGCAACCGAAGCCGGTGCTGCACGAGGCCAGACAGTTAAAGCGACTTAACGCCGCCACGCGGCGTCAATCCCATATGTACAAATGGATTGCCTTTATCGCTGCGCTGGATGCGCTGCTGGTGTTTTGGTATGACCGGGATATGCGCAACGTCACCTTTTCGGGGGCGGTCGCGCTGGTGTGCGGCTATTTATGGATCCGCGATCGCAACCGCGCCCGCGGCTACCGGCGCGAATACGACCGCAAATTCGGCAAGCGCAGCGGCCTTTAGGGCCGCATGGCTTCCAGCACTTTGGCGCTGTCGACCACCTGCACGAACTTGACTATCTTGCCGTCGCGCAGCGTATAAATATGCGCGAACGACGCGCTGAAGGACTTGCCGGTAGCCCGATAGGTGCCATGATAGAAACCCTGGGCAATCACGTTGTCGCCGGCGTCATAGAAGTGGTCGACGTCGGCGCGGTAACCCTGCCACTCGGTGCCCAAACGCTGATGCACATTTTTGACGATCGCCTCCGGGCCCACGTAGGTGCCGGCGTAGGGGAATCCGGCGGCTTCGGTCCACTCGGCGTCGGGCGCCAGCGCCGCCAGCAGGTTGCGGCCATTCTCTTCGGAACTGCCTTCATAGGTGGCGCGGACGATCTCAAGATGGGTTGGCATGTCTTTTCTCCTGTGGCTTTGCGGGATATTCCGGCCAGCCGCCGCAGACACAGTGCTAACACCAAGCGGCACCGACCGGAATCACGCCATTGTAGGTTGCTTATTCCATGATAAAAACCGTGGATATGGCAATAGTCCGTTGCAATAGGGTAAACAATACGCCGCCCTCAGCGTCATTTTTATGGCATCTGCGGCTGCCATGATTATTGACGATTTCCGCCAACCAGGAGCAAAACGTGCATTTATCCCCTCTTTCGCCAGCGCTGCTGCAGCCGTTCTCGCCCTATGAGACGCTGGCGCAGGCCCTGCTGCCGCTGACCCTCGACTCTGACGACGGCTCGCACGACGTGGCTCATCTGCACCGGGTATGGAAGAACTGTCGCCATATCAGCGAGCGGGAAGGCGGCGATCGTCGCCGGCTCTGCGCCGCGGTGCTGCTGCACGACTGCGTGGCGGTCGAAAAGAACTCGCCCCAGCGGCACCTGGCCTCGCGCATGGCGGCGGAAAAGGCGTCGCTGACCCTGGCGCAGCTGAGCTGGGAGCCGCAGGATATCGCCGCTGTGGCCCACGCCATCGAGGCGCACAGCTTCTCCGCCGCCATTGCCCCGGAAACGCTGGAGGCGAAAATCTTGCAGGACGCCGACCGCCTCGACGCCATCGGCATGATTGGCGTGGCGCGCTGCTTTTATATCGGCGGCCGCATGCGCAGCGCGCTGTACGACGCCGGCGACCCGCTGGCGCAGCAGCGTCAGTACGACGATAAGCGCTTCACCCTCGACCATTTCGAAACCAAGCTGTTCAAGCTGCAGGAAGGGTTCCAGACCGCCGCCGGGCGGCGGCTGGCGCAGCAGCGCACCGAGCGCATGCGGCGTTTTCTCGGCGAGCTGCTGGACGAGATATAACGCCGCGTTTCGCCCTGCCCGGCATTTCCGTTACGTCGACAACATCTTCCGTCAAATAAATCCTGTACACTGACGGTCAACTTCACCGAACGGGCTGCATAGATGAAAAAACTGACGCTGAAAGAAATGACCGAAAGCGAGCAACGTGAAGTAAAAACCGAACTGGACAAGGCGCGCAAGCAGCAGGGCCGCCCGCTGACCAACGCCGAGCAGAACAAGATCAAGGACGAGGTGGTGGCGCGCATCATGGCCGCCAGAGAAAAAATCGCCAAGGCGGCGCGCGCCGAGCGCAAAGCCAATCGGGTCAAGCCCAGCGGCGAAACCTACAGCTGGTCCGCCTCGATCAGCACGCGCCCTCCGCGTTAATCGCTGCGCCGAAAATCCCCGCCGCCGCGGGGATTTTTCATTTATTAGCTAAACTCATCTGCCCAAGCGCATCATGAATAACAATGTTATCAAGCTGTTGTAAATTGACAGCATAATGAAGAATATTCATTATCAGCCGACATCCACTTTTCATGAGACCGCCATGACTGACTTGCGCCATTCCGATGCATCCCGTACCCCGGCGTTGGCCATCGGCGCGCTGTCCCGTCAGATGCGCTGACAGGCCGGTACGCAACGCTGCCCCCTGGTATTCTCATCCGGCTTCTCTCTCGGTCACACAAAAGGAACATTATATGGCCTCATTTTCCGGTATTTGGGTTGCGCTGGTGACTCCCTTCAATAACGACGCCGTCGACCTGCCGGCGGCCAAACGGCTGGCGCAGCACCTGCTGGCCTCCGGCGTCTCCGGGCTGGTGGTCTGCGGCTCTACCGGCGAGGCCGCCGCGTTAAGCAAGGAAGAGCAGCTGGCGGTGCTCGATGCGGTGCTGGAGGTGGCGCCTGCGCACCAGGTGGTGATGGGGCTGTCCGGCAACAACATGGCCGCCACCCTGCAGATGCAGCAGGCCATTCAGCTGCGCGACATCGCCGGGGTGCTGATCCCGGCCCCCTATTACATTCGCCCGTCGCAGTGCGGCCTGGTGGACTATTTCACCCAGTTGGCCGACGCCGCCAGCGTGCCGGTGATCCTGTACAACATTCCGCAGCGCACCGGCATCGCGCTGGAGCTGGCGACCCTGCGCCAGCTGGCCCGTCACCCGCGCATCGTCGCCGTTAAAGACTGCGGCGGCAACCCGGACGCCACCATGGCCTTGATCGCCGACGGCGAAATCGACGTGCTGACCGGTGAAGACAACCTGATCCTCACCACCCTGTGCCTGGGCGGCACCGGTGCCATCTCCGCCTCTGCGCACCTGCACCCCGAGCGTTTCGTCCAGCTGGTGCAGCAGGTGGCCAGTGGCGATCTGGCGGCGGCGCGCAGCAACTTTTATGCGCTGCTGCCGATGATCCACCAGATGTTCAGCTTCCCTAACCCGGCGCCGGTCAAGGCGGCGTTGGCGCAGCAGGGGCTGATCCGCAACGAGCTGCGCTCGCCGATGCAGGTCGCCCCGCAGGCGCTGCAACAGCAGATCGCCGCCACCCTGGCGCAGTTGCAGCCGGAAGAGGCGCTGATCGGCTAAATTTGTTAGCTAATCCGCTGTAATTTTAACGTTATGGAACTAGGATGAGAGGTTAAGCATGCCTGTCAATCATCACTATCAAGGAGCTTCCGATGAAACTGTTCTATAAAGCCGGCGCCTGTTCGCTCTCCCCGCACATCGTGCTGCGCGAGGCCGGCCTGGATTTTACGGCGGAAAAGGTCGATTTGGCGCAAAAGAAAACCGAAAGCGGTGCGGATTACCTGAGCATCAACCCCAAAGGACAGGTGCCTGCGCTGGTGCTTGATGACGGCAGCCTGCTGACCGAAGGCGTGGCTATTGTGCAATACCTGGCCGACCGCGTGCCGGATCGCAACCTGATCCCGGCGGCCGGCACCCTGTCGCGCTACCATGCGATCGAATGGCTGAACTACATCGCCACCGAGTTGCACAAGGGATTCAGCCCGCTGTTCAACCCCAAAACGCCGGATGAGTACAAGGCCATCGCGCGCGCCAGGCTTGAGCAGCAGTTCAGCTACCTGGATTCGGTGTTGGCCAGGCAGCACTTTCTGTTGGGGAGCCGTTTCAGCGTAGCGGACGCCTATCTGTTTACCGTGCTGCGCTGGGCGATCGCCCTGCAGTTTGATATCCGACAGCATGCCCATCTGGCGGCCTGGTTCGACAGCGTCGCGGCGCGCCCGGCGGTGGAAGCGGCGCTGAGCGCCGAAGGACTGAAATAATCGCGCGCCCCGGCGTTTTGCGCCGGGGCGGCATACGGCGTTACAGTTTTACCGCGCTGAATGCGCTGCGGGGATGCACGATGCGATCCTGCGCCGCCACCACCTGCAGTTCATATTCGCCCATTTCCTGGGTAGTCAGCATCACTTCATAGACCGCGGCGGTGACGTGTTCCAGCGCTTTATCCAGCGCCTCGCCTTGCAGCAGGTTAACCAACAGCAGGCCGCTGGTCAGGTCACCCACGCCCACCGGCTGGCGTGCGCCGAAGTCCACCAGCGGGCGGCTGATGTGCCAGGCCTCGTCCGCGGTCACCAGCAGCATTTCGAAGCAATCCGGATGATAACCGGCGCGGCTCAGATGTTTGACCAACACCACTTTCGGCCCTTTGGCGATCAGCTCGCGCGCCGCACTCACCGCCTGAGCGACATCGGCGACGTCGCGCCCGCTCAGCAATTCCAGCTCCAGCAGGTTTGGCGCAATCATGTCGCTGCACGGCAACGCCTGCCGGCAATGAAATTCAGCCACGCCCGGCGCCACGATGCAGCCCTTTTCCGGATGGCCCATCACCGGATCGCAGAAATACCAGGCGTTCGGATTGGCCAGCTTGACCTGCCGCACGATCTCCAAAATATGGCCGCCCTGCTCCGGCGAGCCGATATAGCCGCTCAGCACCGCGTCGCAGCGTTTCAATTGATCAATATCCGCGATCCCCTGCGCGATCTCGCTCAGGTGGCTGGCCGGCATCACGCAGCCGGTCCATTTGCCGTACTGGGTATGATTGGAAAACTGCACGGTGTTCAACGGCCAGACGTTAACGCCCATGCGGCGCATTGGGAACTCCGCCGCGCTGTTGCCGGCATGCCCAAACACCACATGCGACTGAATAGAAAGAATATTTTTCATATTACCCTGCATACCCAAAAAATAAAGGGGCCACCGGGGCCCCTTCTCGTCGTTAGCGTATTATTTCCAGTCCACCAGGCAGTAATGCTTCTTGCCGCGGCGCAGCAGCGTGTAGCGGCCGAACAGGCGATCCGCTTCGCTGAAAGCGTATTCCGCGTTGGATTGCTTCTCGCCGTTGACGGTGACCGCGTTGGAGCCGATCATGGTGCGCGCCTGGCCGCGCGACGGCACCAGCTCGGCGTTCACCAGCGCCTGCTGCAGGTCGGCGTCGCCATCCAGCCTGATGGTCGGCATGCCGTCCTGCGCCAGCTGGGCGAAGTCGGCCTCGGTCATCTCGTGCAGCGCGCCGGAGAACAGGCTCTGGGTGATGCGCTTGGCCGCAGCCAGGCCTTCCGCGCCATGCACCATGCCGGTCACTTCTTCCGCCAGCACGTACTGGGCGCGCGGCGCCTTGCCGCTGTTCTTGTCTTCTTCTTCCAGCGCGTTGATGTCTTCCAGGCTCATGAAGGTGAAGAACTTCAGGAAACGGTAAACGTCGGCGTCGGCGGTGTTGATCCAGAACTGGTAGAACTTGTACGGGCTGGTTTTTTCCGGCGCCAGCCAGACTGCGCCGCCTTCGGTCTTGCCGAACTTGGTGCCGTCCGCTTTGGTGATCAGCGGCACGGTCAGGCCGAACACCTGCTTCTGGTGCATGCGGCGGGTCAGGTCGATGCCGGAGGTGATGTTGCCCCACTGATCGGAACCGCCGATCTGCAGCTCAACCTGATGGCGGTTGTACAGCTCGGAGAAGTCGAAGCCCTGCAGCAGGTTGTAGGAGAACTCGGTGAAAGAGATGCCGGAGTCGTCGCGGTTCAGACGCTGCTTGACCGCTTCCTTGTTGATCATCTGGTTGACGGAGAAGTGCTTGCCGATATCGCGCAGGAAGGTCAGCACGTTCATGCCGCCGAACCAGTCATAGTTGTTGGCGGCGATGGCGCTGTTGCTGCCGCAGTCGAAATCGAGGAACGGAGAAACCTGCTTGCGGATTTTCTCCACCCACTCATTCACCGTATCGGCGGTGTTCAGCTTGCGCTCGGCCGCCTTGAAGCTCGGATCGCCGATCAGACCGGTGGCGCCGCCCACCAGCGCGACCGGCTGATGGCCGGCCAGCTGGAAGCGCTTCAGGCACAACAGAGGAACCAGATGGCCCAAATGCAAGCTGTCGGCGGTCGGATCGAAACCGCAATACAGTGCAATTGGCCCTTGCGCCAGTCGCTCTGCTAACGCTTCCTCATCCGTAACCTGGGCAACGAGGCCCCGCTCTTGCAGTTGTTTAATCAAGTTGCTGCTTGCCATCAAAGACTCCATGTATAAACGAATGCACCTTTGCCGGTACACGGCCTTTCGCCCAGTGGCGAAATACAAAAATTCAGGGTAGCGCATAGAATAAAGCGCCGGCGACGTCAGTGCCAGCGCTTAGAGGGGATTTTCCGATTTCAGGGTGCCAGTCGGTCAATTTTCCAGTCATTCCCGTCCCGCTGATACAGGAAACGGTCATGCAGGCGGTTGGCGCCGCCCTGCCAGAACTCGACGGAGTCGAAATCAACGCGGAATCCGCCCCAGAAACTCGGCAGCGGTACCTCGCCCTGTTGGAATTTTTGCTTCAGCTCGAGAAATTTGCTCTCCAGCACGCCGCGCGCGGAAATGCGCGAGGACTGCTGGGAAACCCAGGCGCCGATCTGGCTGTCCTTCGGCCGGCTGTGGAAGTACTTCAGCACCTCCAGCGTCGACAGGCGCTCGGCCTTGCCCAGGAAGATAACCTGACGGTCAAGCATGTGCCAGGGGAACAGCAGGCTGATATGCGGGTTCTGCGCCAGCTGCTGCGCCTTGCGGCTGCCGAGGTTGGTGTAGAACACCAGCCCTTTGTCATCGACGTGCTTCAGCAGCACGATGCGCTGATAAGGCTGGCCGTTTTCGTCGACCGTCGCCACGCACATCGCGGTAGGATCGGCCAGGCGAGCAGCGCAGGCCTGTTTCAGCCAGCGTTCAAACAGCTCGAGCGGATTGGCGGTCAGATCGTTGCGGCGCAGGCCGCCCCGGGTGTATTCACGGCGCAGGTCCGCAACATCAAACTCGTTCTTTTCAATCATCTGGTTTATCAACCAACCGAAAAATCTGTCGTTACATTCTGCGCCTGCGGCATCAGGATCTCAATCGTCCTGACGCCGCCCCGGCCGATCAGTTGGCCTGCACGCAGTCGCTCATAATCACCCTGTCGTTACGCTCGACGTAGGCATTTTGACCCTTGGACCAGAAAGTGTACTTGCCGTCGCTGTACTTGGCGCCGGTCATCGCCAGCACCTGCTTCAAATGCAGCTGCTCGCCGTCCATCAAGAAGCTGACCTCGCTCGCCTTGCCGTCCAGCGACACCGTCAGCGGCGTGGTGCCGCACTGATAATGCAACGTCTGGCTGCTTTGCGGCAGGAAGTAGCTGCAGCCGGACAGCGCCAGCGCGCCTGCGGCAAGAATGACCTTTTTCATCTTGTTGCTCCTTAGGGAAATCAATCCATTTCTATCCTAACAGAGCTGACGAGGGGCCAAAGGCAAAACCGGATAAATCCCACCCAGCAGGGTTTCGCGGCTGGCGCCGGTCACCGACGGCAGGTTGCCGGGCTGGCCGGACAGCGTGCGGAACGCCAGCCAGGCGAAGGCCAGCGCCTCCATGTCGTCGCCGCTGACGCCGAAATCGTCGGTCAGCCCCACCTCGGTGCCCGGCAGCATCGCCGCCATGCGCGCCATCAGCAGGCCGTTGCGCGCCCCGCCGCCGCACACCAGCAGCCGCTCGCAGCCGCCGGCCAACTGCACCTGTTCGCAAATGGTGACGGCCGTCAGCTCCGTCAGGGTCGTCTGCACGTCGAGCGGGCTGACCGCCGGCAAGCCGGCCAGCTGTCGTTCCAGCCAGGCGGCGTTGAAATACTCGCGGCCGGTGCTCTTCGGCGCCGGCAGCGCAAAATACGGATCCGCCAGCATCTGCTGCAACAGCGGCAGGCAAACGCGCCCCTGCATCGCCCAGGCACCGTCCTTGTCGTAAGGCTGGGAAAGATGACGCCAAACCCAGGCGTCCATCAGCATATTGCCCGGGCCGGTGTCGAAGCCGCGCACCGGCGTGCCGGGCAGCAGCAGGGAAAGGTTGGCGATGCCGCCGATGTTCAGCACCATGCGGCGCTCGGTCGGATGCGCCAGCAGCGCCTGATGGAACGCCGGCACCAGGGGGGCGCCCTGGCCGCCGTAGGCCATATCGCGCCGGCGGAAATCGCCGACGGTGGTGATGTCCGTCAGCGCGGCGATGCGGTTGTTATCGCCCAGCTGCATCGAGAAGCGCGCATCGCCCTCGGGTTCGTGCCATACCGTCTGGCCGTGGCAGCCGATGGCGGTAACGTGCTGCGGCGGAATGCCGGTCTGCTTCAGCAGGCCGAGCACCGCTTCGCCAAACAGCGTGCCCAGCTGCGCATCCAGCCGGCCAACCGCGGCCAGCGTGGTTTGCTGCCCCTGGCACATGGCCAAAATATCCTTCTTCAGCTGGATCGGCATCGGGTGGCTGTAGCTGGCCTGTTGCGCCACCATACGTTCGTCGATCGCGGCCAACACCACGTCGACGCCATCCAGACTGGTGCCAGACATAACACCTATATAGCGGCCTGACTTCATAGCAACATCCTTTAACCCGCACGGGGAAGCAAACATTTAACCTGACAAATAAACCAGAATTAAAAGATTAACGCCATGAATTATGATGCCTTTTTTCAGCGTTGTGAGCGCGGCGCCCGTTTGCCGGGGTTCGGCGACGGGGATAATCGGCGTTAAACCGCGCCTCAACCCGAAACGGAAAGCGCGGCGATACTGTCATAAAGCTAAACAGCGGTTTATTATTGGTTGAACAGAGGAAAGTTAAGCTGCATGCAGCGATAGGTATGGAAAATGGTGATATTCGTGGCTTTAAACCATACTTTGTCTATTATTTTCACTGAATCTGGCCTGGAAAGGTTCCCCAGGTTATGGACTACCACAATCAGGAGTTTTATATGATCAAGCGTCTTCTCGTCGTTGCCATCGCCGCCGTTACCCTGGCGGGGTGTTCCAATGATTCCATGTCCGGCGACGTTTACAGCGCCTCACAGGCCAAACAGGTGCAGACCGTACGTTACGGCACGCTGGTTTCTGTGCGTCCGGTCAAGATCCAGGGCGAAGGCGGCTCCAACATGATTGGCACCATCGGCGGTGCCGTACTCGGCGGCTTCCTCGGCAATACCATCGGCGGCGGCACCGGCCGCAGCCTGGCGACCGCCGCAGGCGCAGTGGCCGGCGGCGTAGCGGGCGACCAGATTGGCGCGGCCGCCGGCCGTACCGACGGCGTTGAGCTGGAGATCAAAACCGATCAGAAAGACAACGTCGTGGTGGTTCAGAAGGCCGGGGCGACCAAGTTCAGCCCGGGGCAGCGCGTGCGTATGGCGCAGATGGGCGATACCATCACCGTTTCGCCGCTGTAAGCCGGCCGAACGAAGTAAAACCGGAGGCGATGGCCTCCGGTTTTTTTATTTCTGATGCTGTGAAATGTAATCGTAAAAGAAAAGAATATTATTGTTTGTTCTGCAGTTCGGTGATGTTCTGTTCCAGCTTGCCAATCAGACCTACCAACAGTTGCACTTCATCGGCGGTAATGCCGCTCAAGATTTCGCTGCGCGTCGAGGTGATGACGCTGTCCACTTCCCTGATGATCGGATCGGCCGCTTCGGTCAGCTTGATGCGCTTCGCTCGGCGGTCATTGGCACAGGTGTGGCGAGTAATCAGCCCCTTCTCCTCCAGTTGGTCCAGCGTGCGGACCAGTGACGGCTGCTCAATGCCGATCGCTTTCGCCAGCTGGATCTGCGACTGCTCCGGCGGTAAGCGATTGATATTGTGCAAGGTGACCCAATGCGTTTGGGTCAGCGCCAGCGGCTTGAGCCGATGATCGATGAGCGCGCGCCAAACACGAACCAATCGTGCTAAATCTGAACCTAATGTTGACTCCACTTACCCCTCCTTATAATTAGCATGCTAACATTACCTCCCAGAGTTTAGTCTATTTTGGGTAACTCACATTAAAAACACAAATGTATATAATGTATATTGTGGAAATAACCACTATTTTTGTCAGTTATTGTTTAATCGTTATGCAAATATTCAACATATTCACCCTTAGGGATTGTTAATGTGAATACATCATGGCTACAGGCTTCGTCTCCCCTGCCCGATTTGGTGTTGGGCGCATCGCTTTATTTTCCACCGATATTTAAAGCTTTTTTGCTGGGGCTGGTTTTATGGTTGCTGATACATCACCTGTTACGAGACTGGATTTATTCCGGCGAGATCTGGCATCCGATGCTGATGGATTTGTCTATTTTTGTTCTGACCCTCAGCGGTTCCTTATGGATTTTAGCGAGTTGGTAACCCATGAAGCGTAAAACATTGAAATATTTTTCGACGGTGATCGTTTGCGCCGCGGCCGTTTGCGCCGGTTGGTGGCTGTGGAATTATTATATGCAATCCCCCTGGACCCGCGACGGAAAGGTGCGCGCCGAACTGGTCAATATCACGCCCGAAGTTTCTGGAAGATTAGAGAAAATAGGCGTTCATGACAATCAATTCGTACCTGCGGGAAGTCTGATTTTTACCCTCGACCCGGTGCCTTATCAAATCGCGCTCGACAATGCCGAGGCGGCGTTGGCAAAAGCGCGCTCCGACATGGCCAAGGCGGACCACGAAGCCGCGCGCCGCCGCGGGCTGCCGCGCAGCGTTATTTCCGCGGAGGATATGGACGAGGCGAATTTAACCGCGCAGGCAATGAAAGCCGCCTATAAAGCCGCGCAGGCGACGCTGGAACAGGCTAAATGGAATTTAAGCAAAACCCGAATTTACGCCCCGACGGACGGCTACATCACCAATTTACAGGCGCGGGCAGGAAACTATGCCACCGCGGGCACCCCGCTGGTGGCGCTGGTGGACGTTCATTCTTTTTATGTGCTCGGCTATTTTGAAGAGACCAAGCTGAAGCATATAAAAGAGGGCAATAAGGCGGACATCGTTTTATATAACGGCAACATTCCGCTGCAGGGTCAGGTGGAGAGCATTGGCCGCGCCATTTACGATCAGAGCGCCGAAAGCAATGGCGATCTATTAATGGACGTCAAACCCAACGTGCCCTGGGTCCGTCTGGCCCAGCGAGTGCCGGTGAGGATAAAATTGCTCAACGTCCCCGCCGACTTGCCGCTGGTGGCGGGCACCACCTGCACCATTTCGATTCATCAGCAAGGCTAAAGTGTGAACCTGCCTTTTCTTGAGTGGAGCCGAACCCCCTGGGGCAAAGCGACCGGCGGCCAATGGCGTTATGCGCTGCGCAATTCGCTGGCGATGTGCCTGGCGCTGTGGATTGCCTTCGTGCTCAACCTCGACGAACCTTACTGGGCGCTGACCTCGGCGGCGGTGGTCAGCTTCCCCACCGTCGGCGGGGTGATCAGCAAAAGCATCGGCCGCATCATCGGCAGCCTGCTGGGCGCCGCCGCGTCGGTGGCGATCGCCGGCCATTGCCTGAACGATCCCTGGCTGTTCACGCTGTTTATCGCCGCCTGGATCGGGCTGTGCACCTACGTCTCCAACCATTATCAGAACAACGTCTCCTACGCCTTCGCGCTGGCGGGCTATACCGCCGCCATCATCGCCTTCGCCACGGTCAACGTCACCGATACCCAACAGATTTTCGATATCGCGCAGGCGCGGGTATGCGAGGTCATCACCGGCATTTTGTGCGGCGGCCTGATGATGATGATCCTGCCCAGCACCTCCGACGGCGAAACCCTGCTGACCTCGCTGCGCCGCATGCAGCTGCGGCTGCTGGAGCACGCCGCCATGCTGTGGCAGCCGGAGGTGACGGCGCAGATACGCATCTCTCACGAAGGGGTCATCGGCCAGATCCTGACCCTGAACCTGCTGCGCATCCAGGCCTTCTGGAGCCACTATCGGCTGCGCCGCCAAAACAACCTGCTCAACTACCTGCTGCACCAGCAGCTGCGCATCACCAGCGTTATCTCCAGCCTGCGCCGCATGCTGCTGAACTGGCCGGACCGCCCCGCCAATCTGATGCCGGCGCTGGAACGGCTGCTGGCCGAACTGCGCGATCCCGCCACCGACAAATACCGGCTGGCGCGCATTCTGCAGCAGATTGCGCCGCAGGATGCCGCCGATTACCGCCACCGCGCCTTCTGGCTGCGGCTGCGCCATTTCTGTTGGCTCTATTTGCGCAGCAGCCGCTGGCTGCTGCGGCTGGAAAGCGCCACGCCGATCAGCGATATTCAACCGCCGCGCGTCACCTCGCTGGCGCGCCATACCGACAGCTACGAAGCCGCCTATAACGGTCTGCGCACCTTTTTGTGCATCATCATCGGCTGCGCTTACTGGATCAACACCCAGTGGGACGCCGGCAGCTCGGCCCTGACGCTGACCGCCATCAGCTGCGTGCTTTATTCTTCCACCCCTTCGCCGATCAACAGCGTCGCCACGCTGCTGAAGGCCATACTGCTGCTGTCCGTCGGCTGTTTTGTGGTCAAGTTTGGCCTGATGATCCAGATTGACGACTTTTGGGTATTCTGCGCCTTCCTGCTGCCGATCCTGGTCACCATGCAGATGCTCAAGCTGCAGAACCCGCCCTACGCCGCGCTGTGGGGGCAGCTGATCGTGTTCATGGGCTCGTTCCTTACCGTCACCAATCCGCCCAGCTACGATTACCAGTCGTTCATCAACGACAACATCGGCAAGATAGTCGGCGTGCTGTTGGCCGGCCTGGCGTTTCAAATCCTGCGCCCCAGTTCGGACAAACGCAAAAGCCGGCGCATCATCCGCGCGCTGCGGCGCGATTTTATCGACCAGTTGAGCGATCGCCCGCAGCAGAGCGAAAGCCAGTTCGAATCGCTGATCTACCACCGCATCAGCCAGCTCAACCAGAGCAAGGATCAGGAAGCGCGCGGTTGGCTGCTGCGCTGGGGCGTGGTGCTGCTCAACTGCAGCCATATCGTCTGGCAACTGCGCGACTGGCAGACCCGTTCGGATCCGCTGTCGGCGGTGCGGGACCTGTGCATACACTGCCTGCGCGGCATCATGACGGAGAAAGGCGTGCAGCACGGCTCGCTGAACGCCACGCTGCAGGAGCTGCTGCGCATGAGCAACTCGCTGGCGCACCACCCGGAACAGGCGGCGCGCGATTTGGCCGGTTTGATTTGGCGGCTCTATTGTTCGCTGCAACAGCTGCAGCAGGCGTTCGGCCAGCCCGCGCCGGCCGCCGCGGGGCGGTGATTACTTGATCACGCCGCAGGCGAAACGCTCGCCCCCGCCGCCCAGCGGCATCGGACTATCCGAGTGATTGTCGCCGCCGGCGTGCACCATCAGCGCCTTGCCTTCGATTTCGCTGATTTTTTTCAGCCGCGGCGCCAGCACCGGGTAGCTGGCCGTGCCGTCGTCGGTCACGTAGATAGCCGGCAGGTCGCCCAGATGGCCATCCGCATAGGGGCCGAGATGTTTGCCGGTTTTTTGCGGATCGAAGTGACCGCCGGCCGCCAAAGCCGCCACCGCCTTGCCGTCTTTCATGCCCGGCTCGCAGCTGCCTTTCTCGTGCACGTGAAAACCGTGCACCCCGGCCGGCAATGCCTTGAGCTGCGGCGTGAACAGCAAGCCGTACGGCGTTTCGCTGATGCTGACCTTGCCGATATCCTGACCGATGCCCTGCCCGGTGACCAGGTTCAACTCGACATCGACCGGGGCCGCCTGAGCCGCGCCGCAGGCCATCAGGCCGAGCGCCGCATACCAATAACGTTTCATCAATCAATCTCCTTATGGGCGTGTGAACCTTCAGTATAGGAGAATGTGCGCCGTCGCCGCCCTGAACCCGCCCCATCCCCCCTTTTAATTCGCATTATTAATATTTCACGCTAATAATAATTTTACCGATGTTGGTCCTCCGACCAGCTGTCGTTCGGCTCACTCTGTACCTCCTGCACTCGCCGCCGGCGCCATTCCAAAACAATACCGGCCAGGCGGCATACTCATAAGGAACTGATATGGGCATCTTTAACTACCAAGATCGCGATGAGGCCGAATCAAAAGCGCTGTTTTCCGACGCCATGGCGATCGCCACCTACGCCTACCACAATATCGACAATGGCTTTGACCAAGGCTACCACCAGACCGGTTTCGGCCTGGGCCTGCCGCTGACGCTGGTTACCGCGCTGATCGGCAGCACCCAGTCACAGGGCGGCCTGCCCGGCATTCCCTGGAATCCGGACTCGGAACAGGCGGCGCTGGCGGCGGTGAATAAAGCCGGCTGGTCGGTGATCGGCGCCGAACAACTGGGCTATGGGGGCAAAACCGACGCCCGCGGCACCTACTACGGCGAAACCCTGGGATATACCACCGCCCAGGCCGAAGTGCTGGGCAAATATGACGGCGACGGCAATCTCACCGCCATTGGCATCTCTTTCCGCGGCACCAGCGGCCCGCGGGAATCCCTGATCGCCGATACCATTGGCGATGTGATTAATGACCTGCTGGCGGGCTTCGGCCCAGACGGCTATGCCGACAATTACACCCTGAAAGCCTTCGGCAACCTGCTGGGCGACGTGGCGACGTTCGCCCGGGCCAACGGCCTGGGCGGCGACGACGTCCTGATCAGCGGCCATAGCCTGGGCGGGTTGGCGGTCAACAGCATGGCGGCGCTCAGCGACGCCAACTGGGGCGGCTTCTACTCCCAATCCAGCTATGTGGCCTTCGCCTCGCCGACCCAGTATGAAACCGGCGGCAAGGTGATCAATATCGGCTATGAAAACGATCCGGTGTTTCGCGCGCTGGACGGCACCACGCTGACGCCGGCCTCGCTGGGGGTGCATGATGCGCCGCAAGACTCCGCCACCAACAACATCGTCAACTTCAACGACCACTACGCCTCGGCCGCCTGGAACCTGCTGCCGTTCTCGATCCTGAACGTCCCCACCTGGCTGTCTCACCTGCCGTTTTTTTATCAGGACGGTTTGATGCGGGTGCTGAACTCGGAATTTTATTCGCTGACCGAGAAAGACTCGACCATCGTCGTTTCCAACCTGTCCGACGTCACCCGCGGCAATACCTGGGTGGAAGACCTGAATCGCAATGCCGAAACGCACAGCGGCCCGACCTTTATCATCGGCAGCGACGGCAACGATCGGATCAAGGGCGGAACCGGCAACGACTATCTCGAGGGCCGCGACGGCAATGATATTTTCCGCGACGGCGGCGGCTACAACATCGTTTCCGGCGGCAAGGGCGACAACGTGCTGGACACCCGGCAGGCGTTGAAAAACACCGAAGTGGCCTACGACGGCGACCGGCTCTATCTGCGCGACGCCAAGGGCGGCATCACCCTGGCGGACGATATCGGCACCTTGCGCAGCAAGGAAACTTCCTGGCTGGTGCTCAGCAAAGAGGTGGACCACCGGGTGACCGACGCCGGGCTGAAATCGGACGCCGGCCTGAAGGCCTACGCCGCCTCCACCAACGGCGGCGCGGGCGATGACCTGCTGCGGGCCAAAGACGGCGACGCCTGGCTGTTCGGCAAGGACGGCAATGACCAGCTCATCGGCCACGCCGGCGGCAATCTGACCTTCGTCGGCGGCAGCGGCGACGACGTGCTGAGCAGCGCCGGCGGCAACAACACCTTCCTGTTCAGCGGCGATTTTGGCAGCGATCGGCTGGTTAACTTCGGCGCCAGCGACAAACTGGTGTTTATCGGCACCGAAGGCGCCAGCAGCGACATCGGCGACTACGTTTCCCAACGGGATAACGATCTGGTGTTGGCCTTCGGCGCCAGTCAGGTGACGCTGGTCGGGGTTGCGTTGGATCACTTCAATGCCGATCAGGTGGTGCTGGCCTGATCCACCGGCAAAAAAAAGCCGGGCGGCCCGCGCTGCCCGGCTTTCCCTTTCCCGATTTAAGGCACGTCGTAGCCCAGCGCGGCCTTGCGGATGCGGAACCACTGCTGGCGGCTCAGCGCAAGGCGCTGCGCTTTCAGCGCCGAACGTACGCGCGCTATCTTGCCGGAGCCGATAATCGGCAGCGGCGCGGACGGCAGACGCATCACCCAGGCATACACCACCTGCTCGATGGTCTCGGCGCCGATTTCCTGCGCCACCGCCTGCAGCTCGTCGCGCAGGGGCTGGAATTCGGCGTCGTTGAACAGGCGCCCGCCGCCCAGGCAGGACCAGGCCATCGGTCTGATGCGCAGCTGCTGGCACTGATCGAGGGTGCCGTCGAGGATCGCCGGCTGGTGGATCGGCGAAATCTCCACCTGATTGGTCACCAGCGAGAACGGCAGGCGCGACTGCAACAGCTGGAACTGCGCCGGAGTGAAGTTGGAAACGCCGAAGTGGCGCACCTTGCCGCTCTTGTGCAGCGCCACGAAGGCTTCCGCCACCTCATCCGCGTCCATCAGCGGGTCCGGGCGGTGGATCAGCAGCAGGTCGAGATAATCGGTATGCAGGCGCTGCAGCGAGCGTTCGGCGCTGTGCACGATATGGTCGCGATCGGTGATGTAATGGCCGATCGGGTTGCCCGGCCTGGCGGTAGTGGCGATGCCGCATTTGGACACCAGCTCGAGCGACTGGCGCAGCGCCGGCTTCAGCCGCAGCGCCTCGCCGAACGCCTGTTCGCAGGCATAGCCGCCGTAAATGTCCGCATGATCCGCGGTGGTCACGCCCAGTTCGATATGCTGTTCAATAAACCCCAGCAGTTGCTGAGGGGTCATGCCCCACTCCATCAAACGCCAGTAACCGCAAATCATGCGGGAAAATTCAGGCCCCTGCGGCGCGAGTCGAATACGATCTACCATTGCGAAAACCTCATGACATAAGTTAACGCCAGCATACACAAGCGGATAAGGCGCTGGGAAGCGGAAAGCCGCCCGAACGTGCGGCAGATCGGGAAAGGGTTAAAACAGCGACGGCTGTTCCGGCTGCGGTTCATCGGGCGGTTTATTGGCCCGCTGCAGGCGCAGCAGGCGTTGGCGACACAGGCGCAGCACGTCGCGCTTTTGCGCGTCGCTCATTTGCATCCAGCCAAAGCGCTCCTCGCGGCTGCGCAGGCAGCCGCGGCAGAAACCGCGCTCATCGGCCTGGCATATGCCGCGGCACGGGCTGGGGATGTCGAAAAACTCAAGCTGCTGCGCCACGGGGCCCTCCTGCATTCTCTTGCTAATTGAAGACGCCATCGGCGCCGCTGGCAAGTGACTTTTCGCCGTTGCGGCGAAAATAGTCGCGCAAATAGCGCAGCGCCTGGCGATTTTTCTCCGGCATCGCCCGCTCCAGCGTCAGAGCGTGCAGCCGCAGCGGCGCAGGGCGCCATTCCGGCATCAGCGGGATCAACTCGCCGCGCTGCAGCTCGTCGCCGATTTCATACAGCGGCTGAACTGAAATGCCCAATCCGGCGCGGGTAAAGGCGCGCATGACGTTCATGCTGTCGCTGACAATCTGGCCTTCCGCCAGGCGCAGCTTCACCTGCTCGCCGGACTGGTGATGCAAATCCAGATGCGCGCCGCCGTAGCCGCTGGAGATCCAGCGATGCTGAGCCAAATCCTGCGGTTTTTCCGGCACCCCGTGCTGGCTGAGGTAGCGCGGCGCGGCGCACAGCACCATCGGCCATTCCGCCAGCGGGTGGGCTATCATGCTGGCGTCCGCCAGCTGGCGATTGACCCGCAGCGCAATGTCGACGCGGTGTTCAATCATATCGACGACGCGGTCATCCGCCAGCACCCGCAGCCTCAGCTTGGGATGCGCCTGCAGCAGCGGCGCCAGCGCTTCGGCCAGCGGCCGGCCGCCAATGCCGACGGCGGCGGCGATGCGCAGCTCGCCCACCAGCGTATCCCGCAGCGCCGCCAGGCGCTGTTCGGCCTGCTGCGCCTGAAACAGCATCGCCTCGCAGCCCGGATAAAAAGCCTCGCCCGCTTCGGTCAGCGCCAGCCGCCGGGTGGAACGGTGCAGCAGCGGCACGCCGAGCGCCTTTTCCAGCGAGCGCATATGCTGGCTGACCGCCGACGGCGTCATGCCCAGTCGCCGGGCCGCCCCGGCCAAGGTCCCCTCCGCCACCACGGTGGCGAATACCGCCATTCGATTGAGTTTATCCATGATTATGAAGTTTTACTTAATCAAGAAAGCATGAATATGGCACTAATCAGGACTATTGTTAAGTACTAGAGTAGTTCCCAGCAGCAGGCCACAGGGTCTGCCCATCATACCGACCCATTTCAGACAGGAGCACGCAGATGAAAGTAGCCATTATTGGAGCAACGGGGTTTGTCGGCCGCCGCGCAGTGGACGAAGCCCTGGCCCGCGGCCTGCAGGTCACGGCCATCGCCCGGCAAAAAAAGGACCTGCCGGACCACGCCAACCTGACCGTCGCGCTGGGCGACGTGGCCGACACCCCGTGGCTGACGGCGCAGCTGAGCGGCCAGGATGCGGTGATCAGCGCCTATAACCCGGGCTGGGCGGAAGACCATCTGTATGAAAAGACCCGGCGCGGCGCGCAGCAGATCCTCGACGCGGTGGCGAAGGCCGGCGTGAAGCGCCTGCTGGTGGTCGGCGGCGCCGGCAGTCTGGAAGTGGCGCCCGGCGTCGAGCTGGTCGATACCCCGCAGTTCCCGGAAAACATCCGTCCGGGCGCGCAGGCGGTGCGCGATCTGCGCAACAAACTGCGCGACGAATCATCGCTCGATTGGACCTACCTGTCCCCCGCGGCGCTGCTGGAGCCGGGCAAGCGCACCGGTCAGTTCCGCCTCGGCACCACTCAGCTGCTGATGAACGGCCAGGCGCCGGCCAGCATTTCGGTGGAAGATCTGGCGGTGGCGATCGTCGATGAAATCGAAAAACCGCAGTTTATCCGCGCGCAGTTCACCGCCGCCTATTGAGGATGTGGGCCGGGCCCCGGCCTGGCCCACATCAAGCGCCCCGCCAGTAATCTGATTCTCTAAGGTTTTCTTAAGTTTCATCCTGTAGATTTCAGCGCATTACCTCCTCTCAGGATCCAGATTTGGCAATGTGGTTACGTCAACGCTTACAGTGCAACAGCCTCGGGTTTGTCCTCGCCAGCGCCCTGTTTTTCACCCTGTTCCAGAACGCCTTGTTTCTGCATAAGGCCTGGTCGTACATCAGCTTCGATAGCATCCGCAGCCTGATGTTCGCCGCCACCCTGCCGCTGGTGATTTTCTGCGCGCTAAACATCATATTTAGCGTGCTGACCGTGCCCTTCCTGCGCAAACCGCTGATGATTTTCTTCCTGCTCGGCAGCGCGGCGGCCAACTACTTCATGTACAGCTACGGCGTGGTGATCGACGGCAACATGATGCAAAACGCCTTCGAAACCAACCCGCAGGAAGCCACCGCGCTGCTGACGCCGCGCATGGGGCTGTGGCTGGCGCTGCTCGGCATCGTGCCGGCGGTGGCGGTCTGCTTTACCCGCATCCGCAAAACCCGGCCCTGGTGGTACATGCTCGGGCTGCGCGCCGCCAACGTGATGCTGTCGCTGGTGGTGATCCTGATTATCGCCGCGCTGTTCTACAAAGATTACGCTTCGCTGATCCGCAACAACAAAAGCGTGGTGAAAATGCTGACGCCGTCCAACTTCGTGTCCGGCACCCTCAAATTCACCCAGCAGCGCTATTTCACCCGCCACCTGCCGCTGGTAAAAATCGGCGAAGACGCGCATAAAGGCCCGTTGATCGCCGGGCAGCAAAAGAAAACGCTGGTGATCCTGGTGGTGGGCGAAACCGCCCGCGCCGAGAACTTCTCGCTGGGCGGCTATGCGCGCGACACCAACCCGCGCCTGAAACAAGACAACGTGGTGTATTTCAAGAACGCCAGTTCCTGCGGCACCGAGACGGCGATTTCAGTCCCCTGCATGTTCTCCAATATGCCGCGCAAAGATTACGACGCCACGTTGGCGACCCACCAGGAAGGGATGCTCGACGTGCTGGCGCACGCCGGCGTCAACGTGCTGTGGCGCGAGAACGACGGCGGCTGCAAGGGCGCCTGCGACCGCGTGCCGCATGTGGACATGACCAAGATGAAACTGCCGCAGGATTGCGACGGCGACGTCTGCCTGGACAATGCGCTGCTGTACCGGCTGAACGACTACATCGACGGCCTGAAGGGCGACGGCGTGATCGTGCTGCACCAGATGGGCAGCCACGGGCCGGCTTACTTCCGCCGCAGCACGCCGGCATTGCGGAAATTTTCACCGACCTGCGACAGCAATCAGATCCAGGACTGCACTCACGAGCAGCTGGTGAACACCTACGACAACTCGCTGCTGTATACCGATGCGATGCTGGACGACACCATCAAGCTGCTGCAGCGATACAGCGACAAATTCAATACCGCGCTGGTTTACCTGTCCGATCACGGGGAATCGCTGGGGGAAAACGGCATGTACCTGCACGGCACGCCTTATCTGTTCGCGCCGAGCCAGCAAACCCACGTGCCGTTTCTGATGTGGATGTCGGCCGACTACCAGCGCAATTTCGGCATCGATCGCCAATGCCTGACTGCCCTGGCGGAAAAGGACGACGTTTCGCAGGACGATCTGTTCCACACCCTGCTGGGCATGCTGAACGTGCAAACCCGCGAATATCAGTCGCAGTTGGATATCCTGCAGCGCTGCCGCAGCGGCGCATAGGGGCTTAACTTCGCGGCGCCGTTGAGGCAAAATACCCTTCTGACCACCGGCGCCGCGACGCCGGTTTTTTTATTGCCCTTGACCTAGACCGATCGGTCTATTATGCTCAACCCCATTATGACCAAATCAACGCATTGCACCGTGGACACACGTGAACATCTGCTCGCGACCGGCGAGACCCTCAGCCTGCGCCTGGGCTTTACCGGCATGGGGCTGAGCGAACTGCTGGCCACCGCGGGCGTGCCCAAGGGCTCGTTCTACCACTATTTTCGCTCGAAGGAAGCCTTCGGCGAGGCGATGCTGCAGCGCTATTTCATGCATTACGACGCCGAGATGCAAAAGCTGTTTACCGACGGCCACAGCGATGCGCGCCACCAGCTGCTGAGCTATTACGCCCAGGCGATCAGCTACCATTGCCGCAGCGAATGCCACAACGCCTGCCTGGCGGTGAAGCTTTCCGCCGAGGTGAGCGACCTGTCGGAGCCGATGCGCCACGCGCTGGAAACCGGTACCGCGCGGGTGATTGGCCATCTGCAGGACGCGATCGAACGCGGCATGCGCGAAGGCTCGCTGACGATCGCCATGAGCCCGGCGGCCACCGCGGAAACGCTGTATTCACTGTGGCTCGGCGCCTCGCTGCGCGCCAAGATCCGCCGCTCGGTCGCCCCGCTGACCAGCGCGTTGGAGAGCATTGAGTTGCTGTTGCGCCCGCCGCAGCCGTAACCGAAATACCCTGATTTACCCAGAAAACCATGGCGATGGGGTTTTGTCGCCGCGTAACTAGTCGACCGGTCTATTCAAAATAGGATGCACCATGAAGATTGAAAAATTATTCTCCCCGCTGAAGGTTGGCGCCGCTACCCTGCCCAACCGCGTATTTATGGCCCCGCTGACGCGCCTGCGCAGCATCGAGCCGGGTGATATTCCCACCCCGCTGATGGGCGAGTACTATGCGCAGCGCGCCAGCGCCGGGTTGCTGATTACCGAAGCCACGCAGATTTCTTTCCAGGCGAAGGGCTATGCCGGCGCGCCGGGGCTGCACACCCCGGAGCAGATCGCCGCGTGGAAAAAAATCACCCAGGCGGTGCATGACAAAAACGGCCATATCGCCGTACAGCTGTGGCACGTGGGGCGCATCTCCCACGACAGCCTGCAACCGGGCCAGCAGGCGCCGGTAGCGCCATCCGCGATCAATGCCGACACCCGCACCACGGTGCGCGACGAAACCGGCGCCTGGGTGCGGGTGCCAACCTCGACGCCGCGCGCGCTGGAGACCGCGGAGATCCCGGGCATCGTTAACGATTTCCGCCAGGCGACCGCCAATGCGCGCGAAGCCGGCTTCGACTACATCGAGCTGCACGCCGCGCACGGCTACCTGCTGCACCAGTTCATGTCGCCGGCCTCCAACCAGCGTACCGACCAGTACGGCGGCAGCATCGAAAACCGCACCCGCCTGACGCTGGAAGTGGTCGACGCCGCCGTGGCCGAATGGGGTTCAGAGCATGTCGGCATCCGCATTTCACCGCTGGGTCCGTTCAACGGCCTGGACAACGGCGAAGATCAGGAAGAAGCCGCGCTGTACCTGGTGGAAGAGCTGAACAAACGCAATATCGCCTTCCTGCACATCTCCGAACCGGACTGGGCCGGCGGCAAACCTTACTCCGAGGCTTTCCGCGACTCGGTGCGCGCCCACTTTAAAGGGGTGATCGTCGGCGCCGGCGCCTATACCGCCGAAAAAGCCGAAGAGTTGATCAACAAAGGCTATATCGACGCCGTGGCCTTTGGCCGCAGCTACATCGCCAACCCGGATCTGGTGGAGCGCCTGCAGCAGAACGCCGCGCTGAACGAGCCGCAGCCGGAAACCTTCTACGGCGGCGGCGCCGCGGGTTATACCGATTATCCGTTTCTGGCCGACTAGTTAACCTTACCCCGCCCGGCGGCCATGATGTTGCGATGGCCGCTTTTTTATCGGCCGGCAAATGTGACGGCGTCACCCATTCGCCGCGTTGAAATCCCTTGCGTGACAAGGCTATACTGAATTCAGCTTCATTCTTTTCCATCGCCGTACGCCACGGCACAGCCAATCAGAGGAATTATGCGCTTACTCCATACCATGATCCGCGTCGGTGATCTGCAACGCTCCATCGACTTCTACACCAAGGTATTAGGCATGCGCCTGCTGCGCACCAGCGAAAACCCGGAATACAAGTACTCGCTGGCGTTTGTCGGCTACAGCGACGAAAGCGAAGGCGCGGTGATTGAACTGACCTACAACTGGGGCACCGACAGCTACGAAATGGGCACCGCGTTTGGCCACCTGGCGCTGGGCGTCGACGACGTGGCGGCCACCTGCGACAGCATTCGCGGCGCCGGCGGCAAGGTGACCCGCGAAGCCGGCCCGGTAAAAGGCGGCACCACGGTGATCGCCTTCGTCGAAGATCCGGACGGTTACAAGATCGAACTGATCGAGAACAAGCACGCCGGCCAGGGCCTCGGCAAATAAAGCTTATCCAGGGCGCAGCGGCGCCCTTCTTTTTATCCGCGTGATAAGCGCCTGCAACCGGGCGTAAAATTTGCCATAATGCGCGCTGCATTCGATGAAGATAAGAAACTGATGGCCGAAAAAAGTGATCTTAACGCCCTGAGTGGTCGTTTTCGTGGGTTTTATCCCGTAGTTATAGATATTGAAACCGCCGGTTTTAATGCCAAAACCGACGCGTTGCTGGAGATTGCCGCGGTCACGCTGAAGATGGATGAGGACGGCTGGCTGCAGCAGGACGAGACCCTGCACTTCCACGTCGAGCCTTTTGAAGGCGCCAACCTGCAGCCGGAAGCGCTGGCGTTCAACGGCATTGACCCGCACAACCCGCTGCGCGGCGCGGTCAGCGAATACGATGCGCTGCACGCCATTTTCAAAGCGGTGCGCAAAGGCATCAAGGATCGCGGCTGCAACCGGGCGATCATCGTGGCGCACAACGCCAACTTCGATCACAGCTTCCTGATGGCCGCCGCCGAACGCGCCGGCCTGAAGCGCAATCCGTTCCATCCGTTCGCCACCTTCGACACCGCCGCGCTCAGCGGGCTGGTGCTGGGCCAGACGGTATTGGCCAAAGCCTGCATCGCCGCCGGCATGCCTTTCGACAGCAGCCAGGCGCACTCGGCGCTGTACGACACCGAGCAAACCGCCCTGCTGTTCTGTGAGCTGGTCAACCGCTGGAAGCGCCTCGGCGGCTGGCCGCTGGCGCTGCCCGAGTCCGACGCGTGACAAAAAAATCGGGCGGCCCAGTTCGCACTGGCGCCGCCCGATATTCTATGGCAACAAGCCCCGCCGATTAAGGCTGCTGGTCTTCCTGCTCTTTGTATTTCTCTGCGGTTTCTTTGATCAGCTGCTGCAGCTCGCCGCGCTGATACATTTCGATGATGATATCGCAACCGCCGACCAATTCACCGTCAACCCACAGCTGCGGGAAGGTCGGCCAGTTGGCGTACTTGGGCAGCTCGGCGCGGATGTCCGGGTTCTGCAGAATATCAACGTAGGCGAAGCGTTCGCCGCAGGCGGACAGCGCCTGCACGGCCTGTGCGGAAAAACCGCAGTTCGGCAGTTTTGGCGAGCCTTTCATGTACAGCAAAATAGGGTTTTCAGCGATCTGGTGCTGAATTTTTTCAATCGTCGTCGTCATTTATTGCTTCCTCAAGCCACATCTCATGGCTACAACATGCATCACACGGGCTATTGTAGCGGCTGGAACAGTCGCAAGAAAACGCCATCTTTTGCAAGGACATTCGCCCTGTGCCGATCGCGCCTCACCGGCAACGCCATTCCGGTTAAAACTTAGGCTCAGAATAACATTTTTAATCCGACCATTTCACTAATATATTTCGTCGCCCCCCGCCCGGCGTTTAATTAAAACCGCAACGCGAGACTGATGATTTTTTATACATCAACGGGCTGATTTTAAACCAAAAAAAAGGCTATTAACGTTTTCTCACAATATGGATTATTATTTATGAGTTCTCCGCTGTTTTATATGGCGAAATTCGGGAATACTGTGACTCTTTCGATATCCGTTTCGGGGCCAAGGCTGGTGACGTCGACATGCGTTTAATTCTTACGCTTTTTGTGCTGTTGTTTACGCAGCTATTCTTCAATCTGGCGCACGCTGCGCCGCAGGCGCGTATTGCCGCCGAGCAGCGCAAGAGCCATGTCAATGAAGCGCGGCCGGACGATCGCAAGAAAAAGAAAGCGGTCAAGGCCAGCAAAAAAGTGAAAGTGGCGGCCCCAGAGAAAAAAACCAAGGTCGCCAAGACCAAATCAGAGAAAACGGCCAAAAAGATCGTCAGCGCCAAATCGAAAACCAAATCCCAAAAAATCGCCAAAATTAAGGTGACCCCACCGAAGAAGGGTTACAAAAAAGGCTACGGCCGCCACCGCAGTGCCGGGATGGCTACCGCCAAACTGGTGCACGACGATAAGCCGCTGAAGCTCAGCCCGGCGCATAAAAAACGCTATCAACACGCCAAGCAAACCGCCATGGCCAAGCTGATGGATCAAATGGGCAAGCCTTATCGCTGGGGCGGCAGCTCGCCGCGTACCGGCTTTGACTGCAGCGGCCTGATTTATTACGCCTATAAGGACGTGGTGAAAATCAAGATGCCGCGCACCGCCAATGAGATGTATCACCTGCGCGACGCCGCGCCCATCAAGAAAAGCGAGCTGGAAAGCGGCGATCTGGTGTTCTTCCGCATCAACAACCGCGGCGTGGCCGATCACGTTGGGGTTTATCTGGGCAACGGCAAATTCATCCAGTCGCCGCGCACCGGTGAAGAGATCCGCATCAGCCAGCTCGACAACGACTACTGGCAGAACCACTATATCGGCGCGCGCCGGGTCGTCACGCCGAAAACCATTCGTTAATACTTAGCGCGGCCGAAGTGGCCGGAGAACCTCCAGGCGTTGGCGAACGGGACGTTTGTTGCAGAAGAACGGGGATAACCGCGGGGAAAGCGACGAGGCGCAGCAAGCTGCGCCTGTTAATGCCGGGAATTCAGTTCAGCGCAGCGGTGAAGCTGAAGGCAATGATCACGGCCAGCGCACACAGGGTGGTGAACAGCGACATCTTCAGATCGGTATCCATTACTACTCCTTCTCAGATAGGCTTTCCCAAGGATAAAAGGCGTACAATTAGTACGTCAAATCATTTTCCCACAGTTCGCCAATAAAATCTTGTTATCATTTCCCGGTTTATAATGCCGATTACCTCTTCCCCTTTTGCTCAATATGCGACAAAATTCGCAGTTCACAACTGCGTACCGGCAACAATGCCCCTCCTGACCAGCGCTGAAGACTTCAACACATTAAAAACTCGGTTTTCGCTTCTCTGGAGAAGGATCTACGCAGGCAAACGATTAACATCACACTTACATGCTGCAACATGTGAGTTCAGGAGTCATTTCTTACATGGCAACGATTAAAGATGTGGCCAAACGCGCTGGCGTTTCCACCACCACCGTTTCGCACGTCATCAATAAGACTCGTTTCGTCGCCGAAGAAACCAAAGCGGCCGTATGGGCCGCGATCAAAGAATTGCATTACTCGCCGAGCGCCGTGGCGCGCAGCCTGAAGGTCAATCACACCAAGTCGATCGGCCTGCTGGCCACCTCGAGCGAGGCGCCCTATTTTGCCGAAGTGATCGAAGCGGTGGAGAACAGCTGCTACAGCAAAGGCTACACGCTGATCCTGTGCAACTCGCATAACAACCTGGACAAGCAGCGCGCCTATCTGGCGATGCTGGCGCAAAAGCGCGTCGACGGCCTGCTGGTGATGTGCTCGGAATACCCGGACCAGCTGTTGGGCATGCTGGAAGACTACCGCAATATCCCGATGGTGGTGATGGACTGGGGCGCGGCGCGCGGCGATTTTACCGACACCATCATCGACAACGCCTTCGAGGGCGGTTATCTGGCCGGCCGTTATCTCATTGAGCGCGGCCACCGCGACATCGGCGCCATTCCTGGGCAGCTGGCGCGCAACACCGGCGGCGGGCGACATCAGGGCTTTCTGAAGGCGATGCAGGAAGCCAATATCGAGGTGCGCGACGAATGGATCGTACAGGGCGACTTTGAGCCGGAGTCCGGTTACAAGGCCATGCATCAGATCCTGTCGCAGAAACAGCGTCCGACCGCGGTGTTCTGCGGCGGCGACATCATGGCGATGGGCGCCATCTGCGCCGCCGACGAACTGGGGCTGCGGGTGCCGCAGGACATTTCGGTGATCGGTTACGATAACGTGCGCAACGCCCGCTACTTCACGCCGGCGCTGACCACCATCCACCAGCCGAAGGAACGCCTGGGCGAAATGGCCTTCACCATGCTGCTGGATCGCATCATCAGCAAGCGCGAGGAATCGCAGGTGATCGAGGTGCATCCGAAACTGATCGAGCGCCGTTCGGTCGCCGACGGCCCGTTCGTCGACTACCGCCGTTAATCCCCGCCGCCGGAAGCCCGCCCGGCCTCCGGCGCCGCTTCGCTCAGCCATTCCTGATTCAGGGTTTCGCTGTCCCCCAGATAGTCCAGCAGCCAGGCCATCGCCGGCGACGGCTTATCCTGCTGCCAGGTCAGGCAGCACGGGCTGGCGGGAAAAGGCTGCTGCAGCTGCAGCGCCGCCAGCTCCCCGCGCCGCACCAGCGGCAACGCCCGATGGGCCGGCATCATGCCGACGCACAGCCCGGCGCACAGGCAGTCCAGCGCCGAGGTCCAGTCCGGCGCCACCAGCCGCCGTTGGTTGTCCAGCGTCCAGGTCACGCGCTTCGGCAGGCTGCGCGAGGTATCTTCCAGGCACAGCGAAGGATAAGGCCGCAGCTGGTCGTCATTCAGCGGGCCGCTCAGCAGCGCCAGCGGATGCTGCGGGCTGACCACGCACAGCCAGTTCATGTCGCCCATGTCGCGGAAGGCGAAGCCGCCGCCGACCGGCACCGCGCGCGTTGCGCCGATCGCCATCTCCGCCCGCCCGTCGACCAGCGCATCCCACACGCCGTTAAACACCTCCGGCTGCATCAGTAATTCGACATCGGGAAAGTGACGATAGAAATCCAGCACCAGCTGGCGACTGCGCTGCGGTTTGACGATGATGTCCACCGCGATTTTCAGCTGGCCGCGCCAACCGTTGGCCACCTGCTGGCACTGGCGGCGGGTGTCGAGCATTTTTTTGATGACAACCCGCGCATCCTTGATGAACAGCGCGCCGGCCGGCGTCAGTTCCACATCGCGATGGCGCCGTTCAAACAGCGGCACCGCCAGCCATTGCTCCAGCTGACGCACGGTATAGCTGACCGCCGAGGGCACCCGGTGCAGCTCCTGCGCCGCCGCGCTGAAACTGCCGGTGCGGGCCACCGCGTCCACGACTTCCAGAGAATATTCAGACCACATCGTCTTGCCTTCAATTTTTTTAACAGCAGTTTGCAAATATTACCGTTTCACAAGCAGAGATCCAGCCGGATACACTTGCCGGCGCTAAAAACCTGCGACAACAAAATACCAACGAGAAATACCATGCGAAATTCCTTTGGCTTTATGTTCTATCTCGCCGGCCTGAGCATGCTGGGTTATCTGGCGACCGACATGTACCTGCCGGCCTTCGGCGCCATGCGGGAAGAGCTGCAAATTTCCGCCGGCGCCATCAGCGCCAGCCTCAGCATCTTTCTGGCCGGCTTCGCCTTTGCGCAGCTGCTGTGGGGGCCGCTCTCCGACCACCTGGGCCGCAAGCCGGTGCTGCTGATCGGCCTGGCGCTGTTCGCCCTCGGCTGCCTCGGCATGCTGTGGGTGCAAAATGCCGTGCAGCTGTGGTCGTTACGCTTTATTCAGGCGATCGGCGTCTGCTCCGCCGCCGTTACCTGGCAGGCGCTGGTGGTCGATCGCTACCGCGACGGCAAGGCCAACCGCGTGTTCGCCACCATCATGCCGCTGGTCGCGCTGTCGCCGGCGCTGGCGCCGCTGCTGGGCGCCTGGCTGTTGAACCACGCCGGCTGGCGGATGATCTTCGCCGTGCTGCTGGGCATCGCCCTGCTGCTGCTGCTGCCGACCCTGCTGCTGAAAGAAAGCGCCAGGCCGCAGCCCATCGCGGCCGAAAAGAACCGCGGCGTCAGCTTCTGGCAGCTGTTGAAATCCCCGGTGTTCAGCGGCAACGTCGCCATGTTCGCCGCCTGCTCGGCCGGATTTTTCGCCTGGCTGACCGGTTCGCCGTTTATCCTCGGCGACATGGGCTACGGCCCGAACGATATTGGCCTGAGCTATGTGCCGCAAACCCTGGCCTTCCTGTTGGGGGGCTATGGCTGCCGCACCGCGTTAAAGCGCATCAACGGTACAACCTTGCTGCCGTGGCTGTTGGTAACCTATGGCGCTAGCATGGTGGCGTTGTATCTGGTGGCCACCCTGACCGAACCGACCCTGACCAGCCTGCTGATCCCGTTCTGCATCATGGCCCTGGTCAACGGCGCCGGTTACCCGATTATGGTGGCGAATGCGCTGACGCCGTTCCCGGAAAGCAGCGGCAAGGCCGCGGCGCTGCAGAATACCCTGCAGCTGGGCCTGTGCTTCGTCGCCAGCATGCTGGTCTCGGCGTTTATCGCGCAGCCGCTGCCGGCGACGGTAACGGTGATGGTGTCAACGGTGGTATTGGCCGCGTTGGGCTATTGGCTGCAGCGCGGGAAAGCGGCCGATGCGGGGCAGCGCGCGCCGCGGGAACATGCTAACCCTGCGTCATAATTGCCAGAGCTAATAGTCACTTAAAGAATATTTTTGCCGAGTGCGATTTACGGTTGAGTAAGCGCCTCGGCACGCCTATACTCAAAAACAACCTTTTAAAGTAACACTTTATAATCTCTATATCTCAAGTCGCTATTGTGTTCGCGTATTGCGTCACACTTTTTTAAGGATGAGTTTTTCCCGCGCCCCTTGCGCTGGAGCCTTCTTAAAATTTTCCTCTGTTCATAGTCGGATATCAGACGCCGCGGGTAATTTTACCGTCGGGAAACGTATGCACCCGCAGAAATTGTCTAAGCTTTTTCCTAGCGGGTCATCAGTCAGAAGAAGGTGATGGAGAAGCTATGAGTTCATCGTGTATAGAAGATCTGAGCATCCAGGACAACCAATGGTACCGTATCGCACATGAAATGCTCGGCATGGCCGGTATTGAAATAAACGGATCGCGGCCCTTCGATATTCAGGTCAAAAACCCCAACTTTTTTAAACGCGTGCTGCAGGAAGGATCTCTGGGGCTGGGCGAAAGTTATATGGACGGCTGGTGGGAATGCGAACGGCTGGATATATTCTTTCAACGCGTGGTCAATGCCGGGCTGGAAAGGAAACTCCCCCACCATCTTAAAGACACGCTGCGCATCGCCGCCGCGCGATTAACCAACCTGCAGTCGAAAAAACGCGCCTGGATAGTCGGCAAAGAGCATTACGATTTAGGCAACGATCTGTTTACCCTGATGCTCGATCCTTATATGCAATACTCCTGCGCTTACTGGAAGGACGCCGCCACGCTGGAACAGGCGCAGGAAGCCAAGTTGCGCATGATCTGCGAGAAACTGCAGCTGCAGCCGGGAATGAGGCTGTTGGATATCGGCTGCGGCTGGGGCGGCCTCTCCGCCTTTGCGGCGAAAAACTACGGCGTCTCGGTGGTCGGCGTGACCATTTCCGCCGAGCAGCAGAAGCTGGCGCAGGAACGCTGCGCCGGGCTGGAGGTGGAAATCCTGCTGCAGGATTATCGCGACCTGCATCAGCAGTTTGACCGTATCGTTTCCGTCGGCATGTTCGAACACGTCGGGCCAAAAAACTACCGCACCTATTTCAACGTGGTGGAGCGCAATTTAAAACCGGACGGTTTGTTCCTGCTGCATACCATCGGTTCCAACCGGACAGATATGAATGTTGATCCCTGGATCAACAAATATATCTTCCCGAACGGCTGCCTGCCGTCGGTCACCCATATTGCCCAGGCCAGCGAGGGACATTTCGTGATGGAAGACTGGCACAATATCGGCGCCGATTACGATCGCACGCTGATGGCCTGGTACGAACGTTTTAAACAGGCCTGGCCGCAGCTGGCTCAACGTTATTCCGAACGTTTCGAACGCATGTTCAGCTATTATCTGAACGCCTGCGCCGGCGCCTTCCGGGCGCGTGATATTCAACTGTGGCAGGTGGTATTCAGCCCTAAAGGGGTCGAAGGCGGTATTCGCGTCTCGCGCTGAGCGGCTGCGCGCGATAAAAAAACGGCCCCGGTTAATCGCCGGGGCCGTTTTTATTTACCAGGCGCCGAACCGCGCATCAGCCGCAATAGACGCGGATGATTTTATCGTCGCTGTCGCCGAGGAAATTCAGGCGGCGCAGGTTGAAGTCCATGGTCACCGCCGAGTTGTACGGAATTGCCCGCACCTGGGACTCAATCCGCAGGCCCTCGAGCGAGGACATCGGTTTGCCGACATAGCTCTGATACTGCGCAGCGCCGCAGGTATCGTCCGCGTCGGTCGCCTGAGCGGTTGCGCCCTTCTCCGGTGAACTGCTGCAGGCGCTCAGCGCCAACAGCGCGGTTAACATCAACGTTTTCCCATAAAACTTCACGCGTTTCTCCTCTCTGGTTAGGATGCGATCCCGGCGTCAACGCCCGAACCGCGGTCAGTCTTTATGCGCCGGCGCCATCGCCGCCGCCAGGGTCGCCTCGCGGCTGGCCAGCACCCGCTCGACGGTGTCAACCACCGCCTGCGTCTGCGGGTCGATTTCGATATTCACTTTATCGCCCAGACGCTTTTTGGCCAGCGTGGTGCGCTCCAGCGTTTCCGGGATCAAATGCACGCAGAAACGGTTATTCACCACTTCGCCGATGGTCAGGCTAATACCGTCGATGCCAATAAACCCTTTATGCAGGACATATTTCATCAATTCGGCATTCGGCATGCGTAGCCACACCTGGCGATTATTTTCCGAGGTGTAAATCTTGGCGACTTCCGCCGTGCAGATAATATGGCCGGACATCAGATGGCCGCCAATTTCATCGTTGAATTTCGCCGCGCGCTCAATGTTGACCACGTCGCCCAACGCCAGTTCGCCAAGGTTGGTCAGGCGCAGCGTTTCCTTGATCAAATCGAAACTGACGCGGTTGCCTTCGACCGCCGTCACGGTAAGGCAGCAGCCGTTGTGGGCCACCGAGGCGCCCAGCTCCAGCCCCGGCAGCAGCTCGGTCGGCATTTCAATCACGTGGGTGCGGAAGTTGGGTTTTTCATCAATGGCGACCAGCGGCGCTGTGCCCTGTACGATACCGGTGAACATGTAAGCCTCTTCTTGCTGAATGTGTTAAAAGCGCTTCCGGCAGTTTGCCCCAGTTGGCGCGGAAAACCAAATCCGCCGCGGCAAAAAATCTGCGTCTGCGCATTTAATAACTATTCGATCACAACGTTGGCTTAACCACGCCGAGCAGGTACACTCTTTTTGACAAAATTCCGCTATTTTTAATTGTTGTCCTCTCGCGACGACCCTCCCTCCATCATAAATAATAGAAAAGGTGTATGCGTGCAGAAGTACTTAATTGAAGCGCGTAGTTTATTGGCTCTCGCCATTCCGGTAATCATCGCGCAAATATCGCAAACCGCCATGGGCGTGGTGGATACCATTATGGCCGGGGCCTACAGCGCCACGGATATGGCGGCGGTGGCGGTTGGCACCTCTATCTGGCTGCCGGCGATCCTGTTCGGCCACGGCCTGCTGCTGGCGCTGACCCCGGTGATCGCCCAGCTCAACGGCGCCGGCCGCCGCGATCGCATCGCCCACCAGGTGCGCCAGGGATTCTGGCTGGCTTCCGGCGTCTCGGTGCTGCTGATTGCGGTGCTGTACAACTGCAAGTTCGTCATCGACATGATGCACAACATCGATCCGCAATTGGCGGACAAGGCGGTTGGCTATCTGCACGCCATCATGTGGGGCGCGCCGGGCTATCTGTTCTTCCAGGTGATGCGCAACCAGTGCGAAGGGCTGTCCAAAACCAAACCGGGCATGGTGATCGGCTTTATCGGCCTGCTGGTGAACATTCCGATCAACTATATCTTCATCTACGGCAAGTTCGGCATGCCGGAGCTGGGCGGCGTCGGCTGCGGCGTGGCCACCGGCAGCGTCTACTGGCTGATGTTCCTGATGATGCGCTGGTACGTCAAACGCGCGCCGTCGCAGCGCGACATCAAACGGCTGGAAGGCGATCGCGGCGGCCCGGACTGGGCGGCGCTGAAACGCCTGATCGGCATCGGCATGCCGGTGGCGCTGGCGCTGTTTTTCGAGGTGACGCTGTTCGCCGTGGTGGCGCTGCTGGTGTCGCCGTTGGGGATAGTGTCGGTCGCCGGCCACCAGATTGCGCTCAACTTCAGCGCGCTGATGTTCGTGCTGCCGCTGTCGCTCGGGGTTGGCGCCACCATTCGCGTCGGCTACCGGCTGGGTGAAGGCTCGGTCGAGGGCGCGCGGGTGGCCGCCTACTCCGCCATCGGCGTCGGCATCGTCATGGCCACCTGCACCGCGCTGTTCACCGCCGCCTTCCGCGAGCCGATCGCCCTGCTGTACAACGACAGCCCGGCGGTGGTGGCGATGGCGTCGCAGCTGATGCTGTTGGCGGCGATTTACCAGATCTCCGACTCGGTCCAGGTGATCGGCAGCGGCGTGCTGCGCGGCTATAAAGATACCCGCGCGATCTTCTTCATCACCTTTATCGCCTACTGGGTGCTGGGGCTGCCGAGCGGCTATCTGCTGGCGCTGACCGACATGCTGGTGCCGGCGATGGGGCCGAGCGGCTTCTGGATCGGCTTTATCATCGGGCTGACCTTCGCCGCCATCATGATGGCGCTGCGCATGCGCTGGCTGCAAAAGCAGCCGACCGCGCTGATCCTGCAGCGCTCCACCCGCTAAGCATGCCACCGGCCGGCGCCTGCCCGGCCGGTGGCTTCCTCATCAGAGTTTGCGGAAAAAACCGCCTTACTGCACACAAGCGCAGCAATCGCGTGAAATACCGAATGAAATTGCGTTTTTCCCCTTGCCAGCGCGCAGGTAGCTCGTTAATATTCGTCCCCGCTGTCAGCCATGACAGACAGGAAAATATGCGTCCGTAGCTCAGTTGGTTAGAGCACCACCTTGACATGGTGGGGGTCGGTGGTTCGAGTCCACTCGGACGCACCAAATTCCTGAAGCAGTTCAGTGCGTCCGTAGCTCAGTTGGTTAGAGCACCACCTTGACATGGTGGGGGTCGGTGGTTCGAGTCCACTCGGACGCACCAAATTCTGAAGCAGTGCAGTGCGTCCGTAGCTCAGTTGGTTAGAGCACCACCTTGACATGGTGGGGGTCGGTGGTTCGAGTCCACTCGGACGCACCAAAAATTGCTTTCTCCGGTTCTCTCCCGCGTTTGCAAGATTTCCGTTAATCTGTCCCGACTCGACCCCGTCATCCGGCACGTCGTTACCCTTCCGACCTTCGCCTATCAGGAGCGCACCATGACCACATTTATCGCCAAGACCGCGTTTCAGCCGCTGGACAATGGCCTGGCCCGGCGCGAAGGCACCATGAGCGACGGCCTGGCGGCGGTGGAAGTGCGCTTCGACGCCGGCGCTTTCGGCCAGCTGCAAAAACGCGACTGCGCGCTGCAAACCCGGGTGCTGTCAGGCGAGTTCGAATTCACCGTCGGCGGCGATCAGCACCTTCTGACAGCCGGTGAAAGCATCGAGATTGCGGCCCGCGTCGCCAGCGGCTGCTTCTGCCTGGCCGCCGGCTCGCTGCTGGAAATAACCCGGCCGCGGTAAAGACTTCATTCACAGCAAGGTTATTTGCGCAACAACTGCCCCCTGCCGATTTGCATTTGCGCCACATTTGCTGCCGATTTGACGGATCCGGCCCCGCCGCTCGGTTTTTTATTTTGTTTCCCGCCGCTTAGCCTTTATAATGCGCAACGTCTTTCAGTTGAATGGTTTCAGCCCTTGATCTGCGAAAACGCAATAACAACACATTTTCATCTCATCCCGTTGCGCAGCATCCCCGCACCCCGGCGCGGGCCGAATTTTTCCGCACCACTTCGACTGTCGTCACCTATCCTTAACTATGTTTTGCACCACCAGGCACGACTCAAATTCCATACCCGTGGTTCCACCACTGGTTTTATTCGTTTTTTTATCCATCACAACTTGTAGAAAACTCCGTCATGAAAAAGACCAAAATTGTTTGTACCATCGGTCCAAAAACCGAATCGGAAGAAATGCTGACCAATCTGTTGAACGCGGGCATGAACGTCATGCGTCTCAACTTCTCCCACGGCGACTATGAAGAGCACGGCAACCGCATCAAGAACATGCGCGCCGTGATGGCCAAAACCGGTATGAACGCCGGCATCCTGCTGGATACCAAAGGCCCGGAAATCCGCACCATGAAGCTGGAAGGCGGCAAAGACGCCTCTCTGGTCGCCGGCCAGACCTTCACCTTCACCACCGACCAGAGCGTGATCGGCAACAACGAACGCGTTGCGGTGACCTACGCCGGCTTCTCCGCTGACCTGAAAATCGGCAACACCGTGCTGGTGGACGATGGCCTGATCGGCATGGAAGTCACCCACGTGACCGAAAACGAAGTGGTCTGCAAGGTGCTGAACAACGGCGACCTGGGCGAAAACAAAGGCGTTAACCTGCCGGGCGTGTCCATCCAGCTGCCCGCGCTGGCTGAAAAAGACAAGCGCGACCTGATCTTCGGCTGCGAACAAGGCGTCGACTTCGTTGCCGCTTCGTTTATCCGCAAGCGTTCCGACGTGCTGGAAATTCGTGAACACCTGAAGGCCCACGGCGGCGAGCAGATCCAGATCATCTCCAAGATTGAAAACCAGGAAGGCCTGAACAACTTCGACGAAATCCTCGAAGCCTCCGACGGCATCATGGTCGCCCGCGGCGACCTGGGCGTGGAGATCCCGGTAGAAGAAGTGATCTTCGCTCAGAAGATGATGATCGAGAAATGCAACCGCGCGCGCAAAGTGGTGATCACCGCCACCCAGATGCTGGATTCGATGATCAAGAACCCGCGCCCTACCCGCGCGGAAGCCGGCGACGTCGCCAACGCCATTCTGGACGGCACCGACGCCGTCATGCTGTCCGGCGAGAGCGCCAAGGGCAAATATCCGCTGGAAGCGGTCGGCATCATGGCGACCATCTGTGAGCGCACCGATCGCGTCATGCCGAGCCGCATCGACAGCCTGAACGACAACCGCAAGCTGCGCATCACCGAAGCCGTCTGCCGCGGCGCGGTCGAAACCGCGGAAAAACTGGACGCGCCGCTGATCGTGGTCGCCACCAGCGGCGGCAAGTCTGCCAAATCGGTGCGCAAATACTTCCCGAACGCGGTGATCCTGGCGCTGACCACCAACGAAGTCACCGCCCACCAGCTGATCCTGAGCAAAGGCGTGATCCCGCAGATGGTAAAGGAAATCGCCTCTACCGACGACTTCTACCGCATCGGCAAAGAAGCCGCGCTGGCCAGCGGCCTGGCGCAGAAAGGCGACGTGGTGGTGATGGTTTCCGGCGCTCTGGTGCCGAGCGGCACCACCAATACGGCCTCGGTTCACGTGCTATAATATAAAACGTGACATAATTTCCTTGATCAAAACGCCGCTTTGCGGCGTTTTTTTTAGCAGTAGTAAACTATTTTCTCAAAAACGCAACCGCACGCTGCTCATTATTTGGCTAATTGCAAATAGGAGTTGTCCCATGGAATCCGGCTGTTTTCCCTCGTTTTTTTAACCATTTTGTAAAAGCAGATGTAAGTTTGAGCGAACGATCAAAATAAAGCACTCCAATACAAAAAAATTATTCTCTTTCGAAAAAAGTTTGTGTAATACTTGTAACGCTACATGGAGATTAACTCAATCTAGAGGGTGTTATAATGAATCGTACTAAACTGGTACTGGGCGCGGTAATCCTGGCTTCCACTATGCTGGCAGGCTGCTCTAGCAACGCTAAAATCGATCAACTGTCTTCTGACGTTCAGACTCTGAACGCTAAAGTTGACCAGCTGAGCAACGACGTGAACGCAATGCGTTCTGACGTTCAAGCTGCTAAAGACGACGCAGCACGCGCTAACCAGCGTCTGGACAACCAAGCACACGCTTACAAAAAGTAAGTTAGCTTCGGTTATTGAAAACGGCGCACACTGTGCGCCGTTTTTTTTCGTTTGCGCCATGCTCCCCTCTCCAGCGCAAAAAAAAAGGGTTCAGCAAGCTGAACCCCGAGTCAGTCAATCCGGCTTAATTCACCGAGCTGATCGGCGCGCCGCCTTTGAATGGGCTCTTATTCGCCGCAGGCGCCGCTTCAGGCGTCAAACTCACCTCAGAGGGGTTCTGCCCCACGTTAACCAGTACCGGCATGCCAGAGCGGCGTACAACCGCGCTGTCGAATACGCCCCGATCGGTCTGCCCGTCGGCGGCGAAGGCTTTCTCGTCCTTCGACAGGGCGATCGGCATGGTCTGCGGATCGTCGTTCTCGACGCGCGACAGCGGCTGGTGCACTTCCACATAGCGTTTGCCGTCCGGCTCCATCGAGATTTTCACCGGATCGTTGATCACCTGCACGCGGGTGCCGCGCGGCACCATGTTGAACAGCGCTTCGATATCATCCGGACGCAAGCGAATGCAGCCGGAGCTGACGCGCATGCCGATGCCGAAGTTGGCGTTGGTGCCGTGGATCAGATATTCGCCGTGCCCCATCGCCAGACGCATGGCGAACAGCCCCATCGGGTTTTCAGGGCCGGCCGGCACCACCGCCGGCAGGGTTACGCCCTTGGCCTGATAGCGCTTGCGGATGTTGGCGGTTGGCGTCCAGGTCGGGTTGGGGATTTTCTGGCTGACCGAGGTCACCTGCAGCGGCGTATGCATGCCGGTCTGGCCGATGCCGATCGGATAGACAATCACCTTGTTCTCGCCTTTCGGATAATAGTAAAGACGCAGCTCGGCCAGGTTGACCACGATGCCTTCGCGCTTGGTGTCCGGCAACAGCATCTGGGTCGGGATGGTCAATACCGTGCCCGGCTTGGGCAGGAACGGATCGGTGCCCGGGTTGGCCTCCAGCATGCCCAGCAGGCCAATCTTGTAATCGGCGGCAATCGCTTCCAGCGGCCGGCCGTCGTTCGGCACGGTATAGGTGGTGTTTTCGCCGATCAGGCGGCTGTCCGGCGGCGGCAGCGGATATTCGGTCGCGCTGGCGGCTTGCGTGCCGGTCAGAACGGTGGCGAACAGCATGCCCATTAAACTCAACGCACGTTTCATTATCATCCCTATATTTTTATTACGGTTCGGCCTCAAGGCTAACGAGCACTTGGCTGTGGGTAAATCAGACAATACCTGATTAATACTAGCAACGCTGGCAACAAAGGCAATAACTCCTCTAAAAATCAACACGTTATAACGTAATCACCCTGCGTGATTGTCAGCGGTTCGTCAATGGGTAAGCTGCTGAAATGTCAATGGTTTAGCCCGCACTGCGGGACAGCGGAGAGGGATTGTAAAGACTCATTGACAAAGAAAATGCATCAACGAGTCTTGGTAGCTTCGATGGGAAGCGGCTCAGAGCAGCTGAGCGGCCTTGTTGCGGATAGCGCGGATCATCGCTTCCAGCCCCTGGGAGCGCGACGGCGTCAAATGCTGGCTGAGCGCCAGTTCGGCGAAGAACGGCCGCACGTCGAGTTCGACAATTTGCTGCGGGGTCAGCTGACGATAAAGAACAAACACCACCGCCAACAGCCCTTTGACGATCGCCGCATCGCTGTCGCCGTGAAATTCAACCTGCCCCTGTTCATCGGTGCTCATCACAATCCACACCTGGCTCTGGCAGCCGGAAATCAGGTTGCCGGGCTGCCGCTCGGCGTCATCCAGCGCCGGCAGCTTGGCGCCCAGTTCGATCACGTACAGGTATTTCTCCTCCCAATTCAGGCAACGGGAGAAATTACGTACCAATTTATCTTTGTCCGGCAAATTCGCCATGAGGATCCTTTCAGTCATGCCGGGGCTAACCCCGGCCTAGCCCAACAGCTGATGAATACGCTGCAGACCGGCCACCAGCCGATCCACCTCTTCCCGCGTATTATATAACGCCAGCGAGGCGCGGCACATGCTCGGCACCTGATAAAACGCCATCAGCGGCATAGCGCAGTGATGGCCGGTGCGGATGGCGATGCCGTACTGATCGAGGAAGCTGCCGACGTCGTAGGCATGGTGTTCGCCCAGATTGAAGGCTATCACCCCGGCGCGAGCCGTCGGGCCGTAGATTTTCAGCGTCGGCACCTGCCGCAGCGCCTCGAGCGCATAGTGCATCAGCGATTGCTCGTAGTCGTGGATCGCCTCCAGCCCCAGCGCATTGACGTAGTCGATCGCCGCCCCCAGCCCCATGATGCCGGCGGTATTGGGCGAACCGGCCTCAAAGCGCCACGGCGGTTCGGCGAAGGTGGTGCCGTTGGTCAGGCTGACCTGTTGGATCATCGCCCCGCCGCCTTCCCACGGCGGCATCTGCTGCAGCAGCGCCTGGCGGCCGTACAGAATGCCGATGCCGGAAGGCCCGTACAGCTTGTGGCCGGAGAACGCGTAAAAATCGCAGTCCAGCGCCTGTACGTCGACCCGTTGGTGCATCACCGCCTGCGCGCCGTCCACCAGCACCTTCAAGGCCGGCGCCAGCGCCTTGGCCCGGGCGATGATCTCGCGCACCGGGTTGACGCTGCCCAATACGTTGGACACCTGAGTGAGCGCCAGCAGCCTGGTCGACGGATCGATCAGGCCCGGCAGCTGCGCCAGATCCAGCGTGCCGTCCGGCTGCAGCGGCCAGACCCGCAGATCCAGCCCGCGCTCCTGCGCCAGCATCTGCCAGGGCACGATGTTGGCGTGGTGTTCCATCTCGGTGATGACGACGCTGTCGCCCGGCTGCAGCAAATGGCGGCCGAAGCTGTTGGCCACCAGGTTGATGCCCTCGGTGGTGCCCTTGACGAACACGATCTCTTCCGCCGAGCCGGCGTTGATAAAGCGCGCCGCCTTTTCACGCACCGCCTCCATCTCCTGCGTCGCCTCGGCGCTCAGGGTATGAATGCCGCGGTGCACCGCGGCGTAGCCGTGGCGATAGAAGTCCAGCTCGCGATCGATCACCGCCTGCGGCTTCTGCGCGCTGGCGGCGCTGTCGAGGTAGGCCAACGGTTTGCCGTTGACCTCGCGCGCCAGCAGCGGAAAATCGCTGCGCACGCGCTCAATCGGATAACTCATGCGGCCTCCCCCGGCAGGCGCTGCGCAATGCGCGCCAGCACCCATTCGCGGATGGTTTCATTGGCGATGCCTTCGGTCAGTTCGGCGGCGAAGGCGAAGATGATCATCTGCTGCGCCGCGTGCTTGCCGATGCCGCGCGACTGCAGATAGAACAGCTGTTCCTCATCGATGCGCCCGACGGTGGCGCCGTGGCTGCACTTGACGTCGTCGGCGTAGATCTCGAGCTGCGGCTTGGTGTCCACCTCCGCCACCTTGCCCAACAGCAGGTTGTGGTTGTTCATCTGGCCGTCGGTCTTGATCGCGTGTTTGGCCACTTTGATCATGCCGTTGAACACCGCCCTGGCGCGGTCGCTGACCACGGTTTTATGCAGCTGGCGGCTTTCGCAGTAGCCCTTGTTGTGCTCCAGGTAGGTGCGGGTATCGCATATCTCTTTGCCGACCGGCAGCACCAGGCTGTTGATCGCCAGCTCGCTGCCTTCGCCGTTCAGCTGCGCGCTGGTGTTGTGGCGGGTCAAGCCGGCGCCCAGCAGGAAGCTGTCGCTTTTCACCCGCGCGTCGCGGCCGATCACCAGATCGTTATGCGCGAAGTGATAGCTCGGCCGGCTTTCGAACGCCAGCTTGCAGTGACGCAGCCCGGCGTTGTCCGCCACGTTGGCGGTCAGGCGCGCGCCGGTGAAATGCGCGGCGCCGTCCAGGCTGACATAATGTTCGATCACCTCGGCCTCGGCGCCGCGCGCAATCTCCAGATGATGGCGATGATGCACGGTATTCACCTCACCCTCGCCGCCGCGCCCGCTGCTGATATGCAGCAGGTACAGCGGGCGTTCGGCGACCTTGCCGGCAGCCAGGCGGATGATGCTGGTTTCCTGCGCCAGGCTCTCGGTCAGGTGCAGGAAAATCTCCGGCTGAATCGGCTCCGGCAGCGCCTGCGGAATGCCGTAGGCGGCCAGATCGAACTGGTAATCGCCCAGTTGGCTGTCGCTGAGCGCTTCGCTGTAGCGGCCGTCGACAAACACCAGTCGGTAAGCGTCGATATCCAGCGCCAATGCGTCGCGCTGCGCCGTGCTGACCGCCTCGGCCTGCGGTTCGAGGAACTGCTGCTCCAGCAATCCTTCCAGCGGCGTGTATTTCCAGTTCTCATGCTTGCGCGTCGGCCAGCCCAGGCGCAGCGCCTGCTGCCAGTGCGCCAGCGCATGGGCGGAGTGTTCGCCGCCGCGGGCTTCAAACAGGCTGTACAACTGCTGCAGCGCGCGTGAATTATTGTTCGTCGGCAAGCCAGCCATAACCCTGCTCCTCCAGCTGTTTCACCAGCGAGAAATCGCCGGATTTAACGATGCGTCCCTGGGACAACACGTGTACGTAGTCCGGCTTGATGTAATCCAGAATGCGCTGATAGTGGGTGACGATAATGAACGCGCGTTTGCCGTCGCGCAGCGAGTTGACGCCGTTGGCGACGATCTTGAGCGCGTCGATGTCCAGGCCGGAATCGGTTTCATCCAGGATGCACAAATCCGGCTCCAGCGCCGCCATTTGCAGGATGTCGTTGCGTTTTTTCTCACCGCCGGAAAAGCCGACGTTGACCGAGCGGGTCAGCAGATCGGGCGGCATATCCAGCAGCGCGATTTTCTCTTCGATAAAATCGGCGAAGTCGAAGCGGTCCAGCGGCTCCTGCTGGCGATATTTGCGCACCGCGTTGACCGAGGTCTGCAGGAAGAAGTGGTTGCTGACGCCGGGAATTTCCACCGGATACTGGAACGCCAGAAACACCCCTTCACCGGCGCGATCTTCCGGATCCAGCTCCAGCAGATCCTTGCCCTTGAAGCTGACGTCGCCTTCGGTCACTTCATACTCTTCGCGCCCGGCCAGCGTAGCGGACAGCGTGCTCTTGCCCGAGCCGTTCGGCCCCATGATGGCGTGCACTTCACCCGGTTTGATCTCCAGGTCCAATCCCTTGAGGATCTCGTTGCCTTCCACGCTGACTTTCAAATTCTTGATACTTAACATGCTGTGTCCTCAGGTAGCGCTGTTGCGCTAAAATTTCGGCGGTTAGCCCACGCTGTGTTCCAGGCTGATGGCCAGAAGTTTCTGCGCCTCGACGGCGAACTCCAGCGGCAGCTCGGAGAAAACGTCCTTACAGAAGCCGTTGACGATCATCGAGATGGCGTCGTCTTCGCTGATGCCGCGCTGCAGGCAGTAAAACAGCTGATCGTCGCCGATCTTCGAGGTGGTGGCCTCATGCTCCAGCTGGGCGCTGTTATTGCGCGCCTCGACGTACGGGAAGGTATGGGCGCCGCTGTCCGGCCCGATCAGCATCGAGTCGCACTGGGTGAAATTGCGGGCGTTTTCCGCCCCCGGCAGGATTTTCACCAGGCCGCGGTAGGTATTCTCGCTGTGTCCGGCGGAGATGCCTTTGGCGATGATGGTCGACTTGGTGTTTTTGCCGATGTGGATCATCTTGGTGCCGGTATCCGCCTGCTGATGGCCGCTGGTCAGCGCCACCGAGAAGAATTCGCCGATCGAGTTGTCGCCCTGCAGGATCACGCTCGGGTATTTCCAGGTGATCGCCGAGCCGGTTTCCGACTGGGTCCAGGACATTTTGGAGCCGGCGCCTTCACACAGCGCACGCTTGGTGACGAAGTTCAGAATGCCGCCCTTGCTCTCGCCGCCGGAGAACCAGTTCTGCACCGTCGAATATTTCACCTCGGCGTCCTTGTGCAGGATCACCTCCACCACCGCCGCGTGCAGCTGGTAGCTGTCGCGCACCGGCGCGGAACAGCCCTCGATATAGCTGACGTAGCTGCCCTCGTCGGCGATCAGAATGGTGCGTTCGAACTGGCCGGTTTTGGCGGCGTTGATGCGGAAGTAGGTCGACAGCTCCATCGGGCAGCGCACGCCCTTCGGCACGTAGACGAAGGTGCCGTCCGAGGCCACGGCGGCGTTCAGCGCGGCGAAGAAGTTATCGTTGGACGGCACCACGCGGCCCAGGTACCGGCGCACCAGATCCGGGTATTCCTGAATGGCTTCGCCGAACGAGCAGAAGATCACCCCGCTCTCCGCCAGCTTTTCGCGGTAGGTGGTGGCGACGGAAACCGAGTCGAAGATGGCGTCGACCGCCACTTCGCTGCCCTCGCGCACCGGCACGCCCAGCTGGTTGAACGCCAGTTCCACTTCGCTGGTCAAATAACCGCTGTCGGTGGCGGCACCCGGCTGCTGCTCCGCGCCGGGCTGCGAGCCGCAGGCGTCGTCGCAGCTGCCGCAGGACGGCGCCGAGTAATAGCTGTAATCCTGATAGTTCAGGCGATCGTAGTTGGCCTTCAGCCAGTGCGGCTCTTCCATCTGCAGCCAGGCGCGATAGGCTTCGAGGCGGAATTCGAGCATCCACTCCGGCTCATTGCGCTTGGCCGAGATCGCCCGCACCACGTCTTCGTTGATGCCTTTGGCTAACTCATCGGTGGCCAGCTGGGTGAAAAAACCTTCTTTATAGCGACCTTCGCTGACCCAAGCCTGTACTTCATTAGGCATTTCTACATTGCTTCGTGTCATGTTGATTGCATCGCTCAAACGCCAAAACTCTCGCCGCACCCGCAGGCATGCTGAGCTTTAGGGTTATTGAATTTAAATATCTGATTCAGCCCTTCGCGGACAAAATCCACCGTGGTGCCGTCGATAAACGGCATGGCTTTCAACGGCACGTAGAGTTTGGCGCCGTCGCGCTCGAACAGCAGGTCGTCTTCGGCGGGTTCGCGCGTCAGATCCAGCACGTAAGCGAACCCGGCGCAGCCGGATTGCTTCACCCCCAGCTGCAGCCCTTGCACCTGCGGATCCTGCTGCATCAGTTTTGTAATTTGTTGTACGGCGCTGTCGCTGAGCGCAATGCCTTGCCAGACATTTTCATCCAGAGAAAAAGTGCCGACATTTTCCGTTTGCATAGGGTCTACCTCACACTCGTGTTTGACCACAGCCAATCTGGGTTGCTTATATGTTAGTGATAACGATTATCACTTCAACCGTTTGTTTTGCGGGGGTATCCGCCGCGGGCGCGGTTTTTCGCTGCGGCGTGCGGCAAGCGCGCGGGACAGTCGCGGCGCGCTGCGCGGTCCGGCGGCCAGGAGCTCATTTTATCCCTATGAATTTACTGCATATCCTGCATCACCGTACCGCTTTCCCCGGTGGCCCGCAGGCTTTACAGCGCTGCGGAACTTTGCCGATTTAAACATTCATAGAAAATACCTATTTCTGCATTTTGTCTGTCGTAAAAATGCGTTTATCGGCCATAACCGGCATTTTCGGCCATTGGGCCGCGCCGGCGGGCGGACCGACAGGCCGCCCATTGATTAAAGTTTAGTCGCTACTGAGTATATTGGGCCGCCGCGCGGCAATTGCACCCCGCCGGCCAATAAAAAACTCAACAGAACGATTGATCGCGAACGCAGCAGCAAATATGATAATGATTATCATTCAATTGGTATTTGAGCGCGGGCAAATGACTATTTCGATCAATGCATGGCTGCTGGGCAAGATTGATGACTACAAATTCAGCGTGCGTGACGCCACGGTAGACTTCTACATGGCCGAGGCCGCCCTCAAGCGGCCGGAATGCAACGTCAACCACCTGAAGCGCTACAACAACGTCAGCCTGGCGATGGCGAACCTGTGTCTGGAAAACGGCGACGACGAGAGCTACCTGCATGCGCTCAGCAAACTGCACAACCGGCTGATCGTCGAGATCAACAACCCGCAGCGTTGCCAGCTGTTCCGGGTGCAGAGCTACCATTTCGCGCGCCACACGCTGACGCTGATCTGTCAAAAATATGCGATGGAAGGCACCTGGGAAAAAGCCAACGCCTTCCAAAAGGACTTCGTCAAGCGGGTGCCGTTTCAGCTGTAAAAAACCGGCCTAAGCCGGTTTGAATGCGATGCGTGATGAAACATCGAGAGTGGGCTATCGCCATGAGGCGTTATCTGCCGGGGAGCTTTGCATTCTCATCAATATTTCCCGCTGACTCGCGCATCAGGTTCACCTCGGCCCGATTGTCTACCCAATAGTCGGCCTGCTTGATCCCGAGCTTCTCTGGGTGAAATACCGGGTCGACACCTTCAGCCAGCTGCTTTTCATAATCCTTCAGGCAGACGAAAGCCGTATTCCGCAGCAGCAAAATGGCGACGATATTAAGCCAGGCCATCAGCCCCACCCCAATATCCCCCATTCCCCATGCCAGGTCAGCCGTCTTGACCGTGCCGTATACGGCGGATGCCATCAAGCCGATCTTCAGCACAAAGGTAAGCCACGGGCGATGTATCTTCCGGTTGAGATAGGCAATATTGGTCTCGGCAATATAGTAATAGGCAACGATGGTGGTGAAGGCAAAAAAGAAAAGCGCAATGGCGACAAAATAGCTGCCGAAGCCGGGCATCATGCTCTCCATCGCCGTTTGCACATAGCCGGGACCGGCGGCAACGCCGGCTATCCCGGTATAGAGCGCGCCGCCATCCGGCCCTTGAACGTTATACAACCCGGTAATAAGCAACATGAAACCGGTGGCAGAACAAACGAACAACGTGTCGATATAAACCGAAAAGGCCTGCACCAGCCCTTGCTTCGCCGGGTGACTGACCGCCGCCGCGGAAGACGCGTGCGGGCCGGTCCCTTGAGCCGCCTCGTTGGAATACACCCCGCGTTTTACTCCCCACATGATAGCCAGCCCCAAAATGGCGCCAAACCCGGCATCGAGACCAAACGCGCTCTTCCAGACCAGCAGAATGACACCCGGCAGTTGATCGATGTTGAGCGCGACGATCACGCAGGCCACGATGATATAACCCAGCGCCATGAACGGCACGACGGTGCCGGCAAAACTCGCAATCCGTTTCACGCCGCCGAAGATGATGAATCCCAACAGCATCGCCAACAGCGCGGCCGTTACATTAGGGCTTATCCCAAACGCGATATCCAGGCTGGCCCCGATAGAGTTGGCCTGCACTCCCGGCAACAGCACACCGCAGGAAAAAATGGTAACGATGGCAAAAATCCAGGCATACCATTTCATGCCAAGCCCTTTCTCTATGTAGAACGCCGGGCCGCCGCGATACTCGCCATCAAGCTTTTCTTTATAAACCTGGCCCAGTGTCGACTCCACGAACGCGGAACTTGCGCCAAGGAAGGCAACCATCCACATCCAGAACAACGCGCCCGGTCCCCCAAAGGTAATGGCGGTTGCCACCCCCGCGATGTTGCCGGTCCCTACTCGCCCCGCCAGGGTCATGGAAAGAGCCTGGAATGAAGAAACACCGGCGGCGTTGGCCTTGCCCTGGAATATCAAACGCACCATGCCCTTCAGGTGGCGCAGTTGCAGAAAGCGGCTGCGCAAAGAAAAATAGAGGCCGGTCCCCAAACACAGATAGATGAGCGCTTGGCTCCAGATCACGCCATTGACGGCATTGACAAATTCATTCATGCAATCCAACTCCTTCGTTGATGCCCGGGCAATGCGTGCAGTTGAGCTGCCTGACACCGGGCTGCTGCCTATATGCGCCGTCGAACGTGAGATTTATCCTGTGCAAACGGGTATAGTTACATTTCGCAACTAATCCACACATGGCTAAACTGTCGTAAAGTCTCGCCGTTTGCAAGCGTAACCGTGTGGAATACCTCGCATATTTAAACTATTTCTTTGCATGCACAAGCTCGCAACACGCGTGAATCAGCGCGATTTTCTCGTGTGATTGATTGATTAATTAACAGGCGAGTAACCATCAAGAACGCTGCGATATCCCTATAAACCGTCGATGAGAACAGCCTGGATATAGCCGCAAAAAAACCGGCCGAAGCCGGTTTGGATGAAGGACGGTGTCGGGGTGACGTCGCCGTTGCCTGTCATCATATCACGAGCATCCACACCCGGCGCTCCCCTGCAAGGATGGAGGAAATTTTGCTACAGTAGAATCGGCATCCCCCTCATCCAGGGCAGTTTTTACATCAAATGGAATGAATACAATATATGAGTGAGACTGATACAATCCCAAAGAAGTCAAAGAGCCAGATTAACAAAGCAGTATTTTTCACTTCTGCTTTGTTAATTTTTCTTCTGGTCGCCTTTGCGGCGATTTTTCCTGACCTCGCAGACAGGAATTTCAAACTTCTCCAGCAGCAAATCTTCACCAACGCCAGTTGGTTCTACATTCTGGCCGTCGCATTGATACTCCTCAGCGTCACATTTCTCGGCCTTTCCCGCTACGGTGACATTAAGCTTGGGCCAGATCATGCTCAACCCGACTTCAGCTATCATTCTTGGTTCGCCATGCTGTTTTCAGCGGGGATGGGAATAGGATTGATGTTCTTCGGGGTCGCCGAGCCAGTGATGCACTACCTTTCACCGCCGGTAGGCACGCCAGAGACCGTTGAAGCGGCCAAGCAAGCTATGCGCCTGACGTTCTTCCACTGGGGGCTTCACGCCTGGGCCATCTATGCGATTGTGGCGTTGATTCTGGCATTTTTCAGCTATCGTCACGGTCTGCCTCTGACGCTCCGTTCCGCACTCTACCCCATCATTGGCGATCGTATATACGGCCCCATTGGCCACGCCGTGGATATTTTTGCCGTTATTGGCACCGTATTTGGGGTGGCAACCTCTCTGGGATACGGTGTGCTGCAGGTGAATGCCGGACTCAATCACCTCTTCGGCATTCCCATTAATGAGACTGTTCAGGTCATACTGATCGTGGTGATTACCGGACTGGCGACAATATCCGTGGTTTCCGGTCTGGATAAAGGAATACGCATTCTCTCAGAGCTGAACCTTGGATTAGCCTTGCTGCTGCTGACGCTTGTGCTGCTGTTGGGGCCCACGGTTCTGCTGCTGAAATCTTTTGTAGAAAACACGGGGGGCTATCTGTCGGAACTGGTCAGTAAAACGTTCAACCTGTACGCCTATGAACCCAAATCAAGCAACTGGCTGGGCGGATGGACATTGTTGTACTGGGGATGGTGGCTTTCCTGGTCTCCGTTTGTCGGTATGTTTATCGCTCGCGTTTCCCGTGGCAGAACAATTCGCGAGTTTGTCACTGGCGTGCTGTTCGTTCCGGCAGGTTTCACGCTCATGTGGATGACGGTGTTTGGCAACAGCGCCATTTATCTCATCATGACCCAAGGTGCGACCGATCTGGCAACGACGGTCCAGCAGGATGTCGCACTGGCCCTGTTTAATTTTCTTGAACACTTCCCGTTCTCCAGCATCCTTTCGTTTATCGCTATGGCGATGGTGATCGTTTTCTTTGTTACCTCGGCGGACTCCGGTGCGATGGTGGTGGATACCCTGGCCTCTGGCGGAGCCAGCAATACGCCGGTCTGGCAGCGGATTTTCTGGGCAGCGCTGATGGGCGTTGTGGCGATTGCACTGCTGCTTGCCGGTGGACTGAGCGCTCTGCAAACGGTCACTATCGCCAGTGCGCTTCCTTTTTCGGTGATCCTCCTTATTTCCATATATGGGTTGCTCAAGGCGCTGCGCCGGGATCTTACCAAACGGGAAAGCCAGAGCATGGCCACAATTGCGCCCACGGCGGCGCGCAATCCCATCCCCTGGCAGCGCAGATTGCGCAATATCGCCCACCTGCCGAAACGCTCACTCGTCAAACGTTTCATGGATGAGGTTATACGGTCCGCTATGACGTTGGTACAGGAGGAGCTGAATAAGCAAGGCACGCTCAGTCATATCAGCGACGCTTCCGAGGATCGCATCCGCCTGGAGGTGGACTTGGGGAATGAGCTCAATTTTATCTACGAAGTCAGGCTACGTGGCTACAACTCGCCAACGTTTGCACTTGCCGCAATGGACAACGACGAGCAGCAGGCCGAACAGCATAAATACTATCGTGCCGAAATCTATCTGAAAGAAGGCGGGCAAAATTATGACGTTATGGGCTGGAATCAGGAGCAGTTAATTAACGATATTCTTGACCAGTATGAAAAACATCTTCATTTCCTGCATCTGGTGCGATAGTACGATAATGCCGTCCTTCAGGGCGGCATTCATTTGGCTGCAAGGGAAAGGCCATGCGCAGCCAATCGCGGCGACGGCAAAGAACAAGAGATAAAAAAAACCCGCACATGGCGGGATGAAAGATGTTACATGAATCCATTCATTGTTGACGTTCGAGGCTGTTATTGTCGTCAATTGACGACAGTACTGTAATGGTTTGGCATCGGCAAGCGAGTTGACGGTAAAAGTAAGAATATTCTGTCTTGCCGCCCTATCCCGAGTAAAAAAACTGTTTTAACCTGCTGACTGGCCAATATTATGAGGGTGTACATACTGCCGCAGCATCAGAGACGTATCCCTTCTTCACCGCGGCGTATGCTGCGTTCCATGGCGACCCAATCCCCTCGGGTAAACGCCCCTCACATCGGTCGGGATCTCTTCCAGGAAAGGAAATACCGGTAGCGATCGCCCTTAAAACCAGACGTTCAACATCCCCCCAGCCAAACCGCCGAAAACCAGCGAGCCAGCGCGATAGAAAACGTCAACCATAGACAGCGGGCCCCCTGGAAAATAGGGTGGCAACGACCGGACCGACGCTTTTTGGCGGCTGCGAGGGAATTATCTGGCCACACGCCGCCCTTGCGCGTCTATTACCTTTTCGCCGTCTTCTTTGGTGAACTCGCCTTTTTGCGCATCCGGCAAGATATCCAGCACCGCTTCCGAAGGTCGGCACAGTTTGGTGCCTAACGGCGTCACGACGATGGGCCGATTAATCAGAATCGGCTGCTGAAGCATGAAATCAATCAATTGCTCATCGTTCCATTTCTCTTCGGCTAGCCCTAACCGTTCATAAGGCTCCACATTTTTGCGCAACAGGGCGCGCACGCCGATATGCATATCGGCGATGAGCTTCACCAGTTCATCACGGCTTGGCGGCGTCTCCAGATACAAAATGACCCTTGGCTCCGCGCCGCTGTTGCGGATCAGCGCCAGAGTATTGCGTGAAGTGCCGCAAGCCGGGTTGTGATAAATCGTAATGGCGCTCATAAATCACTCTCTTTAGAATGGGTCAGCGCCGTACGGTGCCGACAGTTGACCGAGTAAAAGGGGTATTTCTACGCCGACAAACGCAATGCCAGCGCCGCCAGCGTGACCAACAGCACCGGCAACGTCATGACGATGCCCACCCGGAAGTAATATCCCCAGGTGATTTTGATGTCCTTTTGCGCCAACACGTGTAACCACAGCAGGGTGGCCAGGCTGCCGATAGGGGTGATTTTAGGGCCCAAATCGCTGCCAATGACATTGGCGTAGATCATCGCCTCCTTGATCACACCGGTGGCTGCGCTGCCGTCGATGGACAACGCCCCTACCAATACCGTGGGCATATTGTTCATGATGGAAGACAGAAGCGCCGTGAGAAAGCCGGTGCCCAGGGTGGCGGCCCAAAGCCCATGCTCGGCGAAGCCGTCGAGTATCGCTGACAGGTAGCCGGTAAGCCCGGCATTACGCAGCCCGTAAACCACCAGGTACATGCCCAGCGAGAAAATAACGATCTGCCAGGGCGCGCCGCGCAGCACTTTGCCGGTATTGATGACATGCCCTTTCTTGGCCACGACAAACAGCAGCAAGGCGCCGGCCGCCGCCACTGAACTGACGGGCACGCCCAGCGGCTCCAGCCCAAAGAAGCCAACCAGCAACAGCGCCAAAACGCCCCAGCCGGTTTTGAAGGTTTGCGCATCGCGGATCGCCTGCCGTGGGGCTTTTAATTTGGCTGGTTCATAGGTCGCCGGGATATCTTTGCGGAAAAACAGATGCAGCATCACCAGCGTGGCGATAATCGCCGCGATATCGACCGGCACCATCACCGCAGCGTACTCGTTGAATCCCAGCTGAAAGAAATCGGCCGAGACGATGTTGACCAGGTTCGACACGATAAGCGGCAAACTGGCGGTATCCGCGATAAACCCCGCCGCCATCACAAACGCCAGCGTAGTCCCCTTGCTGAAGCCCAGCGCCAACAGCATGGCGATCACGATAGGTGTCAGTATCAATGCGGCGCCGTCATTGGCGAACAGCGAGGAAACCGCCGCCCCCAACAACACAATATAAGTAAACAACCAGCGCCCTCGCCCATTGCCCCATCGCGCAACGTGCAGTGCCGCCCATTCAAAGAAGCCGGACTCGTCCAGCAACAGGCTGATGATAATCACGGCGATAAAGGTCGCGGTGGCGTTCCAGACGATATGCCACACCGTGGGAATATCACCGAAGTGCACCACGCCGGACAGCAAGGCGAGCACCGCGCCCAGCATCGCGCTCCAACCGATCCCCAACCCCTTCGGCTGCCAGATCACCAGAACAATAGTCAGGACAAAAATCGCCGCAGCCAACCCCATACAACCTCCGTAGAACGATGGGCGATAGCCTCGGCCTCCCCCATCAAAATGGCATAGCGCCGATACGAATTCGAATAACCAAATATGAAAAGATAAAATTTTTATTCGTTAGAGACAGACCGCCTTGCCGCCGCTTGTGGCGTTGCTGCGAGAAACGCGGCGCGCCAATTGGGTGACTTCGTCTTTCTGACTCAGATAGGCCTGTTCAATCACGGCCGCAGCCCAGGCCGGCATATGCGGCGAAAGCCGATAATGGATCCACTTGCCATCACGTCGATCAATCAACAAGCCACTTTCACGCAGCATCGAAAGATGCCGCGATATCTTGGGTTGCAGCTCTTCGAGCGAACCGGTCAGTTCGCAAACGCAGAGCTCGCCCAATTCTCTCAGGAGCAAGACTATTTTCAACCGTGTTTCGTCGGACAGATTCTTGAACAGTCGCAGGGCGGTTAACGCCATATTCATTTCCTCAGGCTACTTCTATCCATAGTATTGTTTTTTCCCTTAATGTCAATTTCACATTCGGAAAATCGAATTTGTAAAAGTGGAGCGGCGGGCGGTCATGTCCGTGGCGCCAAAGGCTTTCCCGCAGGCGAACCGCCTGCGGGAAAGGCAGGCTCAGTCGATCACCGCGGTGGTCAGGCGCGACGTGCAGCACAGGCGATCGCGCGGATCGAAAATCTCGATCTGCCATACCTGATGGCGCCGGCCGACGTGCAGCGCGCGGCACACGCCGCGCACCTGGCCGTCAAACACCGCCCGCAGGTGGTTGGCGTTGATTTCCAGCCCCACCACCTTTTGCTCGCCTTCGCTGCACAGATAGCCGGCCATCGAGCCCATCGACTCCGCCAGCACCACCGAAGCGCCGCCGTGCAGCAGCCCGAACGGTTGCCGGGTGCGGCTGTCCACCGGCATGGTGGCTTCGAGAAAGTCTTCCCCCAGTTGGGTAAACTCGATGCCCACGTGGCTGACCATGCAGCCGTCACCGGCGCGGTTCAGCTGCTCCAGCGATGTTTCACGTTTCCACAATTTCACACAATCATCTCCAGAAGTGCCTGTAATGGGTGGCGCACGCCGTTGCCCTCGATGCGCTTCACCTGGCTGCGGCACGAATAGCCGGTCGCCAGGCAGCGTTGCCGCGGCAGACGCTGCAGCGCCGGATGCCATGATAGCTCATAAATGCCGAGCGAGTTTTGCAGGTTCTTCACCTCGTGCCCGTAGGTACCGGCCATGCCGCAGCAGCCGACGCTGACGTTTTCCAGCCTGGCGCCGAAGCGGGAAAAGATCGCCGCCCACTGTTGGCCGCTGGCCGGCAGCGCGGTGGTTTCGGTGCAGTGCCCCAGCAGATACCAGGGCTCGCCGGTCGCCGGCTGCTCGGCGCGCTCCGCCACCAACTGCTGCAACCATTCGTGCACCAGCTGCACCTGGAACGCGCCGCGATGTTCACCGAGGATCTCGTTGTATTCATCGCGGTAACACAGCACCAGCGCCGGGTCGACGCCCACCAGCGGCATGCCGAGCTGCGCCACCCGGTTGAGGAAATCGGCGGTCTTGCGCGCGGTGCGGGCAAAACGCGTCAGGAAACCTTTAATGTGCTGCGCCTTGCCGTTCGGCGAAAATGGCAGCAGCACCGGCTGGTAGCCGAGTTTTTCCACCAGCCGGACAAAGTCCGCCACCACTTTGGCGTCATAATAACTGGTGAACGGATCCTGCACGATCAGCACGTGATTTTCGCGCTGCGCGGCGCTCAGCCCTTCCAACTGCTCCAGCGTCAGGGTAACGGCGGCGTGCCCGGAGAGCTGCTGGCGCAGCGTCGGGCTCGACAGCATCGGCAGATCGACCATGCCGATGGCGTTGCGGCTCAATTCCCGCACCCAGGGCTGCCGGAAGAAGAAGTTGAACACCTTCGGCGCCTTGGCCATCAGCGGCGTGTAGCTTTCCACTCCGGCCACCATATAATCGCGCGCCGGGCGCAGATAGCGGGTGTGATACAGCTGCAGGAAGCGCGAGCGGAAACCCGGCACGTCTATTTTGATCGGGCACTGGGTGGAACAGGCTTTACAGGCCAGGCAGCCGGACATCGCCTCTTTCACCTCGTGCGAGAAGTCGTATTCGCCCTTGCCGGCGTACCAGCTATTGCGGGTTTTCTCGATCAGCGTACGGAAGCTGAGGCGCTGCTGCGGCAGCTGTTTTTCCAGCGCCAGCGGATCGACGCCCTGCTCGGACAGCAGCCGCAGCCATTCGCGCACCAGCGCCGCACGCCCCTTCGGCGAGTGAATGCGGCTGCCGGTGATCTTCATCGACGGGCACATCGGGCTGCGCACGTCAAAGTTGAAGCACAGGCCGTTGCCGTTGCACTCCATCGCGCCGCGGAACGAGGTGCGGATCGCGATCGGGATCTGGCGATCAAAGGTGCCGCGCTTGACCGCGTCCACCTGCATCATCGGCGCATCCAGGTTCAGCGGCGAACAAATCTTGCCCGGGTTCAGCCGATTGTCGGGATCGAACGCCGCCTTGATGCGGCGCAGCTCTTCGTACAGCGTTTCGCCGAAGAATTCCGGGCTGTATTCTGCGCGGAACCCTTTACCGTGTTCGCCCCACAGCAGGCCGCCGTACTTGGCGGTCAGCGCCACCACCTGGTCGGAAATCTGCTTCATCAGCACTTCCTGCTGCGGATCGCACATGTCGAGCGCCGGCCGCACGTGCAGCACCCCTGCATCGACGTGGCCGAACATGCCGTAGCTGAGGTTATGGCTGTCCAGCAGCTGGCGGAACTCGACGATATAGTCCGCCAGATGCTGCGGCGGCACGCAGGTGTCTTCGGCGAACGGGATCGGCTTGGCCTGCCCTTTGGCGTTGCCCAGCAGCCCGACCGCCTTCTTGCGCATATTGTAAATGCGTTCGATGCCCGCCAGATCGCCGCAGACCTGATAACCGATCACGCCGCCCTGCCGCCCGGCGATCAGCTCATCCAGCCGCCGGCACAGGCTTTCCATCTGCCCGTCGATCAGTTCCTGGTCGTCGCCGGCGAATTCCACGATGTTCAGACCGAGCATTTCCTTATCCGGCACGTTGGTGATCAGTTCGCTGACCGAATGCCAGACGATGTCTTCGCGCGCCAGGTTCAGCACCTTGGAGTCGATGGTTTCCACCGACAGCGCCTTGGCCGCCACCATAAAGGGCGCATTGCGCAGCGCGGAATCGAAGGAGTCGTATTTGACGTTCACCAACCGGCGCACCTTCGGCAGCGGCGTAATGTCCAGGCGCGCCTCGGTGATGAACGCCAGCGTTCCTTCGGCGCCGGTCAGAATGCGCGTCAGATCGAAGGTTTGCAGGTCGTCGCTCAGCACGTGGCGCAGGTCGTAACCGGTCAGGAAGCGGTTGAGCTTGGGGAATTTTTCCAGGATCAGCGCGCGCCGGTCGCGGCAGCTGTTCAGCACCCGATGGTAGATGCGCCCTTCGGCGCTGTCTTCCTGGGCAATCGTTTCCGCCAGCGGCGTCGGCATGGCGCGGGTGTCGATCATTTCACCGCCCAGCAGCACCGCCCGCAGGCCGAGCACGTGATCGGAGGTTTTGCCGTACACCAGCGAGCCCTGGCCGGAGGCGTCGGTGTTGATCATGCCGCCCAGCGTGGCGCGGTTGCTGGTGGAGAGCTCCGGCGAGAAGAAATAACCGAACGGCCGCAGATACTGGTTGAGCTGGTCCTTGATGACCCCGGCCTCCACCCGCACCCAGCCCTGTTCGACGTTAATTTCCAGAATGCGGTTCATGTGGCGCGACATGTCGACCACGATGCCGGTATTGAGCGACTGCCCGTTGGTGCCGGTACCGCCGCCGCGCGGGCTGAAGGTCAGCGCCTTGAAGCGCTCTTCCGCCGCCAGACGGGCGATCAGCGCCACATCGCTGGTGGAGCGAGGAAACACCACCGCATCGGGCAACAGCTGGTAAACGCTGTTGTCGGTGGCCATCGTCAGCCGGTCGGCATAGCTGGTGGCGGTATCGCCGTTGAATCCGTTGTGCTTCAGTGCTTCCAAAAAGTCGAGCACCCGTTGAACGAGGCCGGGCGCCTGAGAAATCTGTGGGATCATTCGCTTTTTTGACCCTGTCTGTCTAATTTTTATGCGCTGAAAACGCTGAATCAGGTCTTTATTCAGACCCACCCTATTTTTTATTGATGGTAAAAACTAACATACTCGTTTAGTGAAGGCATTCACATTATTGCCCTTATCGCCGCACCGCCGGCTGCGCGGAAAAACGCGCCGGCGGGCTGTGAAAATCGGCCGGTATGCACCATGATTAAAAGGTGCCAAGGATTTAACTGACCAGGATGAGAACCCACTGATGCCACTTCCGCACTCGCGTTACGACTTACCGCGAATTATTTTCGGCGTGCTGTTTATCGCCATCATGATCGTCGCCTGTTTTTGGGTCATTCAACCCTTCATTCTCGGCTTTGCCTGGGCGGGCATGGTGGTCATCGCCACCTGGCCGTTGTTGATCAAGCTGCAAAAACTGCTGTGGGGCCGGCGTTCGCTGGCGGTGGTGGTCATGACGCTGCTGCTGATCCTGCTGTTCATCCTGCCGATTTCGCTGATGATCAGCAGCCTGGTGGACAACAGCGCGCCGGTGATCGCCTGGGCCAGCACGCCCGGCAAGCTGCATATCCCCGATCTGGCCTGGCTGCAGTCGATCCCGATGATCGGCAATAAGGTCTACAACAGCTATCACACGCTGGTTAACGCCGGCGGCGCGGCGCTGCTGGCGAAAGTGCAGCCGTATTTCGGCCAAACCGCCACCTGGTTCGTCGCGCAGGCGGCGCATATCGGCCGCCTGCTGCTGCACTGTACCCTGATGCTGCTGTTCAGCGTGCTGCTGTACGCGCGCGGCGAACAGGTCGCGTTGGGCATCCGTCACTTTGCGGTGCGCCTGGGCGCCGAACGCGGCGACGCGGCGGTGCTGCTGGGCGGCCAGGCGATCCGCGCGGTGGCGCTGGGCGTGGTGGTGACGGCGCTGGTGCAATCGGTGCTGGGCGGCATCGGTCTGGCGGTGACCGGCATTCCGGCCGCCACCCTGCTGACGGTGCTGATCTTCATCTGCTGCGTGGCGCAGCTGGGGCCATTGTTCGTGTTGGTGCCGGCCATCATTTGGCTCTATTGGAGCGGCGACACCACCTGGGGCACCGTGTTGCTGGTGTGGAGCTGCGTGGTCGCCACGCTGGATAACGTGCTGCGGCCGGTGTTGATCCGCATGGGCGCCGATTTGCCGATGCTGTTGATCCTGTCGGGCGTGATCGGCGGCCTGCTGGCCTTCGGACTGATCGGCCTGTTCATCGGTCCGGTGGTGTTGGCGGTGTCTTATCGCCTGCTCACCGCCTGGATGGACGAAGCGCCGGAGCCGAGCGCCGACCTGAAAGAGGTGGAGAAAAATCTGGAAGAGATGTAACCCTTCCGCCTGCCGCCCGGTTCGTCGGGCGGCATATCACGCCCCCTCCCTGCATTATTGATTGCCGACGCCTTTAAGGCATATTCGCCGAATAGCCTTCGGGTTAAATCAATTCCCGTCGGCGGCCAATTAAACATGCCGATTAAAGACATCTTTTCCGATCAAACAAAAATCCAACGCAGCGCAAAATAAAAAGATAACGCCGCTATCGATTAGGATGATTCTTAATGACTAATGGCGCCGGAATACCTAGTATTATGGCCATCTATTGCTTCAAATCACTGATTTTAAAGCAAGCTTTCCAAACAATGTAATGCCATACATGTGAATTGCTGTGTGTAGTCTTTGCCCATCTTTTGATGGGCTTTTTTTTATTCTTTTTCCGCCGACATGCTTATTTTACCGCCGGCTTTTTACATGCGGAAATAAAAAAGCCGCGACCTGAGCCGCGGCTTTTAGCGAAAACGTCAAATAGCCCCGAGGGCGTTACTTTTTCTTCGACAGATTAATCCATGTTTGCACCACGGTATCCGGGTTGAGCGACAGGCTGTCGATGCCCTGCTCCATCAACCACTCGGCGAAGTCTTCATGGTCGGATGGCCCCTGGCCGCAAATACCGACGTATTTGCCGTGGCGCTTGGCCGCCTGGATCGCCATCGACAGCAGCGCCTTCACCGCCTCGTTGCGTTCGTCGAACAGCTCGGAAACCACGCCGGAGTCGCGGTCCAACCCCAGCGCCAGCTGGGTCATGTCGTTGGAGCCGATGGAGAAGCCGTCGAAGTGCTCGAGGAACTGGTCCGCCAGCAGGGCGTTGGAAGGGATCTCGCACATCATGATCACTTTCAGCCCGTTTTCGCCGCGTTTCAGCCCCTGGCGCGCCAGCTCGGCCACGACCGCCTCCGCCTGCGCCACGGTGCGCACGAACGGCACCATGATTTCGACGTTGGTCAGGCCCATCTCGTTGCGCACGCGTTTTACCGCCTCGCACTCCAGCGCGAAACAGTCGCGGAAGCTGTCCGCCACGTAGCGGCCGGCGCCGCGGAAGCCCAGCATCGGGTTCTCTTCATGCGGCTCATACTTCTCGCCGCCCACCAGGTTGGCGTACTCGTTGGACTTGAAGTCGGACAGGCGCACGATCACCCGCTTAGGCCAGAAGGCCGCGCCCAGCGTGGCGATGCCTTCGGTCAGGCGACCGACATAGAATTCGACCGGGTGGTCGTAGCCCTGCATCAGCGCGCGAATTTCGTTCTGCAGCGCCGGGGTTTGCCGATCGAACTCCAGCAGCGCCCGCGGGTGCACGCCAATCATGCGGTTGATAATGAACTCCAGCCGCGCCAGGCCTACGCCTTCGTTCGGCAGGCGCGCAAAGTCAAAGGCGCGATCCGGGTTGCCGACGTTCATCATGATCTTCAGCGGCAGATCCGGCAGTTCGGTCACTTCCGAGCTCTGCACGGTGAAGTCGAGCATATCGCTGTACACGAAGCCGGTGTCGCCTTCCGCGCAGGACACGGTGACCTTCTGGCCGTCTTTCAGCACGTCGGTGGCGTGGCCGCAGCCCACTACCGCCGGGATGCCCAGCTCACGGGCGATGATCGCCGCGTGGCAGGTGCGGCCGCCGCGGTTGGTGACGATGGCGGCGGCCTTCTTCATGATCGGTTCCCAGTCCGGGTCGGTCATGTCGGTCACCAGCACGTCGCCGGCCTGGATGCGGTCCATTTCGCTGATGTCGTGGATCACCTTCACCGGGCCCGCGCCGATACGGTGGCCGATAGCGCGCCCTTCCACCAGCACCTTGCCGGAACCGTTAAGCTGGTAACGCTCCATGGTCTGTTCGTTGGAACGCACGGTTTCCGGACGGGCCTGCACGATCAGCAACTTGCCGGTGTGGCCGTCTTTCGCCCACTCGATGTCCATCGGGCGGCCGTAGTGTTTTTCGATCAGGATCGCCTGCCGCGCCAGCGCCTGCACTTCGTCATCGGTCAGAGAGAAACGGGTGCGCTGCTGTTCCGGCACGTCTTCGATGCGCACCTGCTTGCCGTGATCCTGCGATGGCGCGTACACCATGCGGATCTTCTTCGAGCCCATGTTGCGGCGCACGATCGCCGGATTGCCCTTCAGCAAGGTCGGTTTGTGGACGTAAAACTCATCCGGGTTCACCGCCCCCTGCACCACCATTTCGCCCAGGCCGAAGGCGGAGGTGATGAAGACCACCTGGTCGAAACCGGATTCGGTATCGATGGTGAACATCACGCCGGAAGAGGCCAGGTCGGAACGCACCATGCGTTGCACCCCGGCCGACAGCGCCACGCCGCGGTGATCGTAGCCCTGATGCACGCGGTAGGAGATCGCGCGGTCATTGAACAGCGAGGCGAAAACGTGCTTGATCGCCACCATCACGGCGTCGATGCCCTGCACGTTGAGGAAGGTTTCTTGCTGGCCGGCGAAGGAGGCGTCCGGCATGTCTTCGGCGGTGGCGGAGGAGCGCACGGCGAAGGAGGCTTCCGGTTCGCCGTCGGCCAGCTGTTGGTACGCCAGATTGATTTCGCGCTCGAATTCCGCATGGAACGGCGTGTCGATCACCCATTGGCGGATTTGCGCGCCGGCCTTGGCCAGCTGAGCAACGTCGTCAACGTCAGTTTGATCCAGTAACTGATAGATGCGCTGGTTAACACCGCTTTGTTCGAGGAAATCGTTAAACGCCTGCGCGGTGGTGGCAAAACCGTTTGGCACGGCCACGCCCAAATCGGAAAGATTGGTGATCATTTCACCGAGGGAGGCGTTTTTGCCGCCGACACGGTCAACGTCGTGCATGCCAAGCTGGTTGTACCAAAGCACATTACGCAAGTCTGGGCCATTGTTGGACATCGAGACAATCCTTATTGCTATCAGTAGGGTATAGACGGATTTAATTCGCTTGCTTTAAAAGCGCCGCTAAAAACGGAGCCGAACCAGACTAGCACAATGATCCATAGGAAATGGAAAGGTGAATCGATCAACCCGCCGCAGAAAGTGGATTTTAAGAGAATTACCTAAGCGGCTGATTTTCATGGGAACCGTTCCCAATGGCACTAAAAGCTTAATTCTCAACAAATTAAGTAGTTTTTAAACTGCAAATTTAAAGGCCATGCAAACGATACCCTTTTTGGCGAAAATAGCGCCAAAACCTCAGACCGACGGCGCCGGATACCATGAAACGCCCCTTGATAAAAAATGAAATATTATTTCAATATCGTCCAGGGCGCGCTGCGGCCGCCGCGCGCAATCCCCGCTGTCGTCACAATTTTTTTACCCGCCCCTTTACCGACCGATCGTCCGCAGCACATGATGGGGCCAGCGATTACAGCAGGAACACCGTTTTCAGGTAAGGAGCCTCGGGTGGAAAGAAGCGTTTTTTATATTTCGGATGGTACGGCGATCACCGCTGAAGTGCTGGGGCATGCGGTATTGTCACAGTTTCCGGTTACGGCCACGACCTTCACGCTGCCGTTCGTGGAAACCGAGGCGCGCGCGCGCGCGGTTTGTCAGCAAATCAACGATATTTATCGGGCCACCGGCGTCAGGCCGCTGGTGTTTTATTCGATCATCTCGCTGGAGGTGCGCGACGTCATCGTGCAAAGCGAAGGCTTCTGCCAGGATATCGTGCAGGCGCTGGTCGGCCCGCTGCAGGACGAACTGGAGGTGGAGCCGACGCCGGTGCCGAACCGCACCCACGGCCTGACGGCCAGCAATCTCGGCAAATACGATGCGCGCATCGCCGCCATCGATTACACGCTGGCGCACGATGACGGCATCTCGCTGCGCAATCTCGATCAGGCGCAGGTGATCCTGCTGGGCGTCTCGCGCTGCGGCAAAACGCCCACCAGCCTGTACCTGGCGATGCAGTTCGGCATTCGCGCCGCCAACTATCCGTTTATCGCCGACGATATGGACAATTTGCACCTCCCCGCGTCGCTGAAGCCGTTTCAGCACAAGCTCTTCGGCCTGACCATAGATCCGGAGCGCCTGGCCGCCATCCGCGAAGAACGGCGTGAAAACAGCCGCTATGCCTCGCTGCGCCAATGCCGCATGGAAATCGCCGAGGTCGAGGCGCTGTTTCGCCAAAACCAGATCCGCTACCTGAACACCACCAACTATTCCGTCGAGGAAATTTCGACCAAGATCCTCGATATCCTCGGCATGAGCCGCCGCATGTTCTGAGCTACGGCGGCAGGAAGCCCCTGCCGCACGCCGTTGATTTCACCGCCGCCGGCGTTTTTCGTGCTTTTTTTAGCGGCTTTGATCAACAGAACATCATCTCTACGGTTGAATTCAGCGATTTTTGCGTTATTGTGATCGCCATCACTTCCCGGCACTCCGCCGCAGAGAAGAACAGTTTCCAGAGATAATCATGCACAAAACAGATGAACTGCGGACCGCGCGCATCGACAGCCTCGTCACGCCGCAAGCGCTGGCCGATAAGCTGCCGATCTCGGCGGATATCGCCGATAACGTGACCGCGTCACGAAAACGCATTGAAAAAATCCTGACCGGTGAAGACCGCCGCCTGCTGGTGGTGATTGGCCCCTGCTCCATCCACGATCTCGACGCCGCCATCGACTACGCCGGCCGGCTGAACGCCCTGCGCGCTCGCTACCAGGATCGGCTGGAAATCGTGATGCGCACCTACTTTGAGAAACCGCGCACCGTGGTGGGCTGGAAAGGCCTGATTTCCGATCCGGCGCTGGACGGCACCTTCCAGGTTAACCGCGGCATCGAAATGGCGCGCCGCCTGCTGCTGGAGGTGAACCAGCTCGGCCTGCCGACCGCCACCGAGTTCCTGGATATGGTGGTCGGGCAATACATCGCCGATCTGATCAGCTGGGGCGCCATCGGCGCACGCACCACCGAAAGCCAGATCCACCGTGAAATGGCTTCCGCGCTGTCCTGCCCGGTCGGTTTCAAAAACGGCACCGACGGCAACACGCGCATCGCCATCGACGCCATTCGCGCGGCGCGCGCCGGGCATATGTTCCTCTCGCCGGACAAAAACGGCCAGATGACCATCTACCAGACCAGCGGCAACCCTTATGGCCACATCATCATGCGCGGCGGCAAAACGCCGAACTACCACGCCACCGACATCGTGGCCGCCTGCGACAACCTGCGCGAATTCGACCTGCCCGAACAGTTGGTGATCGACTTCAGCCACGGCAACTGCCAGAAGCTGCATCGCCGCCAGCTGGAAGTCGCCGAAAACGTCTGCCAGCAGATCCGCGCCGGCTCCGCCGCCATCGCCGGCGTGATGGCGGAAAGTTTCCTGGTGGAAGGCACGCAGAAAATCGTTGCCGGCCAGCCGCTGACCTATGGCCAGTCGATCACCGATCCCTGCCTGAGCTGGTCCGACAGCGAACAGCTGCTGGCGATGCTGGCGGACGCGGTCGATACGCGTTTCTGACTTCGCAGCCGGGGCGCCCTCGCCCCGGCTTTTCCGCCTTCCCCCGCTCATCTATACTGATAACCACCACCGCAGCCCCCAGGCAAGGATCGGAGCCCCGGCATGATTCATTCACTGTTATCCATCCCCTGCGTCACGCTGCAGGGCGAACATAAAACGCTGGGCGACTTCCCCGCCCGCGCCTATCTGGTGGTCAATACCGCCAGCAAGTGCGGTTTCACGCCGCAGTACCGCGGGCTGGAGAACCTGTGGCAATACTACCGCGAGCGCGGCCTGATGGTGTTGGGCTTCCCCTGCAATCAGTTCGGCGCCCAGGAGCCGGGCGACCCGCTGGAGATAGCCGACTTCTGCACCCTGAATTACGGCGTCAGTTTCCCGCTGTTCGGTAAAATCGAGGTCAATGGCCCCGGCGCCCACCCGCTGTTCAATGAGTTGAAACGCCTGGCGCCCGGGGTGCTCGGCAGTCGGCGCATCAAGTGGAATTTCACCAAGTTCCTGCTCACCGCCGACGGCCAGCGGGCCACGCGCTTCGCCCCGATCACCAAGCCCGAACGCCTGTTCGACCGCATCGAAACCCTGCTGAAATAACCCGATGCCTCGCGGGCCGACGCCCCCCGGCCCGTCGCCAGACGCATTTCCTGCAAAAAGGTTCAATCGGTAAGAAAATTTCCCTTGATGTAACCTTTCGTTCACATGATAATGATTATCACTTTGATATTAATTACCATTTAATGGTCTGTTTTATAAACGAATGACGATGGATAATCCCAACAACAACCTGCCCGCCGCCGGCGTTCCCGCCGGACGCAGCGCAGAACCGCACCCTTGTTATGACAGCGCCCAGCTGCTCGGCGCCGACGGCGTGGCGGTTATTACCCATCAGGGCCAGCGCTATCAGCTGCGGCAGACCAAAGCCGGAAAATTGATCCTGACCAAATAATAAAGATCCCCCAAACGCCAGCCACCCCGATCCTTTTGATCCAGGCAGCCAGCAAATCTATTGATATGTTAAAAACATACGGAGAGTTGCCCCATGCCTCTGACAATTTCCACCCGGCTGCGTTTTTCCGCATTGAGTCTGGCGATTGCCTGCGCTCTGCCTACGGTGGCTCTGGCACAAACCACCAGCACCACTTCTTCTACTTCTGCCGCCGCGGAAACCGACAAAAAAAAACCGTCCGCCGACGAAACCCTGACCGTGGTCGCCACCGGCAATCAGCGCAGCAGTTTTGAAGCGCCAATGATGGTGACGGTGATCGAGGGCGATACGCCCGAAAGCCAAACCGCCGCCACCGCCGCCGATATGCTGCGCCGCGTACCGGGCATTAGCGTTACCGGCACCGGCCGCAGCAACGGCCAGGACCTGATGATGCGCGGTTACGACCGCCGCGGCGTGCTGACGCTGGTAGACGGTATCCGTCAGGGCACCGATACCGGCCATATCAACGGCACCTTCCTGGATCCCGGTTTGGTGAAGCGTATCGAAGTGGTGCGCGGCCCTTCCGCCCTGCTGTACGGCAGCGGCGCGCTGGGCGGCGTTGTTTCCTATGAAACCGTCGACGCCGCCGACCTGCTGTTGCCGGGCCATGATAGCGGCTACCGGGTTTACGGCACCGCCGGCAGCGGCGATCACAGCCTGGGCATGGGCGCCAGCGCCTATGGCAGGACCGACAGCCTCGACGGGCTGCTGTCGTTCGGCACCCGCGACGTCGGCGACCTGCGGCAGGGCAACGGTTTCGATGCGCCAAACGACGAAACCATCAGCAATGTGTTGGCCAAGGGCACCTGGAAAATCGACGATAACCAATCGCTGACCGGCAACCTGCGCTATTACAACAACAGCGCCCAGGAACCGAAGAACCCGCAGGAATCCGCCAGTTCAAGCGGTAACCTGATGACCGACCGTTCAACAATTCAACGCGATGCCGCACTGAGCTATAAGTTGAAACCCGTGGGTCAGGAGTGGCTGGACGCCGAAGCCAAAATCTATTACTCCGACGTGGAAATCAACGCGCATGCCGCCGGCAGCGAAGACGAAAACCGCAAACAAACCACCCGCGGCGCCAAGTTGGAAAACCGCACCCGCCTGTTTGCCGATACCTTCGCCTCTCACCTGTTTACTTACGGCACCGAAGCGTACAAGCAGGAACAAACCCCGGGCGGCGCGACCGAAAGCTTCCCCCAGGCGAAAATCAATTTCGCTTCCGGCTGGCTGCAGGATGAGATTACGCTGCGCGACCTGCCGGTCACCCTGCTCGCCGGCACCCGTTATGATAATTACAAAGGCTCCAGCGACGGTTACGCCGATGTCGATGCCGATAAATGGTCGTCTCGCGGCGCCATCAGCGTTACCCCGACCGATTGGCTGATGCTGTTCGGCTCCTATTCCCAGGCATTCCGGGCGCCCACCATGGGTGAGATGTACAACGACTCCAAGCATTTCTCGATTCCTATGGGGCCAACCACCATAACCAACTATTGGGTACCCAATCCGAATCTGAAACCGGAAACCAATGAAACGCAGGAATACGGTTTTGGGTTGCGTTTTGACGATGTGCTGTTAGCCAGCGACAGCCTGCAGTTCAAAGCCAGCTATTTCGACACCAAGGCCAAAGACTACATCACCACCGACGTCACCATGGAGCTGGGGCGTGGCCCGCGCGGCCCGTATTGCATCAGCTGCACCACCTTCTCAACCAACATCGACCGCGCAAAAATCTGGGGCTGGGATGCTACGCTCAGCTACAAGACGCCGCTGTTTGGCTGGGATCTGGCCTATAACCGCACCCGGGGGAAAGATGAGGCGACCGGCGACTGGCTGAGCACCATTAACCCGGACACCGTCACCAGCTCGCTGGACGTGCCGCTGGGCGAAACCGGCCTGTCCACCGGCTGGGTGGCCACCTTCGCCCAACGTTCCACCCATGTTGCCACCGGCGTCGCCGAACAGGCGGGCTATGGCGTCAATGATTTCTATCTGAGCTACAAAGGGCGCGATCGCCTGCAGGGCGTCACCACCACCCTGGTGCTGGGCAACGCCTTCGATAAGGAATACTACTCGCCGCAGGGCATACCGCAGGATGGCCGCAACGCCAAGCTGCTGGTCAGCTACCAGTGGTAACTTTTTGACTACCGGGCGGACAAGCGGCTTGTCCGCCGTTTGCATCACAGCGCAGGAGAACAACGCATGAGCAATACCCTGTATGAACGCTACCAGCAGGCCAAAATCGACAATCCGGGCAAATACGCCCGCGACCTGGCGGAGATCCTCGGCGTCAGCGAAGCGGCGCTGACCCACGCCCGCGTCGGCCATGACAGTCGCCGCCTGCAGGCCGACGCCCGCACCCTGTTGACCGAGCTCGAACAGGTCGGCGTCACCAAATCCATTACCCGCAACAGCTATGCGGTGCATGAACAGATGGGTCGCTACCGCAACCAGCACCTCAACGGCCATGCCGGGCTGATCCTCAACCCGCGCGAGCTGGATCTGCGCCTGTTCCTCAACCAGTGGGCCAGCGTTTTCGCCATGAGCGAAACCAACAAGCGCGGCGTGCGCCACAGCATTCAGTTCTTCGATCATCAGGGCGATGCGCTGCATAAGGTGTACACCACCGACGAAACCGATCTGGCGGCCTGGATGTCGCTGATCGAGCGCCACCAGAGCGCCGAAAATCCGCCGCTGCAGCTGCAGCCCGCCGCGGCGGCCGCCGCCGACGATGCCGCGACCGACGCGGACCGGATCGACCGCGAATGGCGCGAGATGACCGACGTGCATCAGTTCTTCCAACTGCTGAGCCGCAATAAGCTGACGCGCCAACAGGCGTTCCGCGCCGTCGGCGACGATCTGGCCTACCGGGTAGACAACGGCGCGCTGTCGCAGCTGTTAAACGCCGCGCAGCAGTTGCAGAACGAAATCATGATCTTCGTCGGCAACCGCGGCTGCGTGCAGATTTTCACCGGCCAGATCGAGCGTCTGATGCCGCAGGAAGGCTGGATTAACGTGTTTAATCGCCGCTTCACCCTGCACCTGATCGAAGGGGCGATCGCCGAAAGCTGGATCACCCGCAAACCGACCAAAGACGGCATCGTGACCAGCCTGGAGCTGTTCGCCGCCGACGGCACGCAGATAGCCCAGCTGTACGGTCAGCGCACCGAAGGACAGCCGGAGCAAACCCAATGGCGTGAGCAGGTTGCCGCGCTGGAAGCCAAGGACATCGCCGCATGAAACCTTCATTGACCCGTTGCCTGGCGCTGGCCATCGCGCTGGCGCTGCCATTAAGCGCCGCCGCCGCGCAGCGTATCGTCTCGATAGGCGGTGACGTCACCGAAATTGCCTTCGCACTTGGCGCGGGCGATGAAGTGATAGCCCGCGACAGCACCAGCCTGCATCCGGAAGCGGTGAAAAAGCTGCCGGACGTCGGCTATATGCGCCAGCTGAACGCCGAGGGCATTCTGGCGCTGAAGCCCACGCTGGTGCTGACCACCGAACTGGCGCAGCCGGCGCTGGTGCTCAGGCAGCTCGAAGAGAGCGGCGTCAAGGTGGTCAGCGTGCCGGGCGACACCACCCTGCAGGCGGTGCCGAAAAAAATCGCCGCGATCGCCGAAGCGCTGCAGCGCGCGGAACAGGGCAAGCGGCTCAGCGCCCGCTATCAGCAGCAGCTGGCGGCGGTCAACACCAGCCCGCTGCCGGTCAAGGTGCTGTTTGTCATGAGCCACGGCGGCATTACGCCGATGGCCGCCGGGCAGCATACCGCCGCAGACGCCGTGATCGTCGCCGCCGGATTGAAAAACGCCATGCAGGGTTTCGACCGTTATCGCCCGCTGTCGCAAGAGGGGGTGATCGCCAGCGCGCCGGATCTGCTGCTGGTCACCACCGACGGGGTACGCACGCTCGGCGGGCTGCGGCAGCTGTGGTCCCTGCCCGGGCTGGCGCTGACGCCGGCCGGCCGGAATCACCGCGTGCTGATCGTCGACGATATGGCGCTGCTGGGCTTTGGCCTGGAAACGCCGGCGGCGCTGGCTAAACTGCGCCAAGCGGCGGAGCAAAAGTAATGCGCTGCCGCACTTCCCCGCAGTGGGCCATTGCCGGCCTGCTGGTGCTGCTGGCCCTGCTGGCGCTGGCCGCCGCCAATATGGGCGCATTGACGCTGTCGTTTCGCACCCTGTGGCGCGAACCCTTTAGCGACACCTCCTGGCATATCTGGCTGAACATCCGCCTGCCGCGCGTCCTGCTGGCGGTGGTGATCGGCTGCGCGCTGGCGGTGTCCGGCGCGGTGATGCAGGGGCTGTTTCGCAATCCGCTGGCCGATCCCAGCCTGTTGGGCATCAGCAGCGGCGGCGCGCTGTTTGTCGCGCTGATTATCGTCATGCCGCTGGCGCTGCCGCCGATGGTCGCCCTGTATGGCCATATGCTGGCGGCCTTCTTCGGCAGCCTGCTGGTGTCATTGCTCATCTACGCCATCAGCCGCAGCGGGCACGGCAGCCTGTCGCGCCTGCTGCTGGCCGGCATCGCCATCAACGCGCTGTGCATGGCGGCGATCGGCGTGCTGTCCTATCTCAGCAGCGATCAACAGCTGCGCCAGTTTTCGCTGTGGATGATGGGCAGCCTCAGCCAGTCGCAATGGCCGACGCTGATGGTCGCCGCTTCGCTGATCCTGCCGGCCGCGCTGATGACGCTGCTGCAGGCGCGCCGCCTGAACCTGCTGCAGTTGGGCGACGAAGAGGCCCACTACCTGGGGGTCAACGTCCAGCGCGCCAAGCTGCAGCTGCTGTTGCTGAGCGCGCTGCTGATCGGCGCCGCAGTGGCGATGAGCGGCGTGATCGGTTTTGTCGGGCTGGTGGTGCCGCATCTGGTGCGCATGCGCCTGGGCGGCGATCACCGCTGGCTGCTGCCCTGCTCCGCGCTGGGCGGCGCCTGCCTGCTGCTGGTCAGCGATACGCTGGCGCGCACGCTGGTGGCGCCGGCCGAAATGCCGGTCGGTCTGATGACCAGCCTGATCGGCGGCCCTTACTTCTTGTGGCTGGTGATGCGCCAGCGGGAGCGTCCGGGTGGATAATACCGCAAGCCTGACTGCTGAACAGCTGCGTTACAGCCTGGGTTCACGCCGTTTGATCAGCGACGTTTCGCTCCGCATCGCCAGCGGTGAAATGGTGGCGATTATCGGCCCGAACGGCGCGGGAAAGTCGACGCTGCTGCGCCTGCTGACCGGCTACCTGCTCCCGGGCTGCGGCGAGTGCCGGCTGCTCGATCGGCCGTTGGAACAATGGCAGCCGCAACAGCTGGCCAAGGTCCGGGCGGTGATGCGTCAGCACAGCGATTTGGCCTTCCCTTTCACCGTGGAAGAGGTGGTCGGCATGGGCCGTTCGCCGCACGGCAAACGGGACCGGCAACGGGCGATAAAACAGGTGATGGCGCAGACGGATTGCCTGGCGCTGGCGCAGCGCGACTATCGCCAACTGTCCGGCGGCGAGCAGCAGCGGGTTCAGTTGGCTCGCGTGTTGGCGCAGCTGTGGCAGCCGCAGCCGTCCCCTTCCTGGCTGTTCCTCGACGAGCCCACTTCGGCGCTGGACCTGTACCACCAGCAGCACACCCTGCGCCTGCTGCGCTCGCTGACGCGCCAACAACCGCTGGGCGTCTGCTGCGTGCTGCACGATCTCAACCTGGCCGCACTGTACGCCGATCGGATTCTGCTGTTGCATCAGGGCCGCCTGGTGGCGAGCGGTACGCCGCAGGAGGTGCTGCAGGCGGATATCCTCACCCGCTGGTATCAGGCCGATCTCGGCGTGGTACATCATCCCGAAGTGCCGCTGCCGCAGGTCTATCTGCGGCAATAAAAATTCAAGGGCGCCATTAGGCGCCCTTTTTCATCTCAGCTGGAGCAGGAAATCTCCAGATGCTTGCCCCAGTCCGGCGGCAGCGCGGCGAGATCGTCATATTCAGGCGCGTCGGCGAACGGCGTCAACAGCGCCCGATGCAAACGCGCCAGCCGGCCGACCTCATCCTTTTCAGCGTCTTCAATCGCCTGCTGCGCCAGATAGTTGCGCAGGATCAGGCGCGGGTTCACCGCCTTCATCGATCGTTGCCGATCCGCATCGCTCACCTGCTCCTGTTGCAAACGCTGACGATACTGCCGATACCAGTCGTCGAAGGCCGCGCGATCGATAAAATCATCCCGCAGCGGCGACTGCGCCTGCTGCTGTTCGGTTTCGCTCAGCAGGCGGAAGGTGCGGGTATAATCCCGCCCTTCCTGCGCCATCAGGCTCAGCAATCCGGTAAGCAGGTCGTTATCCTGCGTCGATTGAGTGAAGAAACCGAGCTTGGCGCGCATTTGTTCGCCATAGGCGCGCATCAGCGCCGGTTCGTAGGCCGACAGCGCCTGCTGCAGCTGTTCGGCGGTCATTAGCCCGGACAGCGTTTGCGCCAAACGATGGAGGTTCCACAACGCCACCGCCGGCTGATTGTCAAAGGCATAACGCCCCTGATGGTCGGAATGGTTGCAGATGTAACCCGGCTGGTAGTCATCGAGGAAACCGTAGGGACCGTAATCGAGGGTGATGCCCAGGATCGACATGTTATCGGTATTCATTACGCCATGCGCAAAGCCCACCGTCTGCCACTGCGCCATCAGGCGCGCCGTGCGTTCCACCACCTCGGTGAACCACAACAGGTAGCGTTCGCCCTGATCCTGCAGCTGCGGCCAGTGGCGCGCGATAACGAAATCCGCCAGCTGCCGCACCTGTTCGGGCTGTTGGCGATAATAGAAATGCTCGAAGTGGCCGAAGCGCACGTGGCTTTCCGCCACGCGCATGAGCATCGCGCCGCGTTCAGGCCGCTCGCGGAACACCGGTTGTTCGCTGGTCACCACGGTCAGCGCGCGGGTGGTGGGAATGCCCAGATGGTGCAGCGCCTCAGAGGCCAGGAATTCGCGGATCACCGAACGCAACACCGCGCGGCCATCGCCCATGCGGGAATACGGCGTCAGCCCGGCGCCTTTCAGGTGCCAATCTCTGTGGCTGCCGTCCGCCAACACCTGCTCGCCGAGCAAAATGCCGCGGCCGTCGCCCAATTGCCCCGCCCAAACGCCGAACTGGTGGCCGCTGTAGACCTGCGCCAACGGCTGCATGCCCGGCAGCAGCGTTTCCCCGGCCCAAATGGCGGTTTTATCCTGGGTAAACCAGCTTTCATCCAAACCCAGCTCCCGCGCCAGCGGTTCGCTGTGATACAGCAGGCGCGCGCCCTTCAGCGGCGTTGGGTTTAATGCGGTATAAAAACCGGCTAACTGTTGATGGTAAGCGTTTTCGAACTGCGGCATAGGCCCTCCGTTTCAGCCTAGTGTAGAGCCTGAGCGGCGGGATTAACACAGAGGAAATGCAAGGAGAACGCACCCGCCCGATGCCAGGGCCGATGCGGGAAGATCGGGGGGCACGCCGCGGCTTGCTTGGATGCCTTGCTGCGCCGATTAAAACAATATTTACCCGCGAGAAAGCGAGAATGAATAACAGCGCCGGACCGGCCACCGCCCGGTTCGTTATTTCCCCTGAATGCGGCGTATTTTATCCGTCATGGCGATTGAACTCGCCGGGCGTCGCCCGCAGAGCCGACAGGTTGTCCACGCCCACGCTGGGCCATAAAAAGCCTTGCAGACCAAAAACGCCGGCGTGTCTGAGCTTATTAAAATACTCTTTTTTCTCTATTCCCCCGACGATCACGCCCTTGCACAGCAGGTTGATATTTTTTAACAGCGAGTCGATCACCACGTCATATCCTTGGTGGGTAAACAGCTGCCAGTAAAAACGCTTGTCGATCTTTACATAGTCAAACAGACCGTCGTACAGTGCGGTCAGCGTCGCCTTGCCCGAACCGAAATCGTCCAACCACAGCGTAAACATTTCGCTTAATCGGCTGACGCTCTCATTTTTTTTCCCGGCGGAAAGATTCGGAAAACCCTCACTGATTTCAAACGCAATAAAGGGGCATTGCCAGATGCGCTGGCGCAACCGGGAGTCGGAAAGAATCAATTCAACCACGGTTTCTTCAATATTGATGGTCAGCAACACCTGATGCTGGTTAAACCAGGCGGCGTTCTGCTGCGCCAGTATCAATTGCTCATTAAATAACTCAATCCTTTGCTCGGGGCTCAATAAATTAATCCCAATGTCGGCAGGCATGGCCAGGTCGCCGTCCAGGCTATTGAAACGGCTTAACATTTCCACCGCCAGCAGCCTACCCTCCATTGAGTAAACAGGTTGAAAAACATAGCTACTAATAAAGTCAGCGTCGAATTGAATTTTCATTTTAATGCCACAGGCTGAATGGCTAGCTTCTCATCGTATATCAATATATTTTATCGATCAATCCTTCTGGGATTAATCGGAAATATCAATGTAAATACCAATAAGTTATCATTTAATTGATAGTTTAAAGCTATATGAGCTTACTGAAATGCAGTCGGAAAAACAGGCTGGCTTATGGCGATTGACTCACTGCGCGCCAGAGATTAAAAGATATTTAACTTAAGAGATATAGCTTCGCTGAAAATTTGACTTATCGCTGTTGTTTTTGTTAAGAAAAATCCTATTTTGTAAAAACCTCCCTGCCGCCGCGCCGCGCCTTTCGCTGACGGCCCAACGAAAACCGATTAAATTTAATAACGCATCAATTGAGCGTCTTATTCAGCGCATTGAAAAGGCAAAAAAATGCCGCCTTGATTTTTCAGAAATCTGTGCCAAGCCGAATGATGGTTTTTTTCGCCGCCGGCGGCGACATGGCGCCAAATGACAGGCATAAAAAAGGGATGAGAATGCTCTCATCCCGCCACGGCAGATAGGAGATTATTTGACGGTCTCGACCAACCATTGCCGCAGTTCGGTCAGCTCAGCCGCCCGCTGCGGGAACGCGGCAATCAGACGATCGCAACAGGCGGCCAGAGCGTCACTGCGATAGGCGCACCCCACCAGCATGTCAGCCAACGCTTGCAGCGGCGCCGGATCCAGACTGTCGGTAAAGATCTGCGCTCGAACCAGCGCGCCTTTCTCGACGTCAAAGAAAATGTCTACGCCGCCCCACACGAAACGCTCATTCAACAAGTGGCTGAAGGCCGGCGCTTTGCCGAAGTTCCATTCCCAGCTGCTCTGCCGGGCAAACTGTGCGGCAAAATCCGGCAGGTCGGGAAACACGTCCGGCGAAATGATCTCGGGTTCGGCGCTGGCGCCATAATGGCTGAAGAAGGCCTGTATGATGGCGTCGCACACCTGCTGATGGCTGATGTCGGGCAGCAAGTCCGCCAGGTTGGCCACCCGCGATCGCACCGAGGTGATGCCCTTGGCCTGCAGCTTTTTCGGATCCGGATTGAGATAATCCGCCAAACGGTCAAGATTGGCGTTCAGCAACAACGTGCCATGATGAAAGCCGCGATCCTGGGTTTCGCGGTAGGCCGAACCCGAGATCTTGCGCGGCCCCTCCGGGGTTGCCATCACCAGATCGTTACGCCCCGAGGCGCTGGCCGTAACCCCCAGCTGCGACAGGGCCTGCAAGATAATCCCGGTCGACACAGACTTGTCGTAGCCCGGTTTGCCGGCCATGAAGGTAAAGCAGGTATTGCCCAGGTCGTGAAATACCGCCCCGCCGCCGCTGCTGCGGCGCGCCAGGCGAACGCCATCCTGCTCCATGCGCCGGGTATTGCATTCTTTCCATGGGTTTTGCGACTGACCGATCACCACCGTTTCGGCATTGCGCCATAAGAACAGGATTTTCTGGCTGGTCATTTCGCGGAAGATGCACTCCTCCACCGCCAGGTTGAACCAGGGGTCGTAAGAGTCGGAAATCAGTAAGCGTAAGGCGGTCATGGCGGTCACCGTTAAAGACGTGATGCAGCCATGATACACCAAATCAACGGGTTAAGGCTAAATGCGCCGCGCCTGCCAGTAAACCCGTTTCCAATAGACGTTATCGAGCGAGGAGCGAATCACCCCGCGGCTGGTCGACGCGTGGATAAACTGATCGTTGGTGTCGTAGATGCCGACGTGCAGGCCGTTTTCGCCGCCGCCGGTTTTGAAGAATACCAGATCGCCCGGCATCAGTTCGTCGCGGGAAACCTTGGTGCCGAGCGAGGTCTGCTCTTCGGTCGAACGCGGCAGCCGCATATCGAAACGATCGCGGAAGGTGCGGTAGACAAAGCCGGAGCAATCGACGCCGCCGCGATCCATGCCGCCGTAACGATAAGGCGTGCCGTACCATTGGCGCAGCTGTTCATTCAGCTGGGCCACCACCACGATAGAATCGGCCAGCTGCCCGCTTGGCGGCGGCGCATGGCTGCTGCAACCGGCAAGGATCAAACTGGCTAATAAAAACCACACTCGCATCCGCATAATATCCCTTCATCGAACCCGTTGCGCATCATGCCGTCCGGTACACCGCACCGACTGCGAGGCAAAGCCGACACCAGGTAAGGAGAACGCTGTTTGGCGTTAATTTATCTCCCGCGCGGGGAAAAAGGCAAGCGCCATGCAGGAGATAATAGCATTAACGCCGGTTTTGCCCCTATTTTGGCGTTTTTACTGCGGCTTTGCCGTTAATCAGCCACACGCCAAACAAAATGCACAGCGTACCCAATGATTTCAGCAGGGTGGCGGATTCGTTAAACCAGGGCAAGATCACCGCCGCCAGATACACCAGCGCGTAACTGACGCTCAGCAGCGGGTAAGCGCGGTTAAGCGGCAGATAGCGCAGCGCGCAAAACCAGCACAGCATCGACAGCGCGTAGCCGAAGATGCCGCCGCCGACCGCCAGGAGCGGCAGCCAGTAATCCCCCAGCAACGCGGGGGTGACGTCGGCGAACGACATCAGCGGAATTTGCACCATGCCCCACTTCATCAACAGCTGCGCCAGCGTGACCAGCAGCACGCTGGCCGCGCCCCAGGCATAGCCCCTCACGATTGCACGCTCATCAGCAGGATCCCCAGCATGATTGAGGCGACGCCACACCAATGGCGCGCGGTGGTCGGCTCATTAAACAGCCAGCGCGCCGCCAGCGTCACCAGCACGAAGTTGAGGCTGAGCATCGGATAAGCCAGGCTGAGCGGCAGGCGCTGCAGCACGTTAAGCCATACCGCCATGCCGAGCGCCAGCAGCAGCACCGCCAGCGCCAGCCAACGCAGGGTTACCTTCAACCGCACCGCCGCCGGCAGCCGCCAGCAGCGCGCCGCCTGTTTCTGGCACAGCTGCCCCCCGCAGGTGAGCAGGCTGACCAGGATGATCAGCAGGAAGCCCATCATGGCTGTTGCTGGTACCACACCAGCGCCAGGCGGTTCATCTCAACCACCTTGTCCGCTGCAGGCAGATTTTGCGGCACCCGATCTCCTCGCGACAGCTGCAATACCAATGAAACGTCACCCTGCTTGCGCGCCTGCGCCAGCCACTGCGGGAAGTCGGCGTCGCTGACGAAGCTGCTGCGGGCGTCGACGTAGTCCAGCCCGTAGGCCACTTCGCCCTTCTCGCTGAACATGATCACATCGCTGCGCTTCAGCTCCCAGGCCAATCCGGCCGCCACTCCGGCGCTGTCGGTCAACACAAAGCGGCTGTGCCCCAGTTCGGCCATGTTAACGCGAATAAAGTTCTGCGGCAGCTTGGAATCGATCACCCGCTGCGGAATAGCGTAGCCGATCAGCAAACACAACAGCAGCGGGCAGGCCGCCGCCCAGCGCCAACGTTGCGCCCTGTCGCCCGCGGAGAAAATCGCCAACGCCAACCAGCCGCCGAAAGCGACGAGGCCAATCGCGACTTTCGGCCATTCTGCCGCGGTAAACACCTCCGCCTTCGGCAGCAGGCCGGAACCCAACGCCAGCAGCGCCAGCACGCAGATCAGTCCGAACAGCCCATTCAGCAACGCGTTGACCTTGAAGACCTTGCTGCGCAGCGAAGCGGCGTAGTCTTCCGCATAGGCCGCCATCAGCAACGCCAGCGGCGCCATGCACGGCAAGATATAGGTCGGCAGCTTGCCCTTGGCGACGCTGAAGAAAATCAACGGCATCGCGACCCAGCTGAGCAGGAAAAACAGCTCCGGGCGCTGCGCGCGTTCGCGCCACCCCTTCAGCAGCGCGCCAGGCAGCAGCGCCAGCCAGGGCAATACCGCCGCCATCAGAACCGGAATGTAATACCAGAACGGCGCCTTGTGCTGCGCGTTATCTTCGGCGAAGCGCTGAATATGCTCCACCCAGAAGAAGTAGTTCCAGAAGTCCGGCTCGCGCTGGGCGATGGCTATCGCCCACGGCAGGCTGAGCAACACCGCCACCAGGACAGCCAGCGGGCCGAACAGCAACAGCTCCTTGATGCGCCGCTGCTGGATAACGATCGGGATCACCGAGATCACCGGCACCGCCAGCGCCAGAAACCCCTTGGTCATGAAGCCCATGCCGCAGGCCAGCCCCAGCAACACGTAACCGCCCAGCTTGCCCTTGAGCGTGGTGGCCTGCAGCGTCAGGTAATAGCTGGCCATCGCCGCCGTCAGCCACAGCGCGATCATCGGATCCAGCACGCTGTAGGTGCCGATGCTGAACACCAACACCATCGACAGGAAAATCAGCGCCGACAGGCTGGCGCGCCGCGCATTGCGCCACATCAGCATCGCCAGCGCAAATACCAGCAGCGCGCTGACGCCGGTGCTGAATACCGAACCGAAGCGCACCGCAAAGTTGCCTTCGCCGAACAGCCACTGGCTGATGTTATTGAACCAGTAACCGGCGACCGGCTTTTCAAAATAGCGCAGCCCCAGCAGGTGCGGCACCACCCAGTCGCCGCGCTGCAGCATTTCACGGCTGATCTCGGCATAACGGGTTTCATCCGGCTGCCACAGCAGGCGGCCGTTGAGCGGAATCAAATAAACCAGAGCAAAAAAAACGGCCAGCACAATGGCCCATGATCCTTTTAGCGCCTTCATGAATCGTCCTTCACATCGGTTTGACAACCCAGCCAACCCTCGCGGCCGGGGAAAGGAGCGCGCTCGATGCGGCCCAACGGCAATGACGCCAAATCCTGCGGCAGCAATTCACTCAGCGGGCAGAATTCGATGCCCTGCCGCTGCGCCCGCTGCAATAGCCGTTCAAACATCGCCGCCTGCGACATCCCCTCCACCTCGGTATGAATGGTGTAGACCGGCACGCCGCGATCGTTTTCGATCGCGCGCAGGATGTAGTCGTTGAAATCGGCCATGCTGACCTCGCTGCCGATCACTTCGTCAAAAGTGGGCAGCGTGACGGGAATTTGCACCGTGCCCAGCCGATTGTCGCTCAGCAGCGGCCTGAACGGGTGGGTGCCGCGGCAATCGCTGTTGTAATGAAAGCCGAAGCGCTGCTTCACCTCCAGTACCCGCGTATCGGCCCGCCATCCCGCCGCCGCGGAGCATTTGACCGGCTGGCCGATGCAGGCGCTCAGGGCATCGACGCCCAGTTGAACCTGCCGCGTCAGCTGCGCCTCGGACCAACGGCCGACCTTGGCCTGCCAGCCCTGGTGGTCCCAGGCGTGCAGCCCCACTTCGTGGCCGGCTTCGGCGGTGCGCTTCATCAAAGGCCCCAGCGCGCGCGCAATATTGCGGCCCGGCCAGGCGGTGCCGGCCAACAGGATGTCCCAGCCATACAGCGAAGCGGCGTTCGAGCGCAGCATTTTCCACAGAAATTTCGGACGCAAAAGGCGCCAAAGATGGCGCCCCATATTGTCCGGTCCCACGCTGAAGAAGAAGCTGGCCTGAATGTCGTACTTCTCAAACAGATCCAGCAACTGCGGCACCCCTGCCCGGGTGCCGCTGAAGGTATCTACATCAACCCGCAGACCGACCTTCTTCATGCACCCTTACCTTCCTGAACGGTAGTGCGCAGGAAATAATCCAGCGTATCGGCGACGGTTTGCTTCATCTCGATCGTCGGCTGCCAGCCCAGCAGGCGGCGGGCGTTTTTGATGCTCGGCGTGCGGTGCTCAACGTCCTGATAGCCTTTGCCGTAGTAGCTGCTGCTTTCCACATCCTTGAAGCCGGCGAACGGCGGGAAGCGATCGCGCAGCGGGTGGTCGTTGAAGCTGGCCAGCAGCATTTCGGCCAGTTCGCGGATGCTCGCTTCGTTGGTCGGGTTGCCGATATTGACTATCTGGCCGTCGCACAGGCCGTCGCGGTTTTCGATAATGCGGAACAGCGCCTCAATGCCGTCGTTGATGTCGGTGAAGCAGCGTTTTTGCGCCCCGCCGTCCATCAGCTTGATCGGCGAGCCTTCCACCAGATTGAGGATCAACTGGGTGATGGCGCGCGAGGAGCCGATGCGCGCGGCGTCCAGGTTGTCCAGGCGCGGGCCCATCCAATTGAACGGCCGGAACAGCGTGAACTTCAGCCCCTCTTTGGCGCCGTAGGCCCAGATCACCCGATCCAGCAGCTGCTTGGAAACCGAATAGATCCAACGCTGCTTGTTGATTGGCCCGACGATCAGGCGCGAGTGGTCCTCGTCGAACTCTTTGTCGTCGCACATGCCGTACACTTCGGAGGTGGACGGGAAGATGATGCGCTTGTTGTACTTCACGCAGTCGCGGACGATTTTCAGGTTCTCTTCGAAGTCCAGTTCGAACACCCGCAGCGGGTTGCGGGTGTATTCGATCGGCGTGGCGATCGCCACCAGCGGCAGCACCACGTCGCACTTCTTGATGTGATACTCGATCCACTCGGAGTGGATGCTGATATCCCCTTCCACAAAGTGGAAGCGCGGGTTATCGAGGAAGCGGCTGATGGCGTCGGAACCGATGTCCAGACCGTAAATATCGTAACGGTCGTCCCGCAGCAGGCGCTCGGTCAGGTGGTTGCCGATAAAGCCGTTAACCCCCAGGATCAGCACGCGGGTGCGGCGCTGCAGCACCGCGTTCGGCTTGGCCGCCAGCCGCACGTCGGTGACGATGCCCATTTCCTGCGCCAACCGGCTACCCTGAACGTACAGGCCGCTTTCGTTCTGGCCGGAGACGATTTCCAGCGCCCCTTCGCCGCAGGCGATGACCAACGGAGAGGTGCTCAGCACGGTGCCCGGCAGTTTGTCGTGCCGGACATCCAGCGCGCGGGAACGCCAGACGATCAGCTTGCGCTGGCCAAGGTAGCTGAACGCGCCCGGATAAGGTTCGGTGACCGCGCGCACCAGATTGTTGATCTCGCGGGCGGATTTATGCCACAGGATCTCGCCGTCGGCCGGAGTGCGACGGCCGAAATAGCTGGCCTCGGCTTCGTTTTGCGCGGTGAAGGTCGCCGTGCCGTTTTTCAGCTTCGGCAACGCGTTTTTCAGCAGGCCCTGGGCGGCCTCCAGCACTTTCTTGTGCAGCGTCAGCGCGGTGTCATCCTCGGCGATCGCCACCTTGCGCTGCTCGACAATATCGCCGGCGTCAGGGCGCCTGACCATTTTATGCAGCGTGGCGCCGGTTTCGGTTTCGCCGTTGACCAACGCCCAGTTTATCGGCGCGCGCCCGCGATAATGCGGCAACAGGGAGCCGTGCAGGTTGAATCCGCCCTGCGGCGCCAGCGACAAAATTTCATCGCTCAGCATATTGCGGTAGTAGAAAGAGAAAATGACGTCCGGCTGCAGTTGGCGAATGCGCTCGGCCCACAGCGGGTGATTCACGTCTTCGGGAGCGTAGACCGGCAGATCCAGCTCTGCGCCCAGCCGCGCCACGGAGGAGAAGAAGTTGTTTTCACCAGGATCGTCGGTATGCGTGAACACCGCCTGCACGTCATAACCCGCTTCAGTCAGCGCTTTCAGACCTGCGCAGCCAATATCATGGTAAGCAAATACAATAGCTTTCATCATTCTTCTTCCTGAGTATTGTGGGTCTGCTGTTCGCCGACCACTTTCTGAACAAAATAACGGGGACGAGCGCGCACGTCGGTGTAGATACGGCCGATGTATTCCCCCAGCAGGCCCAGGCCGACAAACTGGGCGCCGATGAAGGTGAACAGCACCGCGAACAGGGTGAACACCCCGCCCGCCGCCCATTCAGGCCCGAGGATCAGACGCAGCGCAATCAGCACCAGCGCCAGTACGAACCCGGAAAGCGCCACCACGCTGCCGACGACGCTGAGCAAGCGCAGCGGCGTGGTGGTCAGGCAGGTAATCAGGTCGTACATCAGGTTGATCAGTTTCATCAGGCTGTATTTGGAATCGCCAAACTCGCGTTCGGCGTGGCGCACATCAATTTCTGTGGTACGTCTGGCGAAGGTGTTCGCCAGGATCGGAATAAAGGTGCTGCGTTCATGACAGTGCAGCATCGCCTCGACGATGTGGCGGCGATAAGCGCGCAGCATGCAGCCGTAGTCCCCCATCGACTTGCCGGTGGCGCGCTGGATCATCATGTTGATCACCCGGGAAGCGCTTTTGCGGAACCAGGAATCCTGGCGGTTGGCGCGTACGGTACCGACCACGTCATAGCCTTCCTCCGCCACGCTGACCAGCCGCGGGATCTCTTCCGGCGGGTTTTGCAGGTCGGCATCCAGCGTGATGACCAGATCGCCGCTCACCTGGTTGAAACCGGCCATGATCGCCGAGTGCTGCCCATAGTTGCGGTTCAACAGCACGGCGATCACGTGGCTGCCCGGCCGTTCCGCGGCGGCGGTCAGCATCTCGGCGGAATCGTCGCTGCTGCCGTCGTCGACCAGGATGATTTCATAGGGTTGAGCCAGCTGTTTGCAAGCGGCGGTGGTGCGTTCAAGCAAGGCAGGCAAACTTTCCTGCTCGTTGTAGACCGGGATCACCACCGACACTTTTTTTATCGGTTCAATGCGAGGCACGTAACGACTCCACGACAGAAGACAAGGCATTGACCACGCGATCGACATCGGCGTCGGTCATATCAGGGAATAAGGGCAAGGTGCACAGACGCGCCGAGTTCCATTCGGTGTTGGGCAGCGACAGTTGCGGATAACGCTCGCGGTAGAATTTCTGGGTATGCGCGGCACGGAAATGCAGACCGGTGCCGATGCCCAGCGCTTTCAGGCGCTCCATCAGCTGGTCGCGGTCGATGCCGCAGCGCTCTGCGTCGACGCGCACCATAAACAGGTGCCAGGCGTGATCGTGCGGATAATCCGGCAGCCCCAGCGGCTGGAACGGCGAGCCTGCGAGCGCGTTCAAATAACGCTGCGCCAGCGCCTGCCGGCGGGCATTCAGCTGCGGCAACCGCGCCAGCTGCACCACGGCTATCGCCGCATGAATATCTGAGAGGTTGTATTTGTAGCCCGGCTCCACCACCTCAGCCTGCGGCCTGCGCCCCAGCTGCTGGCGATCGAAAGCGTCCACCGCCAGGCCGTGAAACTTCAGACAGCGCACGCGCTCCGCCAACGCGTCGTCGTCGGTGGCGATCAGGCCGCCTTCGGCGCAGGTCAGGTTCTTGATCGCGTGAAAAGAGAAAATCGCCGTGCCGCGCGCCCCTACCCATTCGCCGTTGAAACGGGCACCCACCGCATGGGCGGCGTCCTCGATCAGCGGCAGTTGGTGCCGGGCGGCCACCTCGCGCAGCGCATCCATCTGCAGCGGCGCGCCGGCATAGTGCACGGGAACAATGGCTTTGGTTTTTGGCGTAATCGCAGCTTCCACCTCGGCGGCGCTGACCATCAAGGTTTCACGGTCGACGTCGATCATTACCGGCGTGGCACCGAGCAGCACGATCATGTTGAGGGTGGAGACCCAGGTTTGCGAGGGGGTGATGACCTCATCGCCAGGCCCGATGCCCAGCGCCATCAGGGTGATGTGCATGCCGGCGGTAGCGGAACAGACGGCGATGGCGTGCTTGCAGCCGAAGGTAGAACAAAATTCGCTTTCCAGCCGCTGATTCTGCGGCCCGGTGGTGATCCAGCCGGAGCGCAGCACCTTTTCAACCGCCGCGATTTCTTCATCGCCGATCGCCGGGCGAGAGAAAGGTAAAAATTGATCCATAGTTAACCCCAAACGTATCGAACTTCTTTTAACGACACTGTAGAACTCTTTCATTTAACGAATATTAAACGCCAGAGAGAATCGTTCCCGATGGATTAACTGCCAATGTACGGCCGCAAGCTTAACTAAACCTTAAGACGATAGTTATTATCCGTTGGATAATCGGATAGGAGGGAGCCAGCATAATTAATTATAAATTATCAACAAAATCAAATAACTATAAATATTAAAAATTATTTTCTTATTTTGTTTACAGTAAGAAAAGCCTAGCACGCCAGCGACGGTTTTCAAGAAAAAGCGGGAGGAAAGGGATAAAACGGAATAATAGCCGGTCATTATCCGGCTATTTATATCAACTACGTTTAATTTTCGTTTAGGCTGCATTGCGCTGACGCGGCCTTATGCCGTTCGGGTCATGATCCAGCGCTGGTCCCCTACCGCCTGCAGGTGGAAATCCACGTCATAAATCCGTGAAAGCAGCGTCGGCTCCATCACTTCGCCGGTGGGGCCTTCCGCCACCAGCCGGCCGGCATGCAGCAGCCACACGCGATCGGCCTGCTGCAGGGTATGGTTCAGATCGTGGGCGCACACCAGCGCGCTGCGCCCGCTTTGGCAAAACTCCCGCAGCAGGCGATCCAGCGCCACCTTTTGCGCCACGTCCAGGCTGTTGGTCGGCTCGTCCAGCAGCAGCAGTTTGCTGTGCGGATTAACGCTCGGCCACACCTGCAGCAGCACCGCAGCCAGCCGCACCCGCTGCCATTCGCCGCCGGACAGCTGGGTCAGCATGCGCGGCAGTTTGTCCAGCAGCTTGAAGCGCCGGCAAAGATAAAGGATCGCGTGCTCCAGCGCCGCCTCCGCCGCGCCTGCGGGCTGATGCAGCGCCAAATACTGAAACACCGGCATCAGCGCCACCGGCGGCTGCTGTTGGCTCAGGTAGGCCCGATGCAGCGCCAGATCCTTCCCCTGATAGCCGGGCAGCGCTTGCCCGGCCAAGGTTATTTCGCCCACCCCCGGCAGCATGCCCGCCAGGCGCGCCAACAGCGTGCTCTTGCCGGCGCCGTTCGGGCCGATCAGATGCACCTGCACCCCGGCGCCCACCTGCGCCGAAAAAGGCGCCAAACGCCCCGTTACCCCAACCTGAACCAGCTGCAGCATGTCAGATTACCCGGCCAGCGCCTGTTTTACCGCCGCCACCAGCGCCGGATCTTCCGGCGTCGTATCCGGTGAGAAACGCTGGATCACCGTGCCGTCGCGGGCGATCAGGAATTTTTCGAAGTTCCACAGGATATCGCCGGTTTGCTTCGGCGCGCGCCCTTTGCTGGTCATGCGCGCCAGGAACTCGCTGCCCTCCGGCGCCTGCGCATGCGGCTGCGCGGCAACCAACGCCTGATACAGCGGGTGGCGGTTTTCGCCGTTCACCTCAATCTTGGCGAACATCGGGAACTGCACGCCGAAGGTGCCGCGGCAAAACGCCAGGATCTCTTCATTGCTGCCTGGCTCTTGCCCCAGAAACTCGTTGGAAGGGAAACCCAACACTTCAAATCCCTGCGAGCGGTAGGTTTCGTACAGCGCTTCCAGCCCCTCGTACTGTTTGGTCAGGCCGCATTCAGAGGCGACGTTGACCACCAGCAGCACCGAGCCACGGTAGGCTTCCAGCGTGGCGTTTTGATTCTCGATGGTTTGCAACGGCAGGCTATAAATTGACTGGCTCATCAGATCTCATCCTATGGTTTTATTGGCAGGTGAAACGAAAAACTACCTTACGCTTTTTACCCGGATCAGTAACCAGATAAATAGCGGCGCCCCCAGCGTGGCGGTCACCACGCCGATCGGCAACTCGGCCGACAGCAACGTAATGCGCGCGATCACGTCCGCCGCCAGCAGCACCCCGGCGCCGGCCAACGCGCAGCCCGGCAGCAGATAACGTTGGTCGGTCAGCCCGCTGAGGCGCAGCATATGCGGGATCACCAGCCCGACAAAGCCGATCACCCCGGCCAGCGCCACGCTGACGCCGACCAGCCAGCCGATCGCCAGCACCAGCAGGTTGCGCCACAGGTGCAGCGAAAGCCCGAGCTGACGCGCCTGGGTCTCGCCCAGCGCCATAAAATTCAGCGCGCGCCCCTGGCAACACAGCCACAGCAGCACCGGCAGCAGCGCCAGCACCAGCCATTTCTGCCGCCAGTCGACGCCGCCAAAACCGCCCATCATCCAGTACATCAGCTGGCGCAGATCCAGGCTGGAGCTGAAATACACCGCCCAGGTCATCACCGCGCTGCACACGATGCCCAGCGCCACGCCGACCAACAGCAGGCGGGCATTGGTCAAACGCCGCCGGCGGGCAAAGCCGAGCAGCGTAAAGGTCATCAGCAAGGCCCCGGCGATCGCGCTCAGGCTCATCAGCGCCGCCGGCAACAGGCCATTGCCCAACAGCACCGTCAGCACCAGCGCCACCCCCGCGCCGTTCGCCACGCCCAACAGGCCGGGCTCCGCCAACGGGTTCTCAAACAGCGCCTGCATCACCGCTCCGGCCACCGCCAGGCTGGCCCCCACCAGCATCACCGCCAGCGCGCGCGGAAAACGCAGTTGCCAGACAAACAGCTGCGCCCGATCGCTGAACCATTGCGACGGCCAGATCCAATGGTCGCCGGCGCTGAGGCTGAAAACGAAGGCCACGGCCACGCCCAGCGTCAACAGCGACAGATGGCGTTTATCGCGATGGCGCTGACGATGCAGCAATAAGGTAAAGGTCTGGCTGGTAGGCATAGGCGCGGCGATCCCCTGCAGGCCGTGGCAGCGGCCGGATAATTAACGTCTGGGTCGAATATTAGGGGGTTAACGCCGGAAGGGAAAGTATTGCGTACGCAACAGCGCAGGAAAACGGCGGCCGGCCCTGCCCGTCACCGCCAAGTGATGGCAAAACCCGCCGCCGTGCGGTCAATTAACGGCGCGGGCCGTCGTTGTTTTGCGGATAAGGCTGGCCTTTGCCATGGCCGTTGTCGTTCCCCCGGCCGCCATTGCCGCGATCGTTGTCGTTGCCGCGATCGTCACGGCGATGATCATTGTCGCGACGATCGCCATCGCCGTGGAACGGGTTGCCGCCGCGATCCGGCGCCCGATGCTCATAACCGCGCGGTGCGGAGTGCTGCCAGCGGCCGCCGTCCCAATACATGCCGCGCTCGTTGCGCTCCCCGAGGCCGCGCCCCTGGTGAGCGTGCCACCACTGCGGCGGCCGCCAGTCGTAGCCGTCCCAGTAATAGCCGCGCCGGTCTTGGTCGCCCAGATGCAGCGAAACGCCCGGTACGTTGATATCGATAGAGACATCGGCCTGTGCCGCCATCGGCAGCAGCAGCGGTAAACACACCAGCAACAGGATTTTTTTCATTTTGCGCTCTCACTTTATTTTCTCGCTGGAGTGGTTATATCAGCGCGATTATTTGTCGCCTATCTCACCGATGCCTATTTTCAGATCGTTTTCGGCGTCCTTACGCAATCCATACACTCTTTTTTTGCCTGTTAATTATTATGAGCGCTACCACGCTTAATCCATATCTGACGTACCGCAACCGCGCGGCTATTTATCATTAAGCTGACGCCACCAAAGAGGCATTATTATGATTAAACGCATTGGGCCGTTGCTGACCCTGGTGGTGCCGAGCTCAGCGCCTGCTGCTTTGGCCCTCACGGGGGCGGTGGGCACCGCGGCTGCGGACCGGGGCATTATTACCATCATGGCTGAAGCGGAAAATAATCACCTCAATTGAAAAACCATTTAATATAAGAACATTCCGTAATCATCATTCGTTTTATTTCCTTAACGCGAGATCGGCTTCCGCATTTAATCCCGCAGCGGCTAATTAGGAATAAACTGAATTTTTAGCCACCAAAGAAAAAGGCCGCAAAAGCGGCCTTTTTGGGTTTCACGTTGCTTACTCTTTCGGACTGGCGTTCTCCACCCGACTTTTCAGCTTTTGACCTGGACGGAAGGTGACCACGCGGCGCGCCGTAATCGGAATGTCTTCGCCGGTCTTCGGGTTACGCCCCGGACGTTGGTTCTTGTCACGCAGATCAAAGTTGCCAAAACCTGACAGTTTTACCTGTTCGCCGTTCTCAAGAGCCCGACGGACCTCTTCGAAAAACAGTTCCACCAGGTCTTTGGCATCCCGTTTGCTAAGCCCAAGCTTTTCAAACAGGTGTTCTGACATTTCAGCTTTAGTAAGCGCCATAGGTTCAATCCCTCAAGGATGCTTGGAATCGCTGTTTTAAAGCCTCTACGCATTTTGCAACGGTAGCGGCTATCTCCTCTTCTTCCAGTGTACGAGCGGTATCCTGCAATACCAGACTGATAGCCAGGCTCTTATAACCCTCTGCCACGCCCTTGCCACGGTACACATCAAACAAGTTTACGCCAACTACCTGATTTGCGCCAACTTTCTTACACTCTGCCAAAATATCTGCTGCGGCGACGTTTTCAGCCACTACCACAGCGATATCGCGGCGGTTTGCCGGGAAGCGAGAAATCTCCCGCGCCTGAGGCACGGCGCGGCTTGCGACCTTGTTCCACTCCAGTTCGAACACCAGGGTGCGGCCGTTAAGATCCAGTTTACGCTCAAGTTCCGGATGAACCACACCGATGAAACCTACGCGTTCGCCGTGCAAATAAATCGCCGCACTTTGCCCCGGGTGCAATGCCGGATTGGCTTCCGCCCGGAACTGAATTTCGGATAATTTACCGGTCAGTTCGAGAACGGATTCCAGATCCCCTTTTAAATCATAGAAGTCGACCGGCTTGCGCGCCAGATCCCAGTGTTCATCATGCGTATGGCCGGCGATGACGCCCGCCAGCATGACATCCTGACGGATCCCCAGATTCGCCGCAGTATCAGGCACAAAGCGCAGGCCGCTTTCGAACAGGCGCAGGCGGGTTTGCTGGCGGTTCTGGTTATACACCACCGCAGACAGCAGACCGGTCCACAGCGACAGGCGCATGGCCGACATTTCCACCGAAATAGGGCTTGGCAAAATCAGCGCTTCTTCGCCCGGGTGCAGCAACGCCTGCACTTTAGGATCGACAAAGCTGTAGGTGATGGCTTCCTGGAAGCCGTGATCGACCAGCAGGGTTTTCACGCGCTTCAGCGTCAGGTCGGCCTCGCGGTGCTTGGTCATCACCAGATCGGCGCGTACCGGCACGTCGGGAATATTGTTGTAGCCGTAAACGCGCGCCACCTCTTCCACCAGGTCTTCTTCGATTTCCATATCGAAACGCCAGCTCGGCGCGACCGCCAGCCAGTTGTCGCCCTGTACGGTGACCTGGCAACCCAGGCGGCGCAAAATGTCGCTGACCTGCTCGCTCGGCACCACGTGGCCAATCAGGCGATCCAGCTTCTCGCGGCGCAGCTGGATGGTGGCGCGCTTCGGCAGCTCATTTTCATGAGTCACGTCGATCACCGGGCCGGCCTGGCCGCCGCAGATGTCGATCAGCAGGCGCGTCGCGCGTTCCATCGCCTGGTACTGCAGCGCCGGATCCACGCCGCGCTCGTAGCGGTGAGAGGCGTCGGTGTGCAGACCCTGGCGGCGCGCGCGGCCGGTGATCGACAGCGGGCTGAAGAAGGCGCATTCCAGCAATACGTCCTGCGTCTCGTCGTTCACCCCGGAGTGCTCGCCACCGAAGATGCCGCCCATCGCCAACGCTTTTCGATGATCGGCGATCACTAGGGTATCGGCGCTCAGCTTGGCTTCGTTGCCGTCCAGCAGCGTCAGGGTTTCCCCTTCTTCCGCCATGCGCACCACGATGCCGCCTTCGATGCGGTTCAGGTCAAAGGCGTGCATCGGCTGGCCAAGTTCCAGCAGCACGTAGTTGGTGACGTCAACCACCGCATCGATGGAGCGAATGCCGCAGCGACGCAGTTTTTCGCGCATCCACAGCGGGCTGGCGGCTTTGACGTTAATGCCTTTCACCACGCGGCCGAGGTAACGCGGGCACGCCTGCGGCGCGTCGACGCGGATCGGCAGCGTGGCGTCGGTGGTGGCAGCAACCGGGCTCATGTCCGGCGCGGTCAGCGCCACCTGGTTCAGTACGCCCACGTCGCGCGCGACGCCGATAATGCCCAGGCAGTCTGCGCGGTTCGGCGTTACGCTGATTTCGATGGTGTTGTCGTTCAGCTGCAGATAGTCGCGAATATCGCTACCGATAGGCGCATCCTGCGGCAGCTCGATAATGCCGTCGTGATCGTCGGAAATACCCAGCTCGGAGAACGAGCACAGCATGCCTTCGGAAGGCTCGCCGCGCAGCTTGGCCGCCTTGATTTTAAAGTCGCCCGGCAGTACCGCGCCCACGGTCGCCACCGCCACTTTCAGGCCGGCGCGGCAGTTAGGCGCGCCGCAGACGATGTCCAGCAGGCGGTCGCCGCCGACGTTGACCTTGGTCACGCGCAGTTTGTCGGCGTTCGGGTGCTGGCCGCACTCGACCACTTCGCCCACCACCACGCCGTTAAAGGCGCCGGCGACCGGCTCCACGCCGTCCACTTCCAGGCCGGCCATGGTGATTTGATCGGATAATGCTTCGCTGCCGATGGCCGGGTTTACCCACTCGCGCAACCAGAGTTCACTGAATTTCATGTGATATTCCCGCCTTACTTAAACTGTTTGAGGAAACGCAGATCGTTTTCGAAGAACGCGCGCAGGTCAGTGACGCCGTAACGCAGCATCGTCAGGCGCTCCATGCCCATGCCGAAAGCAAAGCCGGAGTAGATTTCCGGGTCGATGCCAACGTTGCGCAGAACGTTCGGGTGAACCATGCCGCAGCCCAGAACTTCCAGCCACTTGCCGTTTTTACCCATGACGTCCACTTCTGCCGAAGGCTCGGTAAACGGGAAGTAAGACGGGCGGAAGCGAACCTGCAAATCTTCTTCAAAGAAGTTGTTCAGGAAATCGTGCAGCGTGCCCTTCAGGTTGGTGAAGCTGATGTCTTTATCGACGATCAGGCCTTCCATCTGGTGGAACATCGGGGTGTGAGTCTGATCGTAGTCGTTGCGATAGACGCGGCCCGGCGCAATGATGCGGATCGGCGGCTGCTGGTTCTTCATGGTGCGGATCTGCACGCCTGAGGTCTGGGTGCGCAGCAGGCGCGTGGCGTCGAACCAGAAGGTATCGTGATCGGCGCGCGCCGGGTGGTGCCCGGGGATATTCAGCGCGTCGAAGTTATGATAATCGTCTTCGATTTCCGGGCCGGTCGCCACGGAGAAGCCCAGCTCGCCGAAGAAGGTTTCGATGCGATCGATGGTGCGGGTCACCGGATGCAGCCCACCGTTTTCCATACGGCGGCCCGGCAGAGACACGTCGATGGTCTCGGCAGCCAGGCGTTCGTTCAGCGCTGCGGTTTCCAGCGCGTTTTTACGCGCGTTCAGCGCATCCTGCACCGCCTGCTTCGCCTGGTTGATCACCGCGCCGGCCGCCGGGCGATCTTCCGCCGGCACGTCACGCAGAGACTGCATCTGCAAGGTGAAATGACCTTTCTTGCCTAAATATTCGACGCGTACCAAATCCAACGCGGCAACATCCTGGGCATCTTCTACGGCTGCCTTGGCATTGGCAACCAGCTCTGCGAGATGTGGCATTGCTTTCCTCTTCCTTTGGCCGATATGGCCCTAAGTAATGACTGATAATTTATGTTATCTGGCCTAAATCATACCCACAGGATTTCAAGCTACAGCCAGGCGGCAAGTGGGCGAATCCCCGGGAGCTTAGATAGCTAAGTGACCGGGGTGAACACACGCGGCCAACGCCGCTGTAGTTTGAAAGACAAAGGGTATGACCAAAAACAAAAAAGCCTCCACAGGGGAGGCTTAGGCGCTACTTTTCGTTTCTTTTCTTACGCGCAAAGCCTCCTGAAATCAGGCGCTAAAGTAAAAAAAGAAACGAAAAATAGCAGCGTACATGGTTGCGTTACCTTGTCGATGATTGTCTACCAGTGATATAGCGGCAGGCAATAAAAGTCAATATTGGTGGCTGAAAACAAAGATTAAAAGAGGGAGCAAGCTCCCTCTTCCACTGACTTACGCCAGAGCTGCTTTCGCTTTCTCGACCAGTGCGCCGAAGGCCACTTTGTCGAAGACTGCGATGTCAGCCAGGATCTTACGGTCAATTTCAATAGAGGCTTTTTTCAGGCCGTTAATGAATTTGCTGTAAGACAGACCGTTCTGACGAGCAGCTGCGTTGATACGTGCAATCCACAGCTGACGGAACTGACGCTTACGTTGACGACGGTCACGGTAAGCATACTGGCCTGCTTTGATTACTGCCTGGAAGGCAACACGATATACGCGCGAACGGGCACCGTAGTAGCCTTTCGCCTGCTTCATAATTTTCTTGTGACGTGCGCGTGCAATTACACCACGTTTTACGCGAGCCATATGCTCTCTCCTAAAGTCTTATTCTAGATTCAAAAAAAATGGCTTATGCGTACGGCAGGCACGCGGTAACCAGGACCAGATCGTTTTTAGACACCATGCCTTTCGGACGCAGGTGACGTTTACGCTTGGTTGCTTTTTTGGTCAGAATATGACGCAGGTTAGCATGTTTACGCTTAAAACCACCGCTGCCGGTTTTTTTGAAGCGTTTGGCTGCACCACGTACAGTTTTAATCTTTGGCATTTTAATTAAATCCACTTCGCATTGTTAAACAACGAATCAGTTGGGCGAATAAAACCCACACAACGCAGGCGCTGCGCGGGTTCGATTACTTGGAAGCCTTACTGTTTCTTCTTCGGTGCGAGCACCATGATCATCTGACGGCCTTCGATCTTCGTAGGGAAGGATTCGACAACGGCCAGATCAGAATCTTCGCACAGGTCTTTACGGACGCGGTTAAGCACTTCCATACCGATCTGTTGGTGCGCCATTTCACGCCCGCGGAAACGCAGGGTGATTTTGGCTTTATCGCCATCTTCCAGAAAGCGAATCAGGTTGCGTAGTTTGACCTGATAGTCGCCATCATCGGTGCCAGGACGGAATTTGATTTCCTTGACCTGAATAACCTTTTGCTTCTTCTTCTGTTCTTTGGTCGACTTGCTCTTCTCGTAGAGGAATTTGCCGTAATCCATGATTCGGCAAACTGGCGGTTCGGCATTTGGGCTGATTTCTACTAAATCAACACCCGCTTCCTCAGCTTTTTCAAGAGCTTCATTCAGACTGACAATACCAATCTGCTCGCCATCGACGCCGGTTAGGCGAACTTCTTGCGCGCGAATTTCTCTGTTAATGCGATTAGGACGCGCCGGTTGAACTCGTTTTCCGCCTTTAATACTTTATTCCTCCAGTTGATGAAGACTACGGCTGCGGATCTCTTTCAGCAGCTTGTCTACGACTTCGTTTACGTCCAGGCTTCCCAGGTCTTTGCCACGGCGGGTACGAACGGCAACTTTGCCTGCTTCGACCTCTTTATCACCGCACACCAACATGTAAGGGACTCGACGTAAAGTATGTTCGCGAATTTTAAAGCCAATCTTCTCATTTCTCAAGTCCGCTTTGACGCGAATACCTGCATCCTGCAATTTTTTGGTCAATTGCTGGACGTAATCAGACTGGCTGTCGGTGATATTCATCACCACCACCTGCACCGGAGCAATCCAGGTCGGGTAGAACCCGGCGTATTCTTCGGTAAGGATACCGATGAAACGTTCCATGGAGCCCAAAATGGCGCGGTGAATCATTACCGGCACTACGCGATCGTTGTTTTCGCCAACATACGACGCGCCTAAACGGCCCGGCAAGAAGAAATCGAGCTGCACGGTACCACATTGCCATGCGCGATCCAAACAATCATGCAGGGTAAATTCAATTTTTGGTCCGTAGAAGGCGCCCTCACCCGGCTGATATTCAAACGGAATACCGTTTTCAGTCAGCGCGGCGGCCAGGTCCTCTTCCGCACGAGTCCACATATCGTCAGTGCCGATGCGCTTCTCAGGGCGGGTAGACAGCTTCACCGCAATCTTGTCGAAGCCGAAGGTGCCATACACATCATAGACCATGCGGATGCATTCGTTCACTTCGGCGCGCACCTGCTCTTCGGTACAGAAGATGTGGGCGTCGTCCTGAGTGAAGCCGCGCACGCGCATCAAACCGTGCAGGGAACCCGATGGCTCGTTGCGGTGGCAGCTGCCGAATTCGCCCATGCGCAGCGGCAAATCACGGTACGACTTCAGGCCCTGATTGAAGATCTGCACGTGGCCCGGGCAGTTCATCGGCTTGATGCAGTACTCGCGGTTTTCCGACGAGGTGGTGAACATGGCGTCTTTGTAGTTTTCCCAGTGGCCGGTTTTTTCCCACAGCACCCGGTCCATCATGAACGGCCCTTTCACTTCCTGGTACTGGTACTCTTTGAGCTTCATGCGCACAAAGGCTTCCAGCTCGCGGAAAATGGTCCAGCCGTCGTTGTGCCAGAACACCATGCCCGGCGCTTCTTCCTGCATATGGTACAGGTCGAGCTGCTTGCCGATCTTGCGGTGGTCGCGCTTGGCCGCTTCTTCCAGACGCTGCAGATAGGCGTTCAGCTGCTTCTTGTCTGCCCAGGCGGTGCCGTAGATGCGCTGCAGCATTTTATTTTTGCTGTCGCCGCGCCAGTAAGCGCCGGAGGTTTTCTGCAGCTTGAAATGATGGCAGAAACGCATGTTCGGCACGTGCGGGCCGCGGCACATGTCGACGTATTCTTCGTGGTGATACAGGCCAGGACGGTCGTCATGGCTGATGTTCTCATCCAGGATCGCCACCTTGTAGCTTTCGCCACGCGCGGCGAAGGTGTCGCGGGCTTCTTGCCAGCTGACCTTCTTCTTGATGACGTCGTAATCCTTGTCGGCCAACTCATGCATCCGCTTTTCCAGCAGATCCAGGTCTTCCTGCGTCAGGGTGCGGTCGATGTCGACGTCGTAGTAGAAACCGTTGTCGATCACCGGGCCGATGGCCATTTTGGTGTCCGGCCACAGCTGTTTGATGGCGTGCCCCAACAGGTGCGCGCAAGAGTGGCGCATGATTTCCAGGCCTTCGGCGTCTTTGATGGTCACGATCGCCAACTGCGCATCGGATTCAATCAGATCGCCGGCGTCGACCAGCTCGCCGTTGACGCGCCCGGCAATGCAGGCTTTCGCCAGGCCAGGGCCGATGTCGCGGGCAACGTCCAGAGGGGATACGGGGCTTTCGAAATGACGCTGACTTCCGTCAGGAAGAGTAATAACGGGCATTAATAATTCCTTATCTACAGTGGTGACCCACACGACAGATCACATGCAGTACGAAAATTGATTTTGGATTTAGTCAGTTAGGTTTCGGATCTCGCCCACAATTGCCAGATTGATACCTAACTTGGTACACAGAATGGAAAGCATACCTTCGCGGCCGTATTCGGCTAAGTGAATAGTATCACTAAAATTGTTCCGGATAAATAAACCGCCGCCTCGCCCGCGCTTCAGGGTTTGGCCGCATCGGCGCCGGCCGGGCTCTTCATATAGTCCAGCGTCGCCACCAGGCAGAAAGCATATCCCATCAGCTCGCAGCCCTCCTCCACCATGTTTTTCACCACCCGGTTGTAGCCCTCCAGCATCAGTTCCTGCCACAGCGCGTTCATGCCGAACAGCCGCGAGAACACCAGAATGCACAGCAGGCCGGCGCACATCATGCCGTAGCCGGGATGGGTCGTAAAATACACCAGGCCGCGCAGCGTGGCGGCCCGATGGCGCACGCCATACGCCAGGCAGGCCAGGGTCACCGCCAGGGCGAACCACACCCAGGCGCCATGCCACAGCAGGTCGAAGGCGAAATCCATCTCGCGGATCAGCATGCAGAGAAAAAAGCCGCCGACCAGCACCCATGCCGGCCGGTAAGCGACGTCTCGGCAGGCGGCGATAAAGAAGCTGGCCGAGATGGTAGCCAGCATCAGCTCCTGCGCAATCTCGGTCAGCGAGGTTTCATAGACGAAGTTATGCAGCCAGTGAACGTCGATAAAGATCAGGCCCGCCAGCGCCGCCAGAAACGCGCTGCAGAGCAGAAAACGACGAACTTTCCCCAGTAAAATAGACAGATCATGTTTCATGGCAAGACTCATTATTATTTAAAGCGCGCCCATGGTAGCGTCCCGGTCACGGCGGTCGTGGCAATTGGTGCGCAATAGCCGCGCTTCACCCTGCCCCCCGGTGAAAACGCCATAAATAACAAAAGCCCCGCCACCGCGGCGTTGCCGACGCCGGCGAGGCAGGCTACTCTTTGCTTTGCCGTCGCACGGCGGCTCACACTTTGCACAGGGAATCTGATGACATGACGAGTATTCTGCAGTTATTCCAGGCCATCGGACTGGGTTTGGTGCTGCTGCTGCCGCTGGCCAACCCGCTCACGACGGTGGCGTTGCTGCTCGGGCTGTCGGGCAACATGACGCGCGAAGAACGCAATCAGCAGTCGTTGATGGCGTCGGTCTACGTGTTCTTCATCATGACGGTGGCGTTCTACGCCGGTCAGGTGGTCATGAACACCTTCGGCATTTCCATTCCCGGCCTGCGCATCGCCGGCGGGCTGATCGTCGCCTTTATCGGCTTCCGCATGCTGTTCCCGCAGCAGAGCGCGGACGAGGCGCCGGAGGTGGAAAGCAAAACCCATGAGCTGCGCCAAAAAACCTCGACCAATATCGCCTTCGTGCCCTTGGCGATGCCCAGCACCGCCGGGCCGGGGACCATTGCGATGATCATCAGCTCCGCGTCGAGCGTCAAAGAAAACACGCTGGGATTCGCCCACTGGGTGCTGCTGGTGGCGCCGGTGGCGATCTTTCTGGCGGTGGCGGTGATCCTGTGGGTCTGCCTGCGCAGTTCCGGCGCCATCATGCGCCTGGTGGGCAAAAGCGGCATCGAGGCTATCTCGCGGCTGATGGGCTTCCTGCTGGTCTGCATGGGGGTGCAGTTCATTATCAACGGCGTGCTGGAGATTATCTCCACCTACGCGCCGGGCGCCGCCTGAGCAGAAAAAGGCCGATTGTGCCTCAATCCGGCACCTTCTCTTGCTCCATGCAGGGGAAAATCATCTTACCCTTCGCTAGCCACTGCCGGGTCACTCCCGGCAGTGGCGTCGGGTTGAAAAATTTACTTGCGATTAAACACCAGGCCGAGCTTCATGCTCGGCTGGGCATTTTGCTGCGCTCGCAGAGTAAAACCGCTCGCGTAAAACGTGGGGAAATCAGGTAAAGTACCGACCAGTTCTATCCCGGTGTTGCTGACATGCACCGAAAAACTTCCGCCGATGCCATTCAGGCCATTTGGCCCGGAACACACGACCTCCCACACTTCTTTTACGCCGCTGCTCACACCATCACCTGCATAGCTGAAGGTTTTGATTGTTGTCATGGTGCCCGAAGCCAGCGTAGGGGACAGTTGATCACCGTAGATGCGACGCCCGCCATTGGTTAACCCCCCCGGCAGCGTCAAGGTCTGGTTAACCGTGTTAAATCTCAGCAAATTCACATTGCGATACTTATCGCTGAAGGTCATTTCACTGCCGGTGTTATTCACGAACAGACCGTTCAACATATTGGAGTTAATGTCAAATGAGTTATGCCATTTGAAAAACGACGTGTGTTGCATCCCGCCAACGATACGCGAGCAATAGCCAAACTGCGCTTCTCCCTTGCCGAAGCTGGCGCCCTGGAAACCATGGATAACATCAAAATAGGCCTGCTTCGCCGTAGGGGTGGTAATTGAAACAATGGTGTAAGTTACGCCGTCAATCACCAGGCTGCTGCCCTGGGTATATGCCGATTTTCCGCCGGTGGTTTCCTGCGCTTCGGCGACCAGCACATAGAATTTACCTGCCGGCTGGCTGTAATAATCTACCACCTCGCAAGACACCGCTCCGCTGACGGCCTGCATACCGCGCACATCAGTGCCCGGCAACGCATTCACTTCCAGCTGAGTCAGGTATTTACCGCAAAAATCAATGTCGGTGCCATAAATCTGGAAATACTGTGCCCCATCGAATAATTGAATTCCCCCGTATTTGAAGTTGGTTATAAAGCCAACGCTAATCTTGGCGCCTTCACAAATATAGGCGCCCGCCCGCTTGATTCGAATGCCAAATACCCCCACATCCCAGTAATTCCCGGTGATGCGGTTCGACGCCGAGGTTGATGCATCGGAATCGGTACACTGGAATACGCCAACGGCATTTTTCACACTGCCGGCGTGGAAATGCGACCCTCCGGCGCCAACACGCTGCAGCTTAAATAGCGTGGCTTTATCCGCGCCGTGAAAATAACCGACGCGAATGCTCAAGCCCACCTGACTGCCGCCGTTGGTCCCCAATAAAATGGCCGCAGTGGCTTTTTTCCAGTCCGTGTAATCAGGGAACCCCGTCAAAGCCACTAGCCCCGCCAGGTTAAGTTCAAGGCCTTTAGCAAAATTATCGATCTTGATGGAGCCGGAAATGCCGTAAATACCCTTGCCGTAAACACGGGGAGTATCGTGCTGCCGCGCCGCTTCAATGGCCTGATAAATAGCTGCGGTATCATCCGCGACACCGTCACCGACAGCGCCAAACATTTCCGGGGTAATAAACCCCATCGCTTCGGTCAGCGTGCCGCCTTGCGGCGTTGCCACCAAATCGGCACCTTTTCCTGTCGCTACCGTGGCCAAGTCCGTACGCAAAGTGGCGTCATCCGCCAGCGTAGAAACAGCATTCTGTTGAGATAGTGTCATGTTGTCCTCCAAGGGTGATCACCGGGTTTCAAGATGAGGCTGTCCTCAGCTCAATATCCACGTTACACACTGCGCTTACGGACTTACAGCGAACACGGCGCGCTGATACGCCACACAACGCGCCGTTGCCGCCGCCAGAGCGACACTGGTCGCCAGGAAAAATCAGGACAGCGATATTGAAAATAATGACGCTGTCGCCGCAAGGAGGTTGATGATTTCAGCAAAAGGCACGGCAAGTTTTCCGCCGGATCGGTTTGCTTAAACCGACCCGGCCCAGCCATTCAAGACGGCCGTTAAACGCGGGGGAAGGCACCTCAGGACAATGTGCCGAAAAGTTTCACACCAGGCCGTAAATCAGCGCCGACAGCGCAATCAGCCCCATCACCAGCACGAACGCGTTGCTCAGCGCCCGATAGCGGCGCATCGCCGGCACCGCGCGCACCGCATACATCGGCAGGATAAACAGGATCGCCGCAATCAACGGCCCGCTGATGGTCTCGATGATATGCAAGGCGCTGGGGTTCCACACCGTCGCCGCCCAGGTCAGCAGGAACAGCGCCACCGCAGAGATGCGGTGAGTCACCCGCGAGCTCAGCGGCTTGCCGACCGCGCGCGTCAGTCCGTCGATCAGGCTGGTCGCCCCTTCGGTCACGCCCAGCGAGGTGCCGAGGAAGGATTTGGCCATCGCCAGCATCGCCATCACCGGCCCGAGATAGGCAATCAGCGGATTGGAAAACTTGTTGGCCAGCGTCGTCAGCACGGTGATGTTTTGATCTTTCGCCTGCTGCATTTCCTCATGCGACAGGCTCAGTACGCAGCTGAAGACGAAAAACAGCACGGTGACGCAGATCAGCAGATAGCTGTAGCGCATGATGCGCGCGCAGCGGCGCTCTGCCAGCTCGCCATACAGGCTTTTTTGCGTGGAGGCGAAAGACGAGATGATCGGCGCATGGCTGAAGGAAAACACCATCACCGGCACCGCCAACCACAGCGAATGCCACAGCGCCGGGCTGTCGAACCGGGTATTGGCCAGGCCGCTGGCGAAGTTGGCGGTATTCCAGGTCGGCATCAGGTACAGCGAGATGCCCATCAGGAACACCAGCAGCGGGAACACCAGCATGCCCATCGCCGCCACGATGCTGTCCTTGCCGCGCAGCAGCACCAGATTTAACACCGTCACCACCGCCAGGCTCAGCCAGATGCGCGGCAACGGCGTCAGGTGGAACTGATGGATCAGGAAGCTGTCCAGCGCGTTAGTGATCGAAATGCTGTACACCAGCACGATCGGGAAAAACGCCATCAGGTACAGCACCATGATGATCTTGCCGGCCAGCACGCCGAAGTGTTCGACCACCACGTCGTGGATGTTGCCGTCGCGGCTCGAACCGGAAAGCACGAAGCGGCTCAGCGCCCGGTGCGGCAAATAGGTCAGCGGGAAAGCGAACAGCGCCATCAGCAACAGCACCAGCGGGCCGTTCAGGCCGGCGTTGATCGGCAGGAACAAGGTGCCTGCACCCACCGCGGTGGCGTAGAGGCCGAACATCCAGACGGTGTCGGTCTTGTTCCATTTATTGGCCTGCTGAGCGGTCGCCAGCCGGCCTGAATCGGGAGAAATCGTACTCATGAGACAGTCTACCTTAATCTGCAGCGACAACGATTGCGCTTAACGGGATATCCTTCTCCGCGAGTTTTTTAATATTAATCAGATGATTAAAGCAATATTTCATACTTTTGCCTGACGAAAGGACGGCAAAGAATAATGAAAAATGCCGCCCGGGTCTATGTTTTGTCGGCTGACTGGGTGATTTGCGAGCAGAAAATGCTGTCAAAACCGGCTGAAGGCCGCAAAAACGGAGGGCCTCTTGCGAGGCCCTCAACAGGAGGTTACTTGTTGGCGTCCGGGTGATCCGGCACCGCGGCGCTGCCCATTTCGCGCTCGTCGCGGATCATCGAGCGGTCTTTACGCACGTCGGCCACGTCGGAGGCGCTCACCGGTTTGGCACTGTTGCCCCAGCTGGAGCGGATGAAGTTCACCACATCCGCCACCTGCTGATCGTTCAGCCGCCAGCCGAACGGCGGCATGGTGATGTTGGATACCGCCCCTTTCACCGCCGGCGTGGTGTTGCCGGTCAGCACGATGTGGATCAGCGAAGTGGCGTCTTCGGTTTGCACCACCGGATTGCCCTTCAGCGCCGGGAAGGCGCGTTTGTAGCCCACGCCGTCGGTGCGGTGGCAGGCCGCGCAGTTATCGACGTACAGCGCCGCGCCCGGCTTGCTGTCGTTGCCGCGCCACAGGTCTTTGGCGACGCTGTCTTCCACCGGCGCCGCCTGCGGCTGGCCGCCTTTTGGCGGCAGCGATTTCAGGTAGCGCGAGATCGCCGTCAGATCTTCATCGCTCAGGTACTGCAGGCTGTGCTCCACCACGTCGCTCATGCCGCCGAACACGATCGACTTGTCGTTGCGGCCGGTTTTCAGGAACTCGGTCAGTTCGGCTTCGCTCCAGCTTCCCAACCCGTCTTGGCGATCGCTGCGCAGGCTCGACGCCACCCAGCCGTCGATCGGCGCATTGCTGCCGGACAGATAGTCGTCGCCGTCGTTATTGCTCAGCGCCTTCTCCTGCATGGTGATGCTGCGCGGCGTGTGGCAAGCGCCGCAGTGGCCCAGGCCTTCGACCAGATAACGGCCGCGTTCGATTACCGGGTCGGCCGTGGCGTCAGCCACAAAATCCGCCGGCGTCGGGGCAAAAATGCCGCGCCAGATGCTCAGCGGCCAGCGCATCGACAGCGGCCAGGGGATATCGGAGTCCTGGTTGGCCTGCTCCACCGGCGGCACGCCGTGCATGAAATAGGCGTACATGGCGCGCATGTCGTCCTCTTTCACCAGCGCGAACGACGGATACGGCATCGCCGGGTACAGGGTACTGCCGTTTTTGGCCACCCCTTTGCGCACCGCGTTGTCGAAATCTTCGAAGCTGTAATCGCCGATGCCGGTTTTCTTGTCCGGCGTGATGTTGGTGGAGTAAATGGTGCCGATCGGCGTTTCCATCGCCAGACCGCCGGCGAAGGTCTTACCGCTCTTGCCGTTGGTGTGGCAGGCCACGCAGTCGCCGGCGCGCGCCAGATACTCGCCGCGCTTGATCAGCTCGCTGCTGACCGTCGCGTCCTGCGCCCACGCGGAAAAACTCAGTGCACTGAGAACCAGTGCCGGTACAAATGCTTTCATCGCTCGCCGTCCTTATGCCTGCACCAATGGGCCCGGGTTCTTCAGATACTGCTCGCGAATGGCGCGCGCAGACCAGTAAGCCAACGCGGCCACGGTGCCGGTCGGGTTGTAGCCCAGCCCCTGCGGGAAGGCCGATGCGCCGATCGAGAACACGTTGTGCACGTCCCAGCTCTGCAGATAGCGGTTCACCGCGCTGGTCTTCGGATCTTCCCCCATCACCGCGCCGCCGTTCATATGGGTGGTCTGGTAGCTGGTGGTGTCGAAGTGGCTGTTGGCGTTTTTCGGGCTGCCGGCGATCAGTTTCGGGTTCATCGCCTTGGCGATCGGCGCCATCTTGTCGTACATGAACTGCGCCATCTTGACGTCGTTTTCCTGCCAGTCGAAGGTCATGCGCAGCAGCGGCTGGCCAAACACGTTCTTGTAGTTGGGATCGAGGTCCAGATAGTTGTTGCGGTACGACTGATGCGCGCCATGGGCGTCCATCGAGATGTGGTGGGTATAGGCATCCGCCACCGCCGCCTTCCACTTGCTGCCCCAGGCCGGGGTGCCCGGCGGGGTCGGCAGGCCGGAGATCGGCTTGGTGCCCGCCTGGTTGACCCAGAACGGCGAACCGCCGACGAAGCCTTCTTTGGCGTGGTCGAAGTTGTCGGCGTTGAAGTCGTCCACGCCCACGCCGTTGCCGCCGGCGCCGATGAACGGGTTGGTGAACACGTCCTTATCGAAGAACGCCTTGATGGTGGTCATGTTCTGGTAGGCGAAATTGCGCCCGACCACCCCTTCGCCGGTCACCGGATCGTAAGGCTTGCCGATGCCCGACAGCAGCATCAGGTGCACGTTGTGGAACTGGAACGCGCCCAGGATCACCAGCTCGGCCGGCTGTTCGATTTCACGGCCCTGCGCGTCGATATAGTTAACCCCGGTGGCGCGGGACTTGTCGTCGGTCAGGTTGACCTTCAGCACGTTGGCGTTGGTGCGCAGCTCGAAGCGTTTCTCCATGCGCAGCGCCGGCAGAATGTTGACGTTCGGCGAAGCCTTGGAATACATGTAGCAGGCATAGCCGCTGCAGAAACCGCAGAAGTTGCATGGCCCCATCTGCGCGCCGTACGGGTTGGTGTACGAATCGGAGGTGTTGGCGGAAGGCAGGTTATAGGGATGATAGCCCACTTCCAGCGCCGCCTTCTCGAACAGCTGGGCGGAGAAGGTATTCTTCTGCGCCGGCAGCGGGAAATCGCTGGAACGGTCGGCCGCGAAGCGGTTGCCGCCCTTCTGCGCTACCTTCTGCCCCTTGATGGTCCAGGCGGTGCCGGAGGTGCCGAACACTTTTTCCGCCTTGTCGAAGAAGGGTTCCAGCTCGTCGTAGGTGACGCCGAAGTCCTGAATGGTCATGTCCTTCGGAATAAAGCCTTTGCCGTAGCGTTCTTCGTAGTGGCTGCGCATGCGCAGCTCGATCGGATCGACGCGGAAATGCACGCCGGACCAATGCAGCCCCGCGCCGCCCACGCCGGTGCCCGGCAGGAACGCCGCCAGCTGGCGGTAAGGCACCGCGGTCTGGCTGCCGTTGTGGCGAATGGTCACCGTGCTTTTCGACAGATCCTGGAACAGCTTGCGGCGGATGTTATAGGTCAGTTCGTCGATCACCTGCGGATACGAGCCGTCCGGGTAGGTGTCGCGCATCGGGCCGCGCTCCAGCGCCACTACGTTGAGACCGGCCTCGGTCAGCTCTTTGGCCATGATCGCGCCGACCCAGCCGAAGCCGACGATCACCGCGTCTACTTTTTTCATTACCGTTGCCATGGTTAGCCTCTCTCCCCACGAATTGATACCGGTGGGAAGGGATATCGCTCCCCTCGCTCAACCCAGTCCATAAAGTCGGCGCGCGCGCCGGGAAAATTAATCAGCTTCCAGCCGACCATGTCTTTATTGCCGCCATGGATCGGATCGCTGAAGAAACCTTCGCGGGCGTTTTGCAGCAGGTAAGAGAAAAACAGCTTGGCGGGCAGCTGGTCGAATTGCGCATCGCCGGACTCAAACTTCTGCAGCATGGCGTCTTGCTGCGCGGCGTCCAGCTCGGCAAACGGCTTGCCGGCGGTTTTTTTGCTGTAGGCGTCGGCGTCGGCGATGCCGAGGTTGTAAATCTGCTTCGGCACCAGCGGCAGCTGGTAGCCCATTTCCTTCGGCGCGTCCGGGTTGAACGGCCCCTGCATATACCAGATCGATCCGGTGGCGTACGGGGTGTTCATCTGGCGATCGATAAACTCCGGCACGCCGGCTTCCAGCGCGCCGGGGCCGCGCTCGTCGGCCGGGATCAGCCGCGCCACGGCCGCCTTGACGAACGCCCACTCTTCAGGGGTGAAGAAGGTCGGTTGGTAATCGGGGTGTTTTTCGGTGTCTGTTGCGGCAACCGCGGGGGCCGAGGCCGTCAGGGCGCTAACGCCGCTGCCGCCGATCACCGCCGCGGGAATTAAGGTCATCGATTTCAGCAGGAAATCGCGCCGTGAATTGTTAGTTTTATCGTCCGACATGTCACATTCCATCCAAAGATAATCACAACTATTTAACCTCAACCTTGCGGTCGATACGGGTTTTTAAAATAATTTGTTACTTATTTGTATATTTATTGAAGACCAGAATGTGAGCGACGGCAAAAATGTTACCGGTAACTTGCTGAATAAACGTAAAGATTTTGTCGTTAATGTAAATTTAACTTTTCGTGCGGTTTTTCAGGTAACAGGATGGGAAATAACAAGAAATGAGAGATGGGTCGCTATTTTGCCGGTGATTGAACCTAAAAACGGCCGCTTGAAGCGGCCGTTTCTTGCACTGGATGGGGTTACTGCGACATCGCCTGATAGGCGGTGGTCACCTTCCACAAATAGCGCGGCGCCTGCGGGGCCGGGTGCTTTTTCTGGATGTGCTGATAAAACTCATCCGGGCTCATCTGGTTGATGCGGTTCACCGCCACCCGCTTGTCGGACGAAAAGGTGCGCAGCATGGCGCCCGCGCCGTTGACATAAGAAACGATGGTCGCGTAACGCAGGGTCTGTGGGTTGTTGATCCCGGCTAGCTGCTGGCTTTGAAGAATATTGATATAGGCCGTTCCCAGATCAATATTGACCGCCGGATCCTTCAACTCGCGCGAGCTTGGCTGCCCGTTCCTTCCCTTCATCCGATAGGCGTCGCGCCCGGCGGTAGACGCCTTGAGCTGCATTAATCCCACCGCGTTCGAGGTGCTGACCACATTCGGGTTAAACCCCGACTCCACCTGAATAATCGCCTTAATCAAGGTTTCATCAACGCCATAGTTGCTGGCGGCCTGACGAATATAATCGTTATAGGCTACCGGCGTGCCCGTACGGTTTACCGGTGCCTGCGGCGGGGGCTGCTTTAGCCAACCGCCGCGCGGGGTGCCACTGCCTGAAATGGTACTTGCCGTTTGCGGGTCTTTGGCGCACCCCGACAAAAGCAGAATTGCCGTCAGACAACCTATTTTTGTTTTCACAGAATCCCTCACTCCTTTCAATGAGTTGCGTAGCATATACAACTTGTAAGGACGCCTGCATTAATTTTTTGGACTAATATCAAGCTATCCATATACCAAGAGGTGATTTATGAGTCAATCCGCAACAACGTGCTTTGTGGTGACTTTTCACTACCAGGAAGCAGGATTAACCGATTTGGCCAAACTGACCGGGCAATTGACCCGCGAAGGATTTGTCACGTCGGTGACAGACGAAAGTGGCGTTCACCACGAACTGGGCAGCAACAGTTTTGGTTTTATAACCGTGTTGAATCAAGAAGATGTGCAACAGCTGGCCCAGGGCCTCGGGCAGGTTGCCCTGGGAAAAACGCCGGAGGTGGAGATCTTCACCTATGATGACTACGTTAAGCGGTTACATACGGATACATAAAATGCTATAACTCACCTGACGGTATCATTTTTTTCAGTTGGGGAAATAACCTGCCGTCAACCTGCAGGTGACGCTTGACTTTGCTCTAATTGATATTGATAATCATTTTCATTTGAGCCAGGAGATGTCACCATGCTATTGAAAAGTTGTGCCTTTCCCCCTAGTCGCCCGCCGCGCACCGCGGCTGTTTTTCGCCCTTTCGCCCTGCTGTGCCTGTTGCTGAGCGCCGCGCTGGTCAGCCAAACCGCGTTGGCGGAGAAAAAGCTGCGGGTGGTGACCACCTTCACCATTATTCAGGACATCGCGCAGAACGTCGCGGGCGACGCCGCAGTGGTCGAATCCATCACCAAACCGGGCGCCGAGATCCACGATTACCAGCCGACGCCGCGCGATATCGTCAAGGCGCAGCACGCCGACCTGATCCTGTGGAACGGCATGAACCTGGAACGCTGGTTCCAGCGTTTCTTCGAAAACATCAAACAGGTGCCGGCGGCGGTGGTGACCGACGGCATTACCCCGCTGCCGATCCGCGAAGGCCCGTACAACGGCAATCCGAACCCGCACGCCTGGATGTCGCCGAGCAACGCGCTGGTGTATATCGAAAACATCCGTAAAGCGCTGGTGCAGCACGATCCGGCCAATGCGGAAATCTACAACCGCAACGCCAAGGCCTACGCCGCCAGGATAGGCGCGCTGGACGCACCGCTGCGCGAACGCCTGTCGCGTATTCCGGCGGCCCAGCGCTGGCTGGTCACCAGCGAAGGCGCCTTCAGCTATCTGGCGAAGGATTATGCGCTGAAAGAAGTGTATCTGTGGCCGATCAACGCCGATGAGCAGGGGTCGCCACAGCAGGTGCGCCGGGTGATCGACGCGGTGCGCGCCCACAGTATTCCGGTGGTGTTCAGCGAGAGCACCATTTCCGACAAGCCGGCCAGGCAGGTGGCCAAAGAAACCGGCGCCAAATACGGCGGCGTGCTGTATGTCGACTCGCTGTCGGCCCAGGGCGGCCCGGTACCGACCTATATCGATCTGCTCAAGGTCACCGTAGAAACCATCGCTAAAGGATTCAATCAATGAGCACCGAGGTTTTTGTTCGCCCTGAGCTGAGCGTGGACGACGTGACCGTGACCTACAACAATGGCCATACCGCGATCCACAACGCCAGCTTCAGCCTCAGCGGCGGCTCGATCTGCGCGCTGGTCGGCGTCAACGGCAGCGGCAAGTCGACGCTGTTCAAAAGCATCATGGGGCTGGTCCGCCCCACCGCCGGGCGGGTGCTGCTAAGCGAAAGGCCGGTGGCGGACGCGCTGAAGAAAAACCTGATCGCCTACGTGCCGCAAACCGAGGACGTCGACTGGAACTTTCCGGTGCTGGTGGAAGACGTGGTGATGATGGGCCGCTACGGCAAGATGAACTTTCTGCGCATTCCCTCGAGGGAAGATCGGCTGCGGGTCGACAAGGCGCTGGAGCGCGTCGGCCTGAGCGATCTGCGCACCCGGCAGATCGGCGAGCTGTCCGGCGGCCAGAAGAAGCGCGTGTTTCTGGCGCGGGCGCTGGCGCAGCAGGGCACGGTGCTGCTGCTCGACGAGCCCTTCACCGGGGTTGACGTCAAGACCGAAAACGCCATTATCGACCTGCTGCGGGCGCTGCGCGACGAAGGCCACCTGATCCTGGTCTCTACCCACAACCTCGGCAGCGTACCGGAATTCTGCGACCGGGTGATCCTGATCAACCGCACGGTGCTGGCCGCCGGCCCGACCGAAACCACCTTCACCCAGAGCAACCTGGAGCAGGCGTTCGGCGGCGTGCTGCGCCATATCAACCTGTCCGGGCCGGACCTGCATGACGACAACGATCCGCGCACCGTCACGGTGCTGACCGATGACGAGCGGCCGGCGGTGTTCTATGGCCACACCAAGAGCGATCCGCCGACGCAAAGCCAGCAAAAGGAGAAACAACCCTGATGCTGGAACTTCTGCTGCAACCCTTCAGCTACAACTACATGGTGAAAGCCATCTGGGTCAGCGCCATCGTCGGCGCCGCCAGCGCGTTCCTGTCGGCCTACCTGATGCTGAAAGGCTGGTCGCTGATGGGCGATGCGCTGTCGCATTCGGTGGTGCCCGGCGTGGCCGGCGCCTATGCCCTCGGCCTGCCCTACGCCGCCGGCGCCTTCTTCACCGGCATGCTGGCGGCGCTGGCGATGACGCTGGTGCGCCACGTCACCCGACTGCGGGAAGATGCGATCATCGGCTTCATCTTCTCCACCTTCTTCGCCGTCGGCCTGCTGATCGTCTCGCTCAACCCGACCTCGGTCAACGTGCAGTCGATCATTTTCGGCAATATCCTCGGCATCGCCGACGAAGACGTGCTGCAGGTCGAGATCATCATCGGCGTTTCTCTGCTGATCCTCTGCCTGGTGTGGAAAGACCTGCTGGCGGTGTTCTTTGACGAAAGCCACGCGGTGTCGATCGGCCTGTCGCCGCTGCGGCTGAAGATCCTGTTCTTCACCCTGCTCAGCGCCTGCACCGTGGCGGCGCTGCAAACCGTCGGCGCCATCCTGGTGATCGCCATGGTGATCACCCCGGGGGCGACCGCCTACCTGCTGACCGACCGTTTCAGCCGCTTGGTGATCATCGCCATCGTTATCGGCTCGCTGACCAGCGGCATCGGCGCCTACCTGAGCTTCTTCCTCGACGGCGCCACCGGCGGCGTGATTGTCACCCTGCAGACCCTGGTATTCCTGGCGGCGTTCTTCTTTGCGCCCAAGCACGGCCTGCTGGCGTCCAAACGCCGCGTAGCGCGCGAACACACCGGAGGCCACTGATGGAAAACCTGTATCAACTGCTCAGCGAGCCTTTCGCCTACCCGTTTATGCAGCGGGCGATTATCGCCGCCATCGTGACCGGCGTGGTATGCGCGGTGCTGTCTTGCTATCTGGTGCTCAAGGGCTGGTCGCTGATGGGCGACGCCATCTCGCACGCGGTGTTGCCCGGCATCGTGGTGGCGTTCGTGGTCGGCATTCCCTTGGCCATCGGCGCGTTTCTCTCCGGCATTTTCTGCGCGGTGGCCACCGGCTACCTGAAAGAAAACAGCCGGGTGAAGGAAGATACGGTGATGGGCATCGTCTTCTCCGGCATGTTCGCCTTCGGGCTGGTGCTGTTTTCGCGTATCGATACCGATCAACACCTGAGCCATATCCTGTTCGGCAACATGCTGGGCATCACCGACGGCGAGCTGAAGCAAACGTTGGCGATCGCCGGCATCACCCTGGCGGTGGTGCTGCTGAAGCGCAAAGACTTTATGCTTTACTGCTTCGATCCCCATCATGCGCGGGTGATTGGCCTGCCGGTGAAAGCGCTGCATTACGGGCTGCTGTGCCTGCTGGCGATGACCATCGTCGCCTCGCTGCAGGCGGTGGGGGTGATTCTGGTGATCGCCATGCTGATAGCCCCGGGAATTATCGCCTTTATGCTGTGCCGCAGCTTCGACCGCATGCTGATCGCCGCGACGGTCGTTTCGGTTATCTCCTGCGTGCTCGGCACGTTGATCAGTTTCCACATCGACGGCGCCACCGGCCCCTGCATCGTTATCGTTCAGGCGATTTTCTTTGTTATCGCTCTGTTTTACAGCAAGTTACGCACGTTACAGCGTCACCAAAATCCGCTGGTTAGCCGCAAGTCCTGATGGCGCCGCAGCGGCGGGTTCCCGCCTCAGCCGCTGCGCGCCCCGCCAACCGCGACCAGAGTTGCGCGTAAAACAATCAATAAGGTATATACTTTGTGCAGGCGCGCTGATGAAAAAATCGCCGCCCGTTGGCGCCAGCTGTGCGCCACGTCGAGTTTTCACCCAGGGAAAGACGCTAACCTAATGAATTCACAGGCAGCACAGAGGGGGATACCATGTGGCAAGCCGTTAGCCGTCTGTTAAGTGAACATCTTGGCAGCGCAGAGATCCGCGAAAGGACTGAACTGCCCGGGGGAGACATTCACCCGGCGTGGCGCGTGAGTTACGGTGATAGCGAGGTGTTTGTGAAATGCGACGCCCGCGAACAACTGCCGATTTTTACCGCCGAGGCCGACCAGCTGGCGCTGCTGGCGCGCAGCAAGACCGTGCGGGTGCCGGAGGTGTACGGCGTCGGCAGCGACCGCGACTACAGCTTCCTGCTGCTGGAGTATCAGCAGCTCAAACCCCTCGACGCCCATGGCGCCTATTGTCTCGGCCAGCAGTTGGCGCACCTGCATCAGTGGAGCGAACAGCCGCAGTTCGGCCTCGATTTCGACAACGACCTGACCACGACCCCGCAGCCCAATGCCTGGCAGCGCCGCTGGTCGGAGTTTTTCGCCGAACAGCGCATCGGTTGGCAGCTGCAGCTGGCGGCGGAAAAAGGCATGACCTTCGGTGATATCGAGGAGATAGTCGATTTGGTGTACCTGCGGCTGCAGCACCACCAGCCGCAGCCCTCCCTGCTGCACGGCAATCTGTGGCCGGCCAACTGCGGCATGACGGCCGACGGCCCGATCCTGTTCGATCCGGCCAGCTACTGGGGCGATCGGGAGTGCGATCTGGCGATGCTGCCGCTGTACCCGGAACTGCCGCCGCAGATATACGACGGCTATCAAAGCGTTTGGCCGCTGGAAAGCGGGTTTATCGATCGCCAGCCGCTGTATCAGCTGTATTACCTGCTCAACCGCAGCAACCTGTTTGGCGGCCAGCATCTGGTCATCGCGCAGCGCGCGGTCGATGCGCTGCGGCAGCAGGAAACGCAGTAAAGCGCGACGGGGCGCCGTTGGCGCCCCGTCGCGGGTGATCAGGCCGCGCCGGCCAGTTGCCCGAGCAAGCGGATCACGAACCAGGCGACCACCGCAATGACCACCGGCAAGATATACAGCGGGAAATACTGCAGGAAAATGCTGTGGTGCGGCAGCGTGATGCGCGCTTCAAGCTGCTCGCGGGTATGCCCTTCGCTGCCCTTGGCCTGCTCCAGAATCATCTGGTCCTCCAGCCCTTCGCGGATGAACTTCACCTGGCGCGACATGCGCGCGCCGGAGGCACGCAGCGCCAGCCCAACGAAGATCAGAAAATAAATGATGATGAACATCAGATTGGCGCCGCTGAACAGGCTTTTATCCACGTCGGGCACCGGCGAGTTGTACCAGAAGAGGTTAAGGAATGGCGTATTGAAGCGCACCATGTCCACCATCACGTGCACGAAATCCAGCATCACCGCGTTGATGCCCTTGGTTTTTTCACTGTGCTGATAAACAAACCCCAGCAGCGAAATCAGCGTCGACAGCAACGCCGGGATAAAAACCACCCACCCGAGAATGCGTTTCACAATGGCGATGCGCCCGGCCTGTTGATACGTCATGTGTTCCCCTTGTTAGCGACGTAACCTAATCGGCTAAGTCTACCTGTAGTTGGCAAGACTCGCCCACCGTTTTCTTTACTTCGGCTGTGCCACCCGCCTGGCCAGAGAATTCGAAATCAACCGCTTACCCGCAACCGCAACCGCACCGCCAAAAGCGTTATGCCATTTGAACCCACCGGTGTCGATGCTAAAGTAACGGGCACATTCACCGGCATCGGCAGGAGTTCACCGTTAATGGCCTATTCGCAACGCATTGAAACCGCAATTTTTGATATGGACGGCTTGTTGATCGACTCGGAGCCGCTGTGGCTGCAGGCCGAATTGGACATATTCGGCGCGCTGGGGCTGGATCTTTCCGATCGCCACAAGCTGCCGGACACCCTGGGCCTGCGCATCGATTTGGTGGTGAAGATGTGGTACCAGGCGATGCCGTGGCAAGGCCCGTCGCTGGAACAGGTTTCCGCGCGCATCATCGAGCGTGCCATCGAGCTGGTGCATGAAACGCGTCCGCTGCTGCCCGGCGTGCGCCAGGCGCTGGAGCTGTGCCGCAGCCAGGGTCTGAATATCGGCCTGGCCTCCGCCTCGCCGCTGCATATGCAGCAGCAGGTGTTGAAGATGTTTGATTTGGCAGGCTACTTCGATCAGCTGGTGTCCGCCGAATATCTGCCCTACAGCAAGCCGCATCCGGAAGTGTACCTGATCGCCGCCGAACGCCTGGGCAGCGATCCGCTGCGCTGCGTCACGCTGGAGGACTCGTTCAACGGCATGATCGCCACCAAGGCGGCGCGCATGCGCTCCATCGTCATTCCGGCCGCCGAATACCGGCAGGACCCGCGCTGGGCGCTGGCGGACCACCGGCTGGACAGCCTGGAGCAGTTGACCCCCGAGTACTTCGCCTGATCCCGCGGCGCCGGCCGGCGCCGCCTCCCTCTCCCTGCTCGCCCCTTCATTTTCAGAAAAAAGACTTACGTCAAAAAATAAATAAAACATTATTTCATTTTTATTGAATTAGCATGCCGAGGCCTCTATGCTGAAGGCAACAGGAAAGCGCCGGGCGGCGGGAGGCCGTTGTCACTGCCACGCAGCGCCGCCGGTTGCCCGGTTGCTTTCCCTACACACCTTCACTCTGAGAGGCATTGCGATGGACGTCCGTCAAAGCATTCACAGCGATCACGCCAAACAACTCGACACCGCCGGCCTGCGCCGTGAGTTTCTGATTGAAAAAATATTCGAAGCCGATACCTACACCATGACCTACAGCCATATCGACCGCATCATCGTCGGCGGCATCATGCCGATCGGCAAAGCGGTCAGCATCGGCGGTGAAGTGGGCAAACAGCTGGGCGTCAGCTATTTTCTGGAGCGGCGCGAACTGGGCGCGATCAACATCGGCGGCGCCGGCAAGATTGTCGTCGACGGCGAAAGCTACGAAATCGGCCCGGAAGAGGCGCTGTATGTCGGCCAGGGCGCCAAAGAGGTCGAATTCAGCAGCCTGGATCCGGCCAGGCCGGCCAAGTTCTATTACAACAGCGCACCGGCCCACACTCACTACCCCAACAAAAAAATCACCCTGGCCGAGGCTTCGCCGCAGACGCTGGGCGATGACGCCACCAGCAATCGCCGCACCATCAACAAGTTTATCGTGCCGGACGTGCTGCCGACCTGCCAGCTCACCATGGGCCTGACCAAGCTGGCGGAGGGCAACCTGTGGAACACCATGCCGTGCCACACCCATGAACGCCGCATGGAGGTCTATTTCTACTTCGATATGGACGACGAAACCGCGGTATTCCACATGATGGGCCAGCCGCAGGAAACCCGGCATCTGCTGGTGCACAACGAGCAGGCGGTGATCTCGCCGAGCTGGTCGATCCACGCCGGCGTCGGCACCAAGCGATACACCTTTATCTGGGGCATGGTGGGCGAAAACCAGGTATTTGGCGACATGGACCACCTCGCCGTCAGCGAACTGCGCTGATCTCCTTTTCCCCGATAACCGGCCGCACGGCGCCTTGCCGTGCGGTGAGAGAGCATGGCTATGATCCTTGATTCCTTCGACTTAAGCGGCAAAGTGGCGCTGGTGACCGGCTGCGATACCGGGCTCGGCCAGGGCATGGCGGTGGGCCTGGCGCAGGCCGGCTGCGACATTATCGGCGTCAACCGCAGCAACCCGCAGCAGACCCGAGAGCAGGTGCGCGCGCTAGGCCGCCGTTTCCTCAGCCTGAATGCCGATCTGAGCAGCATCGCGGTGATCCCGCCGCTGATCGAGCAGGCGGTGGCCGAATTCGGCCGCATCGATATTCTGGTGAACAACGCCGGCATTATTCGCCGCGAAAACGCCATCGATTTCAGCGAAAAGGACTGGGACGATGTGATGAACCTGAATATCAAGACGCTGTTCTTTATGGCGCAGGCGGTGGCGCGGCAGTTTATCCGCCAGGGCGGCGGCGGCAAGATCATTAATATCGCCTCGATGCTGTCCTACCAGGGCGGCATCCGCGTGCCCTCTTATACCGCCTCCAAGAGCGCGGTGATGGGCGTGACGCGCCTGCTGGCCAACGAATGGGCGCAGCACGGCATCAACGTCAACGCCATAGCGCCGGGCTATATGGCCACCAACAACACGCAGCAGCTGCGCGCCGATGAAGAACGCAATCAGGAGATCCTCGAGCGCATTCCCGCCGGGCGCTGGGGTCTGCCGCAGGATATGGGGGGGCCGGCGGTGTTTTTGGCGTCGGCGGCCTCGGACTATGTCAACGGCTACACGCTGGCGGTCGACGGCGGCTGGCTGGCACGCTGAAAATACGCCGTCTGGCGACGCCGCTTCGAGCCCTGCATGCAGGGCTTTTTTATTTGCGCGACGCCAAAAACGGCCACGCGTTAGTCAACGGAGTAACAACCTGTTGTAAATCCGGGGAAAATAAACAATTGGTTACAGGGTAACTGCTTCCACTACTGGGAATTTTCCCATATACTGGATAAATTAACAGTTTACCAGCCGGAATAGCAACAGCATGACCGCGGAAGGACACCTTATATTCTCTGTCGCTTGCGCGATCTTCGCCAAGAAGGCCGAGGTCACCCCGGAACTGGCCACCGGCGACTGGTGGCACATCATCCCGGCCGCGCTGCTGACTTCGCTGCTGCCCGATATCGATCACCCCAAATCGGTGCTGGGCCAGCGCCTGCGCTGGATAGCCATTCCCATCGCCCGCGCCTTCGGCCACCGCGGCTTCACCCACAGCCTGCTGGCGATCGCCGGCGGCATGGCGCTGTTCCAACTGGACGTGCCGCGCAGCTGGCCCATCCCACCCGACGTGTTGCACGCCATGATCATCGGTTATTTCAGCCACCTGCTGGCCGATATGCTCACCCCCGCCGGCGTGCCGCTGCTGTGGCCCTGCCGCTGGCGTTTTCGCCTGCCGCTGCTGAATTCGCAAAAAGGCAATCAGCTGGAGCGCGCCCTGTGCCTTTGCCTGGTCGCCTTCGCCATCTATTGGCAAGGCGGATGCACCATCCCGGTGCAATCGTATTTCGAGCAGATAAAAAATATCAAACTGTGATCGCGATCGCCGACTAATTAATCATCAGAAAGAATATTAATTAAACAAATATAAACAAAAAGCTATATCAAATTCCATTTGGATATAAGTAGGCCATTCACCAAACTGTTAGGATATTGGCATCGCTACAGGCTGGTGCGTAGCCATTTTTATATAAGAAAAGATTATTGGAGACATTGGGGATGAATCTTCCGCTCGTAATTAACGTGGTGGTCTTTGTCGCCCTCCTTTTGCTGTTGGCGCAAACTCGCCACAAGCAATGGAGCCTGGCGAAAAAAGTATTGGTCGGTCTGGCGATCGGCGTGGTGTTCGGTCTGGCGCTGCAGCTGGTATACGGCTCCGACAACCCGGTACTGAAAGAGTCCATCAGCTGGTTCAACATCGTCGGCAACGGCTATGTGCAACTGCTGCAAATGATCGTGATGCCTTTGGTGTTCGCCTCGATCCTGAGCGCGGTCGCCAAGCTGCATAACGCGTCGTCGTTGGGCAAAATCAGCTTCCTGACCATCGGTACCCTGCTGTTCACCACGCTGATTTCAGCGCTGGTCGGCGTGCTGGTGACCAACCTGTTCGGCCTGACCGCCGAAGGCCTGGTGCAGGGCGCGCAGGAAAGCGCGCGTCTGTCGGCGATCCAGAGCAACTACGTGGGCAAACTGGCCGACCTGACCGTACCGCAGATGGTGCTGTCCTTTATTCCCAAAAACCCGTTCGCCGACCTGACCGGCGCCAGCCCGACCTCGATCATCAGCGTAGTGATCTTCGCCACCTTCCTCGGCGTGGCCTCGCTGCAGCTGCTGAAAGACGACAAGCCGAAAGGCGAGCGCGTGCTGGTGGCTATCGATACCCTGCAGGCCTGGGTAATGAAGCTGGTTCGCCTGGTGATGAAGCTGACCCCGTACGGCGTGCTGGCGCTGATGACCAAAGTGGTCGCCGGCTCCAACATCCACGACATCGTCAAGCTCGGCAGCTTCGTGATCGCGTCCTACCTCGGTCTGGCGATCATGTTTGCGGTACACGCCGCGCTGCTGGCCTTTACCGGCGTCAACCCGATGAAGTTCTTCCGCAAGGTATGGCCGGTCATCACCTTCGCCTTCACCAGCCGCTCCAGCGCCGCCAGCATTCCGCTGAACGTTGAGGCGCAGACTCGCCGTCTGGGCGTGCCGGAATCCATCGCCAGCTTCTCGGCTTCGTTCGGCGCCACTATCGGCCAAAACGGTTGCGCGGGCCTGTACCCGGCGATGCTGGCGGTGATGGTTGCGCCGACCGTCGGCATCAACCCGCTGGATCCGGTGTGGATCGCCACCCTGGTCGGCATCGTCACCATCAGCTCCGCCGGCGTGGCCGGCGTTGGCGGCGGCGCCACCTTCGCCGCGCTGATCGTGCTGCCGGCGATGGGCCTGCCGGTCACGCTGGTCGCCCTGCTGATTTCGGTCGAACCGCTGATCGACATGGGCCGCACCGCGCTGAACGTCAACGGCTCCATGGCTGCCGGCACCATCACCAGCCAGCTGATGAAGCAGACCGACAAAGCCATTATGGACAGCGAAGACGAAGTGGAACTGGCGCACCGCTAAGCCCGCGTCTGCCGAAATAAAAAACCGGGGCCATCCCCGGTTTTTTATTGCCTGCAAATAACGCTATGGCCGCTCGCCCGCCGCCAACCGCCGGTTGATATCGGCGATCACCCCCGGCAGCTGCACCAGCGTATCGATCACGTAGTGCGCACCCGCCGCGTACAGTTTGTCCGCCGCCGCCGCACGCCGCCGTTCCACCTCCGCCGCCGCCATCCGCCGGTACTCCCGCAGGCTGGCGCCAAATTCGTTGCCGGACACCGCCAGGCCAACGCTCCACATGCCGGCGTTCAGCCCCTCGGCGATGCCGGGCAGCGCATCGTCCACCTTCACGCAGTGCGCCACCGCATCGACGCCCAGGGCTATCATGTTTTGCAGCGCCATCCAGGGGCCAGGGCGGCCGCCGGCGGCCAGATCGTCGGTCGCCACCCAATAATCCGGCGCGTAGCCGCGCGCCGCCGCCGCCGGCGCCAGCACCTCCATCACCGCCCGCGGGTAGCCGGAACAGGAACCGATCTTGACGCCCTGTTCGCGCAGCCCGGCAATCACCTGCGGCACGCCGTCGATCGGATCGGCGAAATCGGCCACTTTGGCTTGCTGCAGCGGCATAAAGGCCTGATACAGCGCGTCGATGTCCTGCCGGCTCATCGAACGCCCCAGCCGTCGCCGCCAGCGTTCATCCACCGCCGCCAGCTTGCCCAGCGCCTCAATGTGCTGCCACTTCCCCAGCCCCATCGGAATGCGCGCTTCCGCCAGGCTGATGTCGATATCGAAGGTCTGTTTGAACGCCTCGACAAAAATCTGCGTCGGCGCGAAGGAGCCGAAATCCACCGTAGTGCCGGCCCAGTCGAGAACCACTGCGTTAATCTTGTTCATGCTCATCCTTACCGCTCCCAGTACATCGCCTGCCCGACCGCGGCCAGCAAACGTTCGATATCCTGCAGGTAAATCTCGCCGATGTTGCCGATGCGGAAGCAGTCGCTTTGCGACACCTTGCCGGGGTAAATCACGAACCCCTGCTGCTTCAGCCGCCGATAGAACTCGGCGAAGCGGTAGGTTGGCGCCTGCGGGGAATGAAACGCGGTGATGATCGGCGAATGCAGCGCATCATCCAGCAGAGGGGCAAAGCCCAGGCCGCGCATGCCCGCCACCAGCCGCCGCTGATTGGCCTGATAACGCCGGTGGCGCGCCGCGACGCCGCCCTCCTGCTCCAGCTCGCGCAGCGCCTGCGCAAAGGCCAGCACCGTGTGGGTCGGCGAGGTGAAACGCCATTTGCCGCCATGGTCCTCCATGCAGCGCCACTGCGCATACAGGTCCAGCGACAGCGAGCGCGAGCGACCGGCGCACTTCTCCAGCTCGCGGCGGCGCGCGATGACGAAGGCGAAGCCCGGCACGCCTTGAATGCATTTGTTGGCGGAGCTGATCAGGAAGTCGATGCCGAGCGCGTCCACGTCCAGCGGGATGCCGCCAAAGCTGCTCATGGCGTCGACGATAAAGGTTTTGCCGTTGCGCGCCGCCAGCCCGGCCACCTTCTGCAGCGGGTTAAGCATGCCGGTGGTGGTCTCACAGTGCACCATGGCGATATGGCTGATGCGCGCGTCGCTTTTCAGCACCGCCTCCAGCGCCGCGACGTCGGGTTCGTTCACCTCGCCGCAGTCAAAGACCCGATGCCCGATATCCATCAGCCGCGCCATTTCGGCCATGCGCGCGCCGTAGGCGCCGTTATTGACGATCAGCAGCTTGTCCTGCGGGCCGATGACCGTGCCCAACACGCCCTCCACCGCGAAGCTGCCGCTGCCCTGCAGCAGCACCGCGGTGTAACCGGCGGATTGCGTCGCCAGCGCCACCAGCTGCCGGCGAATGCTCTGCACCACGCCGAGGTTATAGTCTTCATCCCAGGTGCAGCTGTCGAACAGCATCGCCTGTTTCACCCCGTCGGAGGTGGTCAGCGGACCGGGAGTTAACAGCAGGTAGTTACGATCGGACATGTTTTTCACCAATTGGTCTATACCAGATGGCGATGATTGTGGCGGTAAATTCGCCCCCGGGTCAAACGGCAAAGCGCGGTGAAACAAAAAATTCATCAGCGGATGTATAATAGGCGCGTGCCGGAATGCCATAGCGAGATGAAATGAAACAACATCAGGGCGAGATGCCCCACTACCTGCAGATCAAGGATCAGCTCCAGGCGCGCATCAGCCGCGGCGCACTGCAGGCCGGCGACAAGCTGCCTTCGGAGCGCGAACTGTGCGCCCTCTTCTCCACCACCCGCGTCACCATCCGCGAGAGCCTGGCGCAGCTGGAGGCCACCGGCGTCATTTATCGCGCCGATCGCCGCGGCTGGTTTGTCACGCCGGCGCGGCTATGGCTGGATCCCACCCAGAACACCAACTTCCACAGGCTGTGCCAGGAACAGGGGCGCACGCCGCGCACCGCGCTGTTGTCCGCCGAGCGAACCAGGGTGCCGCCCGAGGTGATGCCGCCGCTGGCGCTAGAGCCATTCGATCACATCTACCTGCTGCGTCGGGTGCGTTACGCCGATGAGCGCGCCATCTGCTATTGCGAAAACCACTGCCTGCCGCAGCGGGTACCGGAACTGCTCGGCCGGGATCTCAACGGCAGCCTGACCGAGATCTATCAGCAGCACTACGGTCTGATCTACAGCAGTATGCACCTGTCGTTCTATCCGACCGCCTTGCCTTACGGCGCCGCCCGCGCGCTGGGAGCCATGGTCGGGCTGCCGGCACTGCTGCTGCGCCGGCTGAACTACGACCAGCACGGCCGCATTCTCGACTTCGATATCGAATACTGGCGCCACGACAGCCTGCGCATCGAGGTCGATACGCTGTAGCGCTTGCGCGCGCCATTGGCCGGGGCAAAAAAAACCGACGCGCCGTGGGTTACGGGGCGTCGGCGGTATCTTGAACGGCTCTGCCGGTCAGAACGGGTAGTCGTGGTAACCCTGCTGCTCGGAAATGTTGCGCGCGGCGGTATGCAGCCGCTTCACGTAATCGGCCTTGGCGTCTTCGGAGAAACGCAGCGTCGGGAACGAGATGCTCAGCCCGGCGGTCACCACGCCAAAGCGGTCGAACACCGGCACCGCGATGCAGCGCAGCCCTTCCTCCTGCTCTTCCACATCCTCGCCAAAGCCCTGCGCGCGCACCTGTTCCAGCACCGGCAACAGTTCGGCGGCGCTGCCCAGGGTATGCGCGGTGCTGCGGGTGAACTCGACCTGCGACAGGATCTCGTCCACCTCCGCGCGATCGCGCCAGGCCAGCAGCACCTTGCCGATCGCGGTGCTGTGCAGCGGGTTGCGGCGGCCGATGCGCGAATACATGCGCAAATTGTACATCGAGTCGATTTTATGGATATAGACGATGCTGTCTTCATCCAGCGCCCCGAGGTGAATGGTTTCGCGGGTATGGTTTGACAGCTCGCGCATCTGGACGTCGGCGCTGCGGATCAGATCGACGTTTTGCAGCGACTTGGCGCCCAGTTCAAACAGCTTCAGCGTCAGCGCATACTTTTCCGACTCGCCTTCCTGCGACACATAGCCCAGCGATTTCATGGTCTGCAGAAAACGGTAGACGGTGCTCTTGGACATCATCACCCGCTGGGAAAGCTCGGTAATGCCAATCTCGCGCTCGTCGCCGAGCGCCTGCAGGATACCGAACACCTTCATTACTGATGAAACAGAATCCGGCTGTTTGTCTGTATCGGTGATAGCCATGGTAAATATCCTACGCTGCTGTTTCTGTTTTAAGAAATTTGAACACGGGTTTCAGTATAAGCGGAACGCCCAACGCCGCGCAATGCGCGGGCCGGATAAATGCCTGAGGTTAAATGGATAAACCGCCATCGGCTAACCGGCGCTTACAATTATCCGCATAATGGGCATGCAATCGCAGACCAAGATGATTAGCATGGTAATACTCCCCCGGATTAACACCTTCGAGACCAACATGCGTTCTTGTACCGACGGCCTCCCCGTCCCGCAGCGCTATGGCGCCATTCTCGCCATCGCCCTGGGCATCACCGTTTCCGTACTCGACGGCGCCATCGCCAACGTGGCGCTGCCGACCATCGCCCGCGACCTTAACGCCAGCCCGGCCAGCTCCATCTGGGTGGTCAACGCCTATCAGTTGGCGATCACCATCTCGCTGCTGTCGCTGGCCTCGCTCGGCGACCTGGTCGGCTACCGCCGCATCTACCAGGCCGGCCTGCTGGTATTCAGCATCACCTCGCTGTTCTGCGCCCTGTCCGATTCGCTGGTCACCCTGACCATCGCCCGGGTGCTGCAGGGCTTTGGCGCCGCGGCCATCATGAGCGTCAACACCGCGCTGATCCGCATTATTTATCCGCAGCGCTTCCTCGGCCGCGGCATGGGCATCAATTCGCTGATCGTGGCCTTTTCCTCGGCGGCCGGGCCGACGGTGGCGGCGGCTATCCTGTCGGTGGCCTCCTGGCAATGGCTGTTCGCCATCAACCTGCCGATCGGCATCGTCGCGCTGCTGCTGGGCATGAAGTTCCTGCCGGCCAATAGCCAGAAAAGCAGCAATCAACGCTTCGATCCCACCAGCGCGTTGCTGAACGCCCTGACCTTTGGCCTGCTGATCACCGCCATCAGCGGTTTTGCCCAGGGCCAAAGCCTGGCGCTGATCTTCGGCGAGATCGCCGCGCTGCTGGCGATTGGCGGGGTCTTCGTCCGCCGTCAACTGCGTCAACCGTTCCCGCTGCTGCCGGTCGATCTGCTGCGCATTCCGATCTTCGCCCTGTCGATGGGCACCTCAGTCTGTTCATTCGCCGCGCAGATGCTGGCGATGGTGTCGCTGCCGTTCTTTTTGCAGAGCACGCTGGGGCGCGACGAGGTGGCCACCGGGCTGCTGCTGACGCCGTGGCCGCTGGCGATTATCGTGATGGCCCCCATCGCCGGCCGGCTGGTAGAACGCGTGCACGCCGGGCTGCTGGGCTGTATCGGGCTGGCGGCGTTCGCGCTGGGGCTGTTCCTGCTGGCGCTGCTGCCGGACCGCCCGTCCGATCTGGACATCATCTGGCGCATGGCGCTGTGCGGCGCCGGCTTTGGGCTGTTCCAGTCGCCCAATAACCACACCATTATCTCCGCCGCGCCGCGCAACCGCAGCGGCGGCGCCAGCGGCATGCTCGGCACCGCCCGCCTGCTGGGGCAAACCTCAGGCGCGGCGCTGGTGGCGCTGATGTTCAATCTGTTCCCCAGCGCCGGCACCCACGCTTCGTTGATCCTGGCGGGCGTATTCGCCAGCCTGGCGGCGGCGGTAAGCAGCCTGCGCATCACTCAGCCGCGGGCGCAGCCGGCCGAAGCCCCTCAGCAAAGCAAATAGCGGCGATAAAAAAACCCCGGCAAGCCGGGGTTTTTTCACGTTTGGGCGATTATTTCAGGTACTGGCCGGAACGCAGCGCTTCGATGCGCTTGTCGAGCGGCGGGTGCGACATGAACAGCTCGCTGAACGACTTGGATTTGCCGTTGATGCAGAACGCCATCATGCTGCCCGCTTCCTGCGGCTCATAGCTGGTTTTCAGACGCTGCAGCGCGGCGATCATTTTCTCGCGGCCCACCAGCTTGGCGGAGCCGGCGTCGGCGTAGAACTCGCGGTGGCGCGAGAACCACATGGTGATAATGCTGGCCAGGATACCGAACACCAGTTCCAGCACCATCGACACCGCAAAATAGATCATCGGGTTGCCGTTGCCTTCCCCTTCGCCGTCGCGGTTGCCCAGGAAGCCGGCGGCCACCTGCGCGATCAACCGCGAAATGAAGATAACGAAGGTGTTCACGATGCCCTGGATCAGCGTCATGGTCACCATATCGCCGTTGGCGACGTGGCTGATCTCATGCGCAATGACCGCCTCCGCTTCGTCGCGGCTCATGCTCTGCAGCAGGCCGGTGCTGACGGCGACCAACGAGGCGTCGCGGCGCGCGCCGGTGGCGAAGGCGTTAATGTCCGGTGCGTGATAGATGGCCACCTGCGGCATGGCGATGCCCGCCTGCTGCGACTGACGGCGCACCGTTTCCAGCAGCCAGTTTTCGGTTTCATTACGCGGCTGTTCAATCACCTCTCCGCCAACGGAGCGCAGCGCCATCCATTTGGACATCAGCAGCGACACGAAAGCGCCGCCGAAGCCGAACAGACCGGCCATGATCATCAGGCCCTGAACGCTACTGGATTGGATTCCTGTCAGGCTGAGCACCAGCCCGAAAACCAACATCACCGCCAGGTTGGTGAGCAGGAACAGAGCTATACGCATCATAAAATGGTTACTTCCTCATAAATGTTAACAAAACGCGGTTGCCGATACCCTAGATCGTATGGGCATTCGTCACAGTTTCAAGAGTTGCGCGCCATTAACCTACTAAAAATACGAAACTTTACAAAAACGGCGCGCCATCGGGGTTCGGCAAATTGTAAACGATTGTTGCGCCTTGCGGCGGGTTTTTTAGCAAAAAATCCGCCGCGCGCTTCAGCCGGGTCGGCGACAGCGTCGGGCAGTTCAATCCCGCCGCCATAAAAAAACGCACCCGAAGGTGCGTTTTTAGCGGTAAATCCCGCGGCCTTACTTGACGGCCGCCGGTTGCTGGGCCGGCTGGGCCTTTTCTATATGGGCCAGATCCAGCGCTATGTGCACGGTTTCATCCAGGTAAGGATCCGGTTCCTGGTAATCCTTCGGCAGATCGTCCAGCGACTTCAGCGGTTTTTTGCCGGCGCGCTGCAGGCGATCGTTGATGCGCTGCAGGCGGGTCGCGTCGTCATCGTGGTTCTCTTTCTCGCGAACCGCCAGATTGAGCGACACGATGTTGCGTTTGTCCTTCAGCGCCTTGTAATGCGCGATGTCCTGCGCAATGTACTGGAACTCGGGATCTTTGGCGATGCGCTGCTGGTGATCCTTCAGCAGTTCAGGTTCGAACGCCGCCGTATCGCCGGTTTTGGTATAGGTGGCCGCGTTGATGCTGTCCCACGGCATGGCGTTGTCTTCAAACGCCTCGCCGGTTTCCGCCGGATCGACGCCGGTCGGCATCAGAATGTCCGGGGTCACCCCTTTACGCTGGGTGCTGCCGCCGTTGACGCGGTAGAACTTCTGGATGGTGTACTGCACCGAACCCAGCGCCGGCCATTCGGGACGCAGCATCTGATCGTAAATGCGGTTGAGCGAACGGTACTGCTGTACGGTGCCCTTGCCGAAGGTCGGCTCGCCGACGATCAGCGCGCGGCCGTAATCCTGCATCGCCGCCGCGAAAATCTCGGAGGCGGAGGCGCTGAAGCGGTCAACCAGCACCACCAGCGGGCCTTTATAGTAGGTCACGCCGTCGGTGTCGGCGTCTTCACGCACTTTACCGTTGTTGTCGCGCACCTGCACCACCGGGCCGCTCGGAATGAACAGGCCGGACAGCGAAACCGCTTCGGTCAGCGCGCCGCCGCCGTTGGTGCGCAGATCGATGATCACGCTCTTGACGTTTTGCTTGGCCATCTTCTGCAGCTGAACTTTCACATCATCGGTCAGCCCCACGTAGAAGCCCGGGATGTCGAGCACCGCCACCTTCTCTTTGCCGACGCTCTTGATGGTCATTTTCACCGCGCGGTCTTCCAGGCGGATGCGCTCGCGCGTCAGGGTGACCACGCGGGTTTTGGTGCCTTTGCCGGCCGGCAGGATCTCCAGACGCACCTTGCTGCCCTTCGGCCCCTTGATCAGGGACACCACGTCGTCCAGACGCCAGCCGATAACGTCCACCATGCCTTTGCCCGCCTGGCCGACGCCGACAATGCGGTCACCCACGGTGATCGCCTTGCTCTTCGCCGCCGGGCCGCCCGGCACCATGGAGTTGATCAGGGTGTAGTCGTCGTCCATCTGCAGCACCGCGCCGATGCCTTCCAGCGACAGGCTCATCTCGGTATTGAACTGCTCGGTATTGCGCGGGGACAGATAGTTGGTGTGCGGGTCGATTTCATGCGCGAAGGCATTCATCGCCAGCTGGAACACGTCTTCGCTGTTGCCCTGCGTCAGGCGCTTGATGGCGAACTGATAGCGCTTGGTCAGGGTGTCGCGGATTTCTTTTTCGGTCTTGCCGGTCAGCTTGAGGTTCAGCTCGTCATAGGTGACTTTCGCGTCCCACAGGCTGTCCAGCTCCGCCTTGTCTTTCGGCCACGGCGCTTTGCTGCGGTCGAGATCGATAGTGCCGTTGCCGGTGAAATTCATAGGCTTCGCCAGCAGCGACAACGCATAGGTATAACGCTCAAAACGGCGTTTCTGTGCCAGATTGTACAGCGCGTAAAACGTATCCAGCTTGCCGTTTTTCAGCTCTTCGCCCACCTGGGTTCTTCTGTCGGCGAACTGCGCCACGTCGGAGGCCAACAGCACGTTATGGCTGTAATCCAGCATATTCAGGTAACGATCGAAGATCTTGCCCGAAAAGTCGGCGTCCAGGGCAAACTGGCGATAATGAGAGCGAGTGAAGCGCGAGGTAACGCGCTCACTCACGGTAGCGTGCTGAGGTTCCTGATGCAGCTGAGGCAGTTGATCGAGGCGGATGTTGGCTGTTTCCGCTCCGTAACTGACACCCGCCCACAACAGGCTCGCGACCGCCGTTAATCTGACAAATTTGTTCATGCCTTGGTTGGCCTCCGTATCAGAACTGCAAGTGTTCTGCGCGCACAATCATCGCCAGACCGGAAGAGAGCTGCACACGTACGCCATCTTTAGCGATTTCGAGTACGGTTGCATCCATCGCGCTCTTGCCTGCTCTGACTTTGATTTCCTGGCCAATTTGCAGTTTAGAGATATCCGTGACTGGCGCATAACGCGGCTGGCTTTCCTCTTTTGCTGCACGAGGTTGACGAGCTTGCTGTGGGCGAGTTTGTGGGCGCGGTTTGCGGTTCTCCGGCGCGGCTCCGCCTTCGCGACGCGCCGCGGGCTTTTTGCCGGCTGGGCGCGGACGACGCGGCTCGGCGTCGGCGGATCCACCGGCGGCTTCGCGTTTTTTGGCGTTTTGTTCGGCACGCTGTGCCTGAACGCGCGCTTTGGCTTCTTCAAGCTGCTGGCGAGCATGGTCTACATGCTGCTGTTCCAGTTCACCGCACGGGTTGCCGTCCAGGTCGACGCGCTGGGCGCCCACCTTGACGCCGTACAGGTAACGCCAGCTTGAGGTGTACAGGCGCAGGGCAGAACGCAATTGCGTCTTGCTGAGGTTTTCTTCCCCCTGCACGCGCTCTACCAAATCCTGAAAAATACCGATTTTCAGCGGGCGAGCTTCGCCTTCGGCGCTAAAGCAGAGCGGAAAACGCTCGGCAAGAAAAGCAATGACTTCTTTACTAGAGTTCAACTTAGGTTGATTTTCCATGAAATTTCCTGATTACAACGGGTTTGCCAACCAGCGCAGGCATGAACAGGCGTCATTATAATGACGCCATCGGTAAATGCCACGTTAACCGTAGATCAACTTGCCGTTACAGTGACATATTTCGCACTATCACACTGTTCGAGCTGCGCGCAAAGCCCCGCCACCACTGCTTTCAGGCCCAATTCGTCCTCTTCGTCGAAGCGTTGATAAACCGTGCTGTCGATATCGAGAACGCCGATGACCCGGCCGCCGACGAACAGCGGCAGTACGATTTCTGCGTTACTGGCCGCATCGCAGGCGATATGGCCCGGAAACGCATGGACGTCGCCGACCCGCTGCACGCGGTTTTCCGCCACCGCGGTGCCGCACACGCCCTTGCCGACCGGAATGCGCACGCAGGCGATTTTGCCCTGGAACGGCCCCAGCACCAGCTGGTTGCCGTCCATCAGGTAAAAACCGGCCCAGTTCACGTCATCCAACCGCTCGTTGATCAACGCGCTGGCGTTGGACAGCGCGGCGATAAAGTGGGTTTCCCCATCAAGCAGCGCACTCAAATCACGTTTTAATTCCGCGTAGAATTGTTCTTTTGTCATGTGTTAACCATTAAAACAGTGAAGATGGCCAGAAGCCCAAGGCTTAGGCCCTATAAAATAAGCATTAAATGCGTATAGCCACAAGGTTAATCATCTGTTGCTTCACAAAACCCCGCCCGGCAGGGTATGTTTGCCGCTCAGAAACCCTGTTTACCCTGTTTTGCCGCCCGTTGCTTAACCTTATAAGGCACTGGCTGGTTTATTTTTCAGCTACGCTAACAGTTCCGGCGGGCTCAAGGGCAGCTTTTGTCATGATGAAGATACACGCGATCACCGGCCCCCTTTCCAAAGCGCGCCATCAGCGCTGTTGCGAATGCGACCTGCTGTTTGTGCTGCCGCCGCTGAGCGGCAATCAGGCCGCCTACTGCCCGCGCTGCAACGCCAGGGTGGTGCACGGCCGCGACTGGTCGATGACCCGCCTGACCGCCATGGCGATCGCCATGCTGCTGCTGATGCCGTTCGCCTTTGCCGAACCCCTGATCAGCATCCGCCTGCTCGGCACGCGCATCGACGCCAGCCTGCTGGAAGGCATCTGGCAAATGAGCCGCCAGGGCGACCCGCTCACCGCCAGCATGGTGGCGTTCTGCACCATCGGCGCGCCGCTGACCCTGTCGCTGTCGCTGCTGTATCTGCGCGTCGGCCACGCGCTCGGCATGAACCTGCGCCCGGTGCTGCTGATGCTGGAGCGGTTGAAAGAGTGGGTGATGCTCGACATCTATCTGATCGGCATGGCGGTGGCGGCGATCAAAGTGCAGGACTATGCCGACATTCAGCCCGGCAACGCGCTGATCGCCTATCTTTCGCTGACCGTATTGAGCATCCTGACGCTGATCCACGCCAACCTGGAGCAGCTGTGGGAGCGTTACTACCCGCAGGAGCAAGCGGAAGGCCCGCCGGCGGCGCTGCACGTTTGCCTGTCGTGCCACTATACCGGCTACCCGGATGAGCGCGGGCGCTGCCCGCGCTGCCATATTCCGATGTGCCACCGCCAGCCCTACAGCCTACAGAAGGCCTGGGCGGCGCTGATCGCGGCGATGATCCTGCTGATCCCGGCCAACCTGCTGCCGATCTCGATCATCTACGCCAACGGCGCGCGCATGGAGGACACCATCTTCTCAGGCGTGGTATCGTTGGCCACCTCCGGCAACGTGCCGATCGCCGCCATCGTGTTTATCGCCAGCGTGCTGGTGCCTTTCACCAAGGTCATCGTGCTGCTCACCCTGCTGCTGAGCATCCATTTCAAGACCTCGCACAGCCTGAAAACGCGCATTCGCCTGCTGCGGCTGGTGACCTGGATCGGCCGCTGGTCAATGCTCGATCTGTTCGTCATTGCGTTGATGATGTCGCTGGTCAATCGCGACCAGCTGTTGTCTTTTACTATGGGGCCGGCCGCCTTTTATTTTGGTTCGGCGGTCATTTTAACTATTCTTGCCGTCGAGTGGCTGGATAGCCGATTGATTTGGGATGCACATGCAACAGGAAACGCCGACTACACCGACTGAAGCGCGGGTCAAAAACAAGCGCCGCATTTCGCCATTCTGGTTACTGCCGTTTATCGCCCTGCTGATCGCGGGGTGGCTGGTCTATAACAACGTCCAGGAGCGCGGCACCACCGTCACCATCGACTTCCAGTCGGCGGCGGGCATCGTCGCCGGCCGCACCCCGGTGCGTTATCAGGGGGTTGAAGTCGGCACGGTGCAGAAGATCAGCCTGAGCAAAGATCTGCGCAGCATCGTGGTCGAAGCCAGCATCAAGAGCGATCTGGAGGATTCGCTGCGCGACGGCACCCAGTTCTGGCTGGTGACGCCCAAGGCTTCGCTGGCCGGGGTTTCCGGGCTGGATGCGCTGGTCGGCGGCAACTACATCGGCATGATGCCCGGCAGCGGCGAGCCGCAAACCCATTTCACCGCGCTCGATACCCAGCCGAAATACCGGCTGAACACCGGCGAGCTGATGATTCACCTGCACGCCGACGATCTCGGTTCGCTCAACACCGGCTCGTTGGTCTATTACCGCAAGATCCCGGTCGGCAAGGTGTATGACTACACCATCGCCGAAGACAACAAGGGCGTCACCATCGACGTGCTGATCGACCGCCGCTTCGCCAAGCTGGTGAAGGGCAGCAGCCGATTCTGGAACGTTTCCGGCTTCAAGGGCGACTTCAGCCTGTCCGGCGCCTCGGTGCAGATGGAAAGCCTGGCGGCGCTGGTGAACGGCGCCATCGCCTTCGATTCGCCGCCCGACGGCCCACAGGCCAAGGCCGACCAGAGCTACACCCTGTACCCGGATCTGGCCCACAGCCAGCGCGGCGTCAACATCCAGCTGGATCTGCCGAGCGGCAACAACCTGAGCGAAAACCGCACGCCGCTGATGTATCAGGGGCTGCAGGTCGGCACCCTGACCAGGTTGACCCTGCAGCAGGACAGCAAGGTCACCGGCGAGCTGACCATCGATCCGTCGGTGGTCGATCTGATGCGCAGCGGCACCCGCATCGTGATGCGCAGCCCGCGCATCAGCCTCAGCGACGCCAAGCTGAGCCAGCTGCTGACCGGCACCACGCTGGAGCTGGTGCCGGGCGACGGCGAACCGCAGCAGCACTTCAACGTGCTGGACAGCAACGAGACCCTGCTGCAGCAGCCGGGCGTGCTGACGGTAACGCTGAACGCGCCGCAAAGCTACGGCATCGACGTCGGCCAGCCGCTGATCGTGCACGGCGTCAAGGTCGGGCAAATCATGAGCCGCACCCTGACCGGCAGCGGCGTGGTGTTCACCGCGGCGGTAGACGCCCAGTATCGCGGCCTGCTGCACAAGGACAGCAAGTTCGTGGTCAACAGCCGCGTCGACGTCAAGCTGGGGCTGGACGGCATGGAAGTGCTCGGCGCCAGCGCCCAGGAGTGGATCGACGGCGGCGTGCGCATCATACCCGGCGGCAAAGGGGAACCGGGCGGCCAATACCCGCTGTACGCCAACGCCGAGAAGGCCGAAGCCGGCATCGTCGGCAATAATCCGACTCCTACCCTGACGCTGAGCGCCGTCAGCCTGCCGGATGTGCAGGCCGGCTCGGTGGTGCTGTACCGCAAATTCCAGGTGGGTGAAATCGTCAACGTTCGCCCGAAGGCCAACGAATTTGAGGTGGACGTTTACATCAGCCCGGAATACCGCAAGCTGCTGACCCGCGAAAGCATCTTCTGGGCCGAAGGCGGCGCCAAGGTGCAGCTGAACGGCAGCGGCCTGACGGTGCAGGCTTCGCCGCTCAACCGCGCGCTGAAGGGCGCCATCAGCTTCGATAACCTGCAGGGCGTGACGCTGAACAAGGGCGCCAACCGGGTGCTGTACGCCAATGAAACCGCCGCCCGCGCGGTGGGCAGCCAGATCACCCTGAAAACCTACGACGCCAGCAAGCTGTCGGCGGGCATGCCGCTGCGCTACCTCGGCATCGACATCGGCCAGGTGGAATCGCTGCAGCTGGCGCCGGAGCGCAACGAAGTGTTGGCCAAGGCGGTGCTGTATCCGGAGTACGTGCAGACCTTTGCGCGCTACGGCGCCCGTTTCTCGATCGTCTCGCCGGAGATCTCCGCCGCCGGGGTCAGCAACCTCGACACCCTGCTGCAGCCTTATATTAACGTGGAGCCGGGCCGCGGCCGCGAACTGCGCACCTTCGAGCTGCAGGAAGCCAGCATTACCGATTCGCGCTACCTCGACGGCCTGAGCGTGATCCTCGACGCCGCCGAAACCGGTTCGCTGCAGATCGGTACGCCGGTGCTGTTCCGCGGCGTGGAAGTCGGCACCATCACCGGTTTCTACCTGGGCGCCATGTCCGACCGGGTGCACGTCGCGCTGCGCATCAGCAAGAAATACCAGCACCTGGTGCGCAACAACAGCGTGTTCTGGCTGGCTTCCGGCTATAACCTGCAGTTCGGCCTGACCGGCGGCGTGATCAAGAGCGGCACCTTCCAGCAGTTCATTCGCGGCGGCATCGCCTTCGCTACGCCGCCGACCATGCCGCTGGCGCCGAAGGCCGCGCCGAACAAGCATTTCCTGCTGAATCCGGAGGAGCCGAAAGACTGGAAAGAATGGGGCACCGCCATTCCGCGCGATTAATCCTCACTCCGCCTCGGGGGCCCGGCATGCAGGGCCCCCGTCGTTTCCGCTTTGTGGTAAACTCCCGCCCTTGTCATTATTGCTGCCTGAGAATTCACCCGTGGCCAAATCCACCGCCGTTTTTTTGCCCCCCGCGTTCCTCGACGCGACCCGCGCCATCATGCCCGCCGCGCTGTCGATGGACGACTTTATCGCCGCCTGCCAGCGCCCGCTGCGCCGCAGCCTGCGGGTCAACACCCTGAAAATCAGCGTCGCCGACTTTTTGACGCTGGTGCGGGATTATGACTGGCGGCTGGAGCCCATCCCCTGGTGCGCGGAAGGTTTCTGGATCGAACGCGAGGATGAAGAACTGCGGCTGGGCAGCGCCGCCGAGCACCTGAGCGGCCTGTTTTACATTCAGGAAGCCAGCTCGATGCTGCCGGTCAGCGCGCTGTTCGCCGATCGCCAAACGCCGCGGCGGGTGCTGGACGTAGCGGCGGCGCCGGGATCCAAAACCACCCAGATCGCCGCGCTGATGAACAACCAGGGCGGCATCGTCGCCAACGAATACTCCGCCAGCCGGGTGAAGGTGCTGCACGCCAACGTCAGCCGCTGCGGGGTGAAAAACGTCGCGCTGACCCATTTTGACGGCCGGGTGTTCGGCGCCGCGCTGCCGGAAAGCTTCGACGCCATTCTGCTGGACGCCCCCTGCTCCGGCGAAGGCGTGGTGCGCAAGGATCCGGACGCCATGAGCAACTGGTCGCCGGAAAGCGTCGCCGCCATCGCCGAAACCCAGCGCGAGCTGATCGACAGCGCTTTCCATGCGCTGGCGCCGGGCGGCGTGATGGTCTACTCCACCTGCACCCTCAACGCGCAGGAAAATCAGCAGGTGGTCGCCTGGCTGCTGGCGACCTACGGCGATGCGGTGAGCGTCGAACCCCTGGGCGAGCTGTTCCCCGGCGCGCAGCAGGCGCTGACCGCCGAAGGGTTCCTGCACGTGTTCCCGCAGATCTACGACAGCGAAGGCTTCTTTGTGGCGCGCTTGCGCAAGAATCATGGCGTCGCGCCGCTGCCCAAGCCGAGCTACAAGCTGGGTAAATTCCCGTTCCGCCCGCTTTCCGGCCAAGACGCGGCCGAGGTTGCCAGGGCCGCGGCGGCCTCGGGATTGGCCTGGGACGAGAGCGGCCGGCTGTGGGCGCGCGACAAAGAAATCTGGCTGTTTCCGGCAGAGCTGGAGCCGCTGGTCAGCAAAGTGCGTTTTTCACGTATCGGCCTGAAGCTGGCCGAACGCTTCCCGAAGGGCTTCCGCTGGCAGCATGAGGCGGCGATCGCGCTGGCGGTCGCCGACGGCAAGCCGCGGTTTGAGCTGGACGCCGCGCTGGCGCAAGAGTGGTATCACGGCCGCGATCTGTACCCGGAGCAGCCGCCGGAGAGCGATGAATGCATCGTCACCTATCAGCAGCAGCCGTTGGGCATCGCCAAGCGCATCGGCAGGCGGATTAAAAACAACCTGCCGCGTGAGCTGGTGCGCGACGGCGCGCTGGATTTTCATCTGTAACGACGCCGAGGCATAAAGGGAGCTGGCTTCGGCGATGCTCCCGCACCCCATGCCCCCTTTAATATCATTGATGTAAACTCGAACCTCTGCATCCTGTTATCGCGATATCAGGATGCATCTCGGCCGAATAGCCAACGCTGTCGCAGTGAAAACATGCCGCACAAGGTAGTCCTCACCATTTTATAGCGGAATACTGAGCGCCGCCGCGAGTCGCGGCCTGCAATTGTTGCCGGACTGTATTTTTTATGTGGCATTTTTTGCTCGTTTGGTTATGCTCATACGGACGACCGCTAACTGGTCTTACCTCCTACCACCTAGCAGAGCAAGGAGTTCCCATGGGCAAAACCGTCGTAAAAATAGGCAGTTTCGAGGTCGATGACGCACATCTGAGCGCGTCTTCCGAGCGGGCCAGCACCCTGACCATTCCGTGCAAATCGGATCCCGACCTGTGCATGCAGCTGGACGGTTGGGATGAGCACACCAGCATTCCGGCCACGCTCGACGGCAAGCAGTCGCTGCTGTACAAACAGCATTATGACCGGCAGGCGGACGCCTGGGTGATGCGGCTGGAATGATCCTCTATCGATATCCAGCATGACGCGCCGTTTTTTTGCCGAAAACAGCGCGTTTTTTATGCGATGGCGATGCCGCGGCCGGCGAAAAAGCGGCCAAAGCGTTCCAACGACAGCTTCACCTGCTGACGCGTCGCCGGGCTGTCGCCCGAGGGGTTGTGAAACGTGACGCCGTGCGGCTCTGCGGCGGTAACCAGCACCAGATGCCCGCCGCGCTGCGGCGGCGGCGTCTCCGGCCGGCGAATGGCCGGATGCACCGAGGCGATGAAATAGCGGCAACGATCCAACAGCGCCGGTAGCTCCCCGCTCTCCAGGCCGACCTTCACCTCGGCCTGCAGCGCAAACTGTTCGCGCACGTAGTCGACGAACGGGGCGTAGATCAATCCCTTGATCCGTTCCCCTTCGCGCAGGTAAGCGCCATACGGCAGGCTGCGGCGCGCCAGCTCCAACAGCGGCGGCGCTTCGCCGTCGCGGTGGCTCAGCACCATTTTCAAACAGGCCATGCCGCACACGTGATTAGCCCATTCGATGTATTCCGCCCTGTCGCGGGCGCCGCTGCGCGCCCAGTTGGCATCGTCCGCCAGGGTCGCGCGGCCGGCGATCAGATCGGCGGCCAGCTCGGGCGTCGCCCACTGGCAGACATAGGGAACGGCGCGCATGATTTAAAAGGTGTCGACCACTTTGAAATTCATCAGCACCAGCGTCATGTCCGGCGAGAACAGATCGTATTCCTCAAAGAAGCGCTGCAGCTCTTTGCGCCAGTGCGCCAGCGAGCGGTCGCCTTCGCCTTCGGCATAGGCGTGCGCTTCATCCACCTGATCGTAGGTTTTCATCTCCACGGCGGTCAGCTCTACCGCGCAGACCGGATCGCCCTTGCCATTGACCACCAGGAACACGTCGCCGGCCAGCGGGATGCCTTCCCCGTCGAGGTTGGAACAGGTCGCCGTTTTGGTGCCGTTGAGGATCAGCTGCACCACGTCGTCGGCCTGCTGTTCGGTGTCGCCGAATGCCCAACGCTCGGTGTGTTCGTATTTCTGCGGAATTGCCGTCGCCATTGCTTTACCTTATTGAGAGAGTCATCACTGCAAACAGAATAGTACAACGTATCCATGGCCGTCTGCACCTGTCGCCGCAACGCCCGCGCACTCTATTCCCACAGCCTTTACGGGTTTTTACGGTAAAGCGCTGGGCCTCGCTCGGCGCAGCAGGCATACTGGAGCTAATATTCACTCCATGACGCAAAGTCAGGCGGTAAAATGAAGCAAGACGACAAAGACCCCGATGACACCTTCAGCGATTTATTGAAAGTCATTGCGCTGGTAGCGGTGGTGGCCATCGTGGCGATTGGCGGCTGGTATTTCAGCTAAGAGGTAGGCATGGCAACCAAAAGAATGCGCACCAAACATTGGAAAATGTTCCTGATCCTGCTGCTGATCTGCCTGGCCTTGCTGCTGCTGCGCTGGGCGGCGATGGCGTTCGGTTAACGCTGATTCGGCCGCCGGCTTTCCGGCTCCAGCAGTTCGCGCAGATAGGCGATGCGCGCCTCCCCCTGCGGCAGCCACAGCCGGCACAGCCGATTCTGCACTTCGGCCTTGCGGCTCAGACGGTAATAGTCCGCCAGTTGATCGACCAGTTTCATCATTCGCCCTCCTGATATTTGACACCACAAGTATTGAGCGTAAAAACCAGAAGAAATACTGATGGCTTGTTTTTTATTCTTCCGGTTTTAGCGACGGCGGCCGCTGCGGTGGCGAAGCATCGGCTCAGCTGCTACATTGACCAAAAATCACCCAGCCGAGGTAAACGATGATGTTCTCGGAGCAGGAGATAAAGCCCGTATGGGATGAAGTCGCCCGGCTGATTGGCGACGGCGTGATGCAGCTGCGTCACCGCGGCGAGGTTTTATCGGTAGAAACGCTGGCCAAACATCTGGCGCAGCAGCTGGCGGACAGCAACGATATCGAACGCCGCATACTGATCGGCGCGGCCATCAATATGCTGAAAGATGGAAAGTGAATCGCCAACCGAAATGGTTGGCGATCCGGCAGAAGCCCGAGGTATGCAAGCCCGGCCTTCTGCGCGCTACTATGTCAGGCTAATATGACGGAATTAATAGGAATTGTCGGGTTTTAGCCCAAAAAGCACGATTTCCATTGCCTGCGGCCGTCATATACCGCGGATCCGCCGACAAAAATAAAAAAACCGGGGCAATCCCCCCCGGTGAGCCGTAACAAGAATCGGACTCAGACTAACCAACCGAGCAGCAGCGTGGCGCCGATCACCGTGGATGCGCCGCCGATGCGCGTGGCGATTTGCGCGAAGGGCATCAACCCCATGCGGTTGGACGCCGACAGGATCGCCACGTCGCCGGTGCCGCCCAGGCCGCTGTGGCAGCAGGTGACGATCGCCGCCTCGACCGGGAACATTTTGAGATAGGGCGCGATCAGGAAGCTCACCAGCCCCATCGACAGCACCACGGAACCGCACACCACCACATAGCCCACCGAGAAGACCGCCACCACGCTTTCCAGCGGCACGTACAGCATGCCCAGGCCAATCATCAACGGCCATACCAGCGCGGTGGAAACGAACTTGTAGAAGCTGTGCGCGCCGGTCTCCATCGAGGCCGGGATCACCCGGCAGTACTTGCACAGCACCGCAAACAGGATCATCAGCACCGGGCCGGGAATATGCAGGATATGCTCGAACAGGCCACCGACGATAAAGAAGGCGCAAATCACCAGCAGCCCGCCGCCCATCAGCTGGAAGTCGACGTGGCCGCCGCTTTCCTTGATGGCGAACACCGCGTTTTCCTGGGCGGAGCGAATCAGCATGCCGTCGCCGCTCAGCGCCTTGCGCTGCATGCCGATGCGTGCCAGCACGCCGGCGGTGACGATGGCGAAGATATTGCCCAGCACCGCCGCCGGCGCCAGCTGCGCGACATACACATCCGGCGCGGAGCCCAGAATGGCGGAGTAAGCCAGCGACAGCGGCAAAATGCCCTCGCCGATGCCGCCGCCGATGATCGGCACGATGATGAAGAAGAAGGTGTGATAGAAGCTGAAACCAAACAGTTTGCCCACCAGCAGGCCAGTGGCCACCGCCGTCACCGTGCCCACCACCAGCGGCACGAACATGCGCACCATGCCCTGGATCAGGATCACCCGGTTCATGCCGAGGATGCTGCCGACCACCAGGCTGGCGATGACGAAATACAGCAGGTTGGCGTCTTTCATCAGCAGATGGACGGTGCTCATCACGTTCGGCTGAAAGACGTTGAAATACACCAGCACCGACGGCACCATCAGGCAAAGGATCGCCGGGCCGCCGATATCGCGCAGCAGCGGAATACTTTTACCCAGCTGCGCCAGCGCAAAGCCCAGCGTCATTATCACCGCCAGTCCGCCGATCATATTCTTCGGCAGGAAGTTGGCGTAAGCCGAAACGGAGACAATCGCGCAAATAGTGACAAACAGCGCTATCGGCACTGCGCCGATATCTATATGACGAATTTGGTTAATTATTCCTGATGTATCAGGCGCCGCGGTATTTTTCTCGCAGGCCATTTCTGCATTTATCTGTTTCATTATTCACCCTGCTGACAAGTGTTCGGTGCGGGACGGCTCGCCTAACGGCATATGAATGACGTTACCAAGCAAAAACAATCGATTACGAAAAATCCTATTGTGGAAGCCGTTTTTTCTAATTGGGAATAAAACGCTAGACAGCACTGACGATATGATAAAAAATAAAAATGACGAACTAAATTACGCCGCCGGCATTCAATATTGTGAGCCTAAGCTAATGTTAGTTTTAATTAATTATCGTCAGCATTTTGTAATTAAAGTAAGCAGGTTTAAATTCGCTGCTATGCTATAGGGGGACGTCAGAGCCTCCCGTTTTATTAATGAGAACCGGAAACGCAATTAGCTGAATCCGGTCAGCTGTACCCGAACCTTAATCCTGCGCGCGGCACCGCTCAGCTTTAAGGCATAATATGACTAATAAGGAAGTAGAATATGTCTTCACGCGCTGTTACCCCACAAACCCTTGCCCGCTACGGCATTTCCCAGGCCGCCGAAATCGTCCATAACCCCAGCTACGAGCAGCTGTTCGCCGAAGAAACCCGCGCCGATCTGCCGCCGCTGGAACGCGGTACGCTGACCGCGCTCGGTGCGGTCAACGTCGACACCGGCGAATTTACCGGCCGCTCGCCGAAGGACAAGTACATCGTCCGCGACGACACCACCCGCGACACCGTGTGGTGGTCCGATAACGGCACCGGCAAAAACGACAACCAGCCGCTGTCGCCGGAAGTCTGGCAACATCTCAAGACGCTGGTGGGCAATCAGCTTTCCGGCAAACGCCTGTTCGTGGTCGATGCCTTCTGCGGCGCCAACGCCGACACCCGCCTGAAGGTGCGCTTCATCACCGAGGTGGCCTGGCAGGCGCACTTCGTGAAAAACATGTTTATCCGCCCGACCGACGCCGAACTGGCCGATTTCGAGCCGGATTTCGTGGTGATGAACGGCGCCAAGTGCACCAACCCGGACTGGCAGCGGCAGGGCCTGCACTCCGAGAACTTCGTCGCCTTCAACCTGACCGAGCGCATCCAGCTGATCGGCGGCACCTGGTACGGCGGCGAAATGAAGAAAGGCCTGTTCTCCATCATGAACTACCTGCTGCCGCTGCAGGGCATCGCTTCGATGCACTGCTCGGCCAACGTCGGCGAGCAGGGTGACGTGGCGGTGTTCTTCGGCCTGTCCGGCACCGGCAAAACCACCCTGTCCACCGATCCGAAACGCCAGCTGATCGGCGACGACGAACACGGCTGGGACGACGACGGCGTATTCAACTTCGAAGGCGGCTGCTACGCCAAAACCATCAAGCTGTCGCCGCAGGCGGAACCGGAGATCTACCAGGCCATCCGTCGCGACGCATTGCTGGAAAACGTCACCGTGCTCGCCGACGGCAGCATCGACTTCGACGACGCCAGCAAAACCGAAAACACCCGCGTGTCCTATCCGATCAACCATATCGACAACATCGTCAAACCGGTGTCGAAAGCCGGCCATGCGCGCAAGATAATCTTCCTCACCGCCGACGCCTTCGGCGTGCTGCCGCCGGTATCGCGCCTGACGCCGGAACAGACCCAATACCACTTCCTGTCCGGCTTCACCGCCAAACTGGCGGGCACCGAACGCGGCATCACCGCGCCGACGCCAACCTTCTCCGCCTGCTTCGGCGCGGCGTTCCTCACGCTGCACCCGACGCAGTACGCCGAAGTGCTGGTGAAACGCATGGAAGCCGCCGGCGCGCAGGCTTACCTGGTGAACACCGGCTGGAACGGCAGCGGCAAACGCATCTCGATCAAGGATACCCGCGGCATCATCGACGCCATCCTGAGCGGGGAAATCGAAAACGCCGATACCTTTGCCCTGCCGATCTTCGGCCTGGAAGTGCCGACCGCGCTGCCGGGCGTCGATCCGTCGATTCTCGACCCGCGCAAGACCTACGCCGACGAGTCGCTGTGGCAGGAAAAGGCGCAGGATCTGGCGCAGCGCTTTATCGACAACTTCGCCAAATACACCGTCACCCCGGCGGGCGAAAAGCTGGTCGGCGCCGGCCCCACGCGGTAAAACCTTCCCCCGTTTCATCCGGGCGCCTGATGGCGCCCTTTTTTATTTCCGCCTACCGTAAATAAACAAAACTCATACCTCGTTAATCATTTTCCGGCAGACACTCGCCGCCACAGTCCCTAAGTTGGTAGCTGAGCCGTCGGTAATTATTTTTATAATTCCATGTTTTAAATAAATAAAATGATATAAATATTCTAACGACACACGCTGGCGCTCATTTCTTACGTTTCCGGCCTGCGGCCAAAGTTTTAATCCGATCACAGATTAATAAAAAAAACAGAGAGCGTACCCGATGAGCAACCACAACATTGTCGACGTCAAAGCGTGGATCGACTCCCGCCCCATTTCCGGTTACCAGTGGCTGGTGCTGCTGCTGTGCTTCGCGATCATCATGTTCGATGGTTATGACGCCGCGGTGATGGGCTTTATTGCGCCTGCGCTGATCGAAGACTGGGGCATTTCGCGCGCCGAAATGGGCCCGATCCTCGGCGCCGCCATGTTCGGCGTGGCGTTGGGCGCACTGATCGCCGGCCCCTATTCCGACCGGTTCGGCCGCAAAAAAGTGCTGCTGCTGTCGATCCTGTGCTTCGCGCTGTTCAGCCTGCTCAGCACCTTCGCCCGCACCCCGCTGGAAATGGCGCTGTTGCGCTTTCTTACCGGCCTGGGGCTGGGCGCGGTGATGCCCAACTGCGTGACGCTGGTGTCGGAATACATGCCGGAGCGCCGCCGCGGATTGATGATCACCCTGATGTACAGCGGCTTCAACATCGGCTCCGGCGCCGGCGGGTTTATCGCCGCCGGCATGCTGCCGCACTACGGCTGGAAGGCGGTGCTGTTCTTCGGCGGCGTCATGCCGCTGCTGATGCTGCCGCTGCTGATCTGGATCCTGCCGGAATCGACGCTGTACATGGTGGTGCGCAACCACCACAAGGACAAAATCGCCCAGATCCTGCGCCGCGCCGGCGGGGTATTCAGCGCCGGCACCACCTTCGTGCTGAAAACGCCGGTGATCCCGAAAAAAGCCCGGGTGCTGCAGCTGTTCAGCAACGGCTACGCCAAGGGCACGCTGGTGCTGTGGCTGACCTACTTTATGGGGTTATTCGTTATCTACCTGCTGAACGGCTGGCTGCCGACCATCGTGCGCGGCGCCGGCTTCTCGCTGGAGCGCGCCGCCATCATCGCCGGTCTGTTCCAACTGGGCGGCACCCTGGGCGGGCTGATGGTCGGCGGGCTGATGGACCGCTTCGTCGCCAAACGGGTGATCGGCCTGTTCTACCTGATGGGCATGTGCTGCCTGCTGTCGCAGGGCATCTGGGGCTTTGGCCCGACGGTGCTGGCGGTGCTGGTGTTCGTCAGCGGCGTGTGCATCAACGGCGCGCAAACCGGCCTGCAGGCGTTCTCCCCGGCGTTTTATCCGACCGAAATGCGCGCCACCGGCGTCAGCTGGATGCACGGCATCGGCCGCAGCGGCGCAATCATCAGCTCGTCGATGGGCGGCGTGCTGCTGGGAGTCTTCCCCGGCGCCACCAGCATTTTCATTATTCTGGCGATCCCGGCGTTGCTGGCGGCGATCACTATCATTAATCATCAGAAAGCGCACCCGGCGGAAATGGTCAAAGGCATCGGGCTCAACGATTTGCCCGCGCTGTCGCGCACCATGAACAACCGGTAATTCTTTGCAAACAGAGGTACAGGATGGCTAAGATCATTGGCGGACTGGCGGTGTCTCACACCCCGACCATCGGCTTCGCGGTGGACCACAACAAGCAGCACGAGAGCGCCTGGGCGCCGATTTTTGACGGTTTCGCGCCGATGCGGCAGTGGCTGGAAGAGAAAAAGCCCGACGTGCTGCTGTACGTGTTCAACGACCACGTCACCTCGTTTTTCTTCGATCACTATTCGGCGTTCGTGCTGGGCATCGACGACAGCTATGCGGTGGCCGATGAGGGCGGCGGCCCGCGCGACCTGCCGCCCATTCAGGGCCATGCGGCGCTGTCCCAGCACATCGGCGCCAGCCTGATGGCGGACGAATTCGACATGTCGTTTTTCCAGGACAAGCCGCTCGACCACGGCCTGTTTTCGCCGCTTTCCGCCCTGCTGCCGTGGCAGGACGGCTGGCCGATGCAGGTGGTGCCGCTGCAGGTCGGCGTGCTGCAGTTCCCCATTCCCTCCGCCCGCCGCTGTTTTAAACTCGGCCAGGCGCTGCGCCGGGCGATCGAAAGCTTCCCCGAGGAGCTGAGCGTGGCGGTGGTGGCCACCGGCGGCGTTTCGCACCAGGTGCACGGCGAACGCTGCGGCTTCAACAACCCGGAATGGGACGCGCAGTTTATCGACATGCTGGTCAACGACCCGGAACGTCTGACCGAAATTACCCTGGCGGAATACGCCACCCTGGGCGGGCTGGAGGGCGCCGAGGTGATCATGTGGCTGATTATGCGCGGCGCGCTGTCGGCCAACGTCGAAAAACTCCATCAGGCCTATTACCTGCCGTCGATGACCGGCATCGCCACGTTGATCCTCGAGAACCAGGCGCGCGAAGCGCCGGTTGACGTACACCAGCGCCAGCGCGACAAAATCAACCTGCAGCTGGCGGGCGTGGAGCAGCTGCCGGGCACCTATCCGTTCACCCACGCCCGCAGCCTGAAGGCGATCCGCATCAATCGCTTCCTGCACCGGCTGATCCAGCCGGCCTGGCGCCAGCGCTTCAACACCGCGCAACAGGCGCTGTTCGACGAGGCGCAACTCAGCGCCGAAGAGCAGCGGCTGCTGCGCGAGCTCGACTGGCGCGGCCTGATCCAGTACGGCGTCAGCTTCTTCCTGCTGGAAAAACTCGGCGCGGTGGTCGGCGTCTCCAACCTGCACATCTATTCGGCGATGCGCGGCCAGACGCTGGAGGAGTTCCAGCAAACGCGCAATCAGCAGGTGCTGTATTCGGTAGCGGGGAAAGCGGCGAAATGAACATTTTCGAGCAGCCTAAAATCGACTGCCACCATCACATCTTCGACCCGCAGCGTTTCCCCTACGCGGCGGACAGCGGCTATCGCCCGGCGGGCCACGAGCTGGCCACGCTCGAGCATTACCGCGCGGTGATGCAGGCCTACGGCATCCGCCATTCGCTGATCGTCGGCCCCACCTCGGCCTACAACACCGACAACCGCTATCTGTTGGCGGCGCTGGCCGAAGGCGCAGGCCGCCACAAGGGCATCGCGGTGGTGCCGCGCGACGCCGACAGCCCAACGCTGGCCTGTCTGCAAGCCCAGGGGGTGGTGGGCATCGCGCTCAACGTGGCGATGCTCGGCGTCGAGCCTTTTCTGCAGCTGGACGCGCTGATGGGCCGCCTGGCGGAGCTGGGCATGTACGCGCAAATTCAGGTGCAGGACGACCAACTGCCGGCGCTGATGCCGCTGCTGACGCGCAGCCGCACCCGGCTGCTGTTCGATCACTCGGGGCGGCCGGACGTGCGCGCCGGCCTGCGGCAGCCGGCGTTTCAGGCGCTGCTGTCGCTCGCTCAGCGGGAGCACACCTACGTCAAGCTGTCGGGCCTGGCGAAATTTTCGCGCCAGCGCTATCCGTTCAGCGACGGCCACCCTTACCTGCAGGCGCTGTTGAGCGCCTACGGCGGTGAAAAATGCATGTGGGGGTCGGACTGGCCATTCCTGCGCGCCACCGAGCGGATGGATATGGGCACGCTGCTGATGCTGGCGGAGCAGCTGCTCCCTGACACCGCCACCCGTCGACAGATTTTGTGGCAAACGCCGCAGCGGCTGTTTGGCTTTGGCGACTAACCCGGAGAAAAACCATGAAAACCATTTACGTGCTCAACGGCCCCAACCTCAATCTGCTGGGTAGCCGCGAACCGGAAACCTATGGCCGCGACCGGCTTTCGACCATCGAACAACTGTGCCGCGACACCGCCGCCGAACTGGAGGTCAACCTCGAATTTCGCCAGACCAACCACGAGGGGGAAATGATTGACTGGATCCAGCAAACCCGCGGCCAGGCGCAGGCGTTGGTGATCAACCCGGCGGCCTGGACCCACACCTCGGTGGCGATACGTGACGCCGTCACGGCAGTGGCGCTGCCGCTGTTCGAGGTGCACATCACCAACGTGCACAAGCGGGAGCCGTTTCGCCACCATTCCTATCTGTCCGACGTGGCCCACGGCGTGATCTGCGGTTTCGGCATTCAGGGCTACCGCTACGCGCTGATGCAGGCCGCGCGGCTCTAAGCGGCGCAGACCCGGCGCAGGCAGTCGATCAGCGCCTGCGCCGCCGGTGAATGCAGGCTGCCGGTGCGGCAGGTCAGCCCGATGGCGCGTTCGGTATCGGGCAACGCCAGCGGCAACCGCACCAGTTCGCCGGAGGCCAACTCATGCTCCAGCTGGTGCGCGGAAACCGCCGCCAGCATGTCGGAATTCAGCAACAGCCCGCGCACCAGCGCCAGATCGCCGGTTTCCACCACCGGGTTGGCCGCCGGGATATCCATCGCCAGAAAGCAATCATCCAGCAAACGCCGCGCCGGCGTGGCCGAGCGCGGCAATACCCAGCGCGCCTCCTTCAGCTGTCCTGGCTGCAGGCCCGGCTGCGCCAGCGGATGACCGCGCCGCGCCAACAGCACCATCGCCTCGGTAAACAGCGTTTCGTTGTAAACGTCGGCGGCGTAATCGCTGGCGCGCAGCGCGCCGAAGATGAAGTCGATATCGCCGGAACGCAGCTCGCTGGCCAGCGAATCAAACGCGCTTTCGTTGGTGACCACGCTGACGCCGGGGTAACGCGACGTCAGTTGCACAATGGCCTGCGGCAGCAGCCGGGTACGGCCCAGCGGCAGCGCGCCGACCCGCACCCGCCCTTCCAGCACCCCGCGACGCGCGGCGATGTCGGCGGGAATGTGCTGCAGCTCATTCAGCGCGCGGCGCACGTTGGGCTCGATCTCGCGCCCGGCCAGCGACGGCACCATGCCGTGCGGCGTGCGTTCCAGCAGCGCCACCCCGGCGCCGTTTTCCAGCACCTTCAGCGCGGCGCTGATCGCCGGCTGGCTCAGGCCGAGCAGCGTGGCGACGGTTTGCATATGGCGGGTTTCGCACAGGCAGACAAAAATCTGCAGCCGCCGCACGTTGAACAGGTACAGCGGCTCGGCGTCGCCGCGCGCCGCCCCTTTGCCCTGCAGGCGCTGCAGCAGCGCCGGGATCTGATGCAGCTCGGCTATCGCCCGCCGGGCGCGCGGCAGCACGCACTTGCCGAAGTCGGTCAACAGCATGCCGCTGGCGTGGCGCTCGAACAGCGGCACCGCCAGCCGCAGCTCCAAATCGCGGATCGAACGGGTGATGGCCGACTGAGTTCTGAATAGCTCGTCGGCGGCGCGCGATACGCTGCCCTGCGTCACCACCTGGCTGAATGCCCTGATCTGCATCAGGTTTGTCAGCTCACTTTCATCATATTCCATTCTGTCCCCTCCGCTTCGGCCTGCTGGCAATATAAATAAAACGCATACCTGCTGCAATCAAATGAATTATCCGCCGCCGGCCGGAACTGCCAGCATGGAGTAAACCCCCGAGACCGAAGGAATCCGAAAATGAGTGATGCAACCCCGAAAAAAACCGCCCTGGTGGTCAGCGCCCATTCCGCCGACTTTGTCTGGCGCGCCGGCGGCGCTATCGCGCTGCACAGCCGGCTCGGCTATCAGGTGCACGTGGTCTGTCTGTCGTTTGGCGAACGCGGCGAATCCGCCAAGCTGTGGCGCAAGGGCGAGATGACCGAGCAACGGGTGAAGGCTTCGCGCCGCGAAGAGGCGCAGGCCGCCGCCGAGATCCTCGGCGCCAGCATCGAATTCTTCGACCTGGGCGACTACCCGCTGCGCGCCGACAAAGAGGCGCTGTTCCGCCTGGCAGACGTGTTCCGCCAGGTGCAGCCGCACTTCGTGCTGACGCATTCGCTGAAAGATCCCTATAACTACGACCATCCGCTGGCCACCCACCTGACGCAGGAAGCGCGCATCATCGCCCAGGCCGAAGGCTACCGGCCGGGTGAGCCGATCGTCGGCGCGCCGCCGGTCTACCTGTTCGAGCCGCACCAGCCGGAACAGTGCGAGTGGAAACCGGACGTGCTGCTGGACATCACCGAGGTGTGGGACAAAAAATACCGGGCCATCCAATGCATGGCCGGCCAGGAACACCTGTGGGAGTACTACACCCGCGTCGCCCAACAGCGCGGCGTGCAGGCCAAGCGCAACGTCGGCATCACCAGCAGCAAAAACATCATCTACGGCGAAGGCTATCAAAGCATCTTCCCACGGGTTACGGGGGAGCTGGCATGAGCATCATCGGCAAAAAAGGCGTGGTTATCCGCAACATTCCGCGCGCCGGCGGCAACACCCTCGACGGGTTGGCGGCGTTCGGCGTGGCGACGGTGCATGAGGCGCAGGGCCGCAAAGGGCTGCTGGATCCGGCCATCCGCCCGATCCAGCAAGATCTGGCCATCGCCGGCAGCGCGGTGACGGTGCTGGTGGCGCCGGGCGATAACTGGATGTTCCACGTGGCGGTGGAACAGTGCCGGCCGGGCGACATTCTGGTGGTCGCGCCGACCTCCCCCTGCGGCGACGGCTACTTCGGCGACCTGCTGGCCACCTCGCTCAAAGCGCGCGGCGTGCGCGGCCTGGTGGCCGACCTCGGCGTGCGCGACACCCGCACGCTGCGCGAAATGGGCTTCCCGGTATGGTCACGGGCGGTTTACGCCCAGGGCACGGTGAAGGAGACGCTCGGCTCGGTCAACGTGCCGCTGGTGTGCGCCGGGCAGCTTATCTACCCCGGCGACGCGATCGTCGCCGATGACGACGGCGTGGTGGTGGTGCGCCAGCCGGAAGCCGAGAACGTGCTGGCGGCCAGCCGCCAACGCGCGGAATTGGAAGAGAGCAAACGGCTGCGCATGGCCAACGGCGAACTGGGGCTGGATATCTACCGGATGCGGCCGCGGCTGGCGGAAAAAGGCCTGAAATATTACGACTCTGCCGATCTGCTGGAGGATTGATATGCGCCAACGCCGGATCCCTTGCCTGCTGATGCGCGGCGGCACCTCAAAAGGCGCCTTCTTCCTCGCCGACGATTTGCCCGCCGACCCCGCGCAGCGTGACGCCGTGCTGCTGGCGGTGATGGGTTCGCCGGATCTGCGGCAAATCGACGGCCTCGGCGGCGCCGATCCTTTGACCAGCAAGGTGGCGATCGTTCGGCGTTCGGCGCGCCCGGACGCCGACGTCGACTACCTGTTCGCTCAGGTCGGCGTCGATCGGCCGCAGGTCGACTACGGCCAGAACTGCGGCAACATTCTGGCGGCGGTCGGCCCCTTCGCCATTGAACGCGGGCTGGTCAGCGCCGGCGGCGCAGTGACCGAAGTGCGCATCTTTATGCAGAACACCGGCCAGACCGCGCTGGCGCGCATCGCCACGCCCGCCGGTGAGGTGCGCTACGACGGCGAGCTGGCGATCGACGGCGTTCCCGGCCGCGCGGCGGAAATCGCGCTGACCTTCAACGACATCGCCGGCTCCAGCTGCGGCGCCCTGCTGCCGACCGGCCGCCCGCAGGACAACTTTGACGGCGTCGCCGCGACCTGTATCGACAACGGCATGCCGGTGGTGCTGGTGCGCGCGGCGGATCTGGGCCGCAGCGGCTACGAAAACCGCGAGCAGCTGGATGCCGATGCGGAACTGAAGGCGCGGCTGGAAAGCATTCGCCTGCAGGCCGGGCCGGCGATGAACCTGGGCGACGTCAGCCAACGCACGGTACCGAAAATGACCCTGATCGCCGAGGCGCGCCACGGCGGCGCCATCAGCAGCCGAACCTTCATCCCGCACCGCTGCCATGCCTCGATCGGCGTGCTCGGCGCGGTCAGCGTCGCCACCGCCTGCCTGATCCCCGGCAGCGTGGCGCAGGGGCTGGCCCGCGTTGGCGACGCCGCCGAACTGCGCCTGAGCGTCGAGCACCCCAGCGGCGAATTCGGCGTGCTCCTGCGGCGCGATCCGGCGCGCGAAGGCGCCGATTCGCTGCAGGGGGCCGGGCTGCTGCGCAGCGCGCGGCTGATTTTTGCCGGCCAGGTCTGCATCCCCGGCGCGGTATGGCCAGAATAATCCAGGAGACCTTATGAACTCGACTCTACCTTCAGTGACGCTGATCGGCTTCGGCGAAGTGGGCGGCATTCTGGCGCAGGAGCTGCGGGCGCAACACCTTGCCGTCTGCGCTTATGACAGCCAGCCTTCGATCGCCATGGCGCAGAAAGCGGCGGCCTGCGGCACCCGGCTGGCCTCTTCGCTCCCGCAGGCGCTGGAAGGCGCCGAGCTGGTGTTTTCCGCCGTCACCGCCGCCAACGCGCTGGCGGTGGCGCAACGGTGCGCGCCGCTGCTGCGGGCGGGCCAAACCTGGCTGGATCTCAACTCCGTCGCGCCCAATACCAAACGCGCCGCCGCGGAGGCGGTGACCGCCGGCGGCGCCGGTTATATCGACGTGGCGGTGATGGCGCCGGTGCCGCCGCAACGCCTTAAAACCCCGCTGCTGCTGGGCGGTGCCGATGCGGCGGAAATCGGCGCGCGGCTGAATGCGCTAGGGTTCAACAGCCAGGTCTACAGCACCGGCGTCGGTGAAGCCTCGGCGATCAAAATGTGCCGCAGCGTAATGATCAAAGGGTTGGAGGCGCTGACCACCGAATGTCTGCGCGCCGCCCAGCGCTACGGCGTGGAGCAGCCGGTGCTGGCGTCGCTGCACGCCAGCTTCCCGTCGCTCGGCTGGGACGAAAAGCTCCCCCACTACCTGATCAGCCGGGTGGCGGAACACGGCAAGCGGCGGGCCGAAGAGATGCGCGAGGTGGTGCAGACCCTGCGCGACGTCGGGGTAGAACCCCACCAGAGCCTGGCCAGCGTCGAAACGCAGCAGGGGCTGGTTGACGCCATGCGGGCGCAAAATATCGCCTATTCGCAACTGACGCCTTTCGTTTGGCAGACGGCGCTGAACAAAATTTACCCGCCCGGTGATTAACATCAAAAAAACCATAATTTTTCATACGCAAACCGTTGTTAACAACTCTGCAACTGCGTATTTTGTACCAAACGATTCATAGCAAGCTAATTATAATATCACTCCGGGGAAGCCTGGCTTCCCTTTGCACTGGAAAAACAACGCATGAAACATCTCATCCCTCTGAGCGCCGCAGCCTTGCTGGCGCTGGCCAGCGGCCATGCCGCAGCCGCCCTGCACCCGCAGTTGGACAACGCCCAGGCCAACCAGGCGATCGCCAGCGTGCAATCCAGCCTGAAAGCGCAAAACAGCACCGGCTGTGCGGCGGTGGTCGATAGCGCCGGCCGCCTGCTGGCCTTTCAGCGCTTCGATGGCGCGCCCCCCGGCTGCGTCGACGCCTCGATCGGCAAAGCGCGCACCTCGGCGCTGTATCGCACCCCTTCGCTGAAATTTATGCAGCGCCTGCAGGGCGGCGAAACCACCGTGCTGAGCATTCCGCACGCGGTCGCGCTGGGCGGCGGTTACCCGCTGACGCTGAACGGTGAAGTGGTCGGCGCGATCGGCGTCAGCACGCCGAAGCAGGAGATCGACAACCAGGCGTCCGCCACCGCAGCCGGAGCGCTGAAATAACCACGGACTGACTACTCAGCTCAAGGAACCCTCCCTTATGATCACGCTTTCTCGCCGCCGGCTGGTGCTCGGCTCGGCGGGCCTGTTGGCGGCTGGCGCCGTCGGCCAGAGCCTGCTGGGCCGCATCGCTTTCGCCCTGCCGCAACCGGCCGCCATGCCGGAAAATTTTTTGGCCATTTCCCGTCTGCTGACCGGCATTCCGCTGCCGGACCCGCGGCTGGCGCAGCGGCTGCACGCCGCGTTGCAGCCGCTGTTTCCACGGCTTGAACATCAGATAACCCTGCTTGGCGAGCTGCTGGCTCGGCATGCCGATCTGCGCGGCGAAGCCTTGCATGCGCTGATTGAACAACAGCCGGAACGCCTCGCCGACCTGTACGAGGCGCTGATGAGCGGCTGGTATCTCGGCGTGGTCGGCGATCCGGCCAAACCGACCTGCATCGCCTTTGAAAACATCGTCAGCTATCAGCTGGTGCGCGACTCCCTGACGCCGCCGAGCTACTGCCCCGGCGAGCCCAATTTCTGGACGCAACCGCCCCGCAAGGAGAACGCGCATGTCTGATTCATTAAGTGCCGATATCGTGGTGATCGGCGCCGGCATCGCCGGTTCCCTGGCGGCGTTGAAAATGGCGCAGGCCGGCGCCTCGGTGCTGATGCTGGAATCCGGGCCGGAGATCAAGCGCGATGAGGCGGTCGAGCGGTTCCGCAATTCGCCGTTCAAAGGGGATTTCACCGAACCCTTCCCGCCCGAGCCCTGGGCGCCGCAGCCGAAGTTTGTGCCGAGCGATAACGACTATCTGATCCAAAAGGGGCCGGATCCCTACCGCGCCCAGTATCTGCGCGGCGTGGGCGGCACCACCTGGCACTGGGCCGGGCAGGCGTTCCGTCTGCTGCCGAACGACATGCGGATGAAAACCCTGTACGGCGTCGGGCGCGACTGGCCGATCGGCTATGAGCAGCTGGAACCTTACTACTGCGAGGCGGAATACCAGATGGGCGTTTCCGGCGACAGCAGCCTGGATTCGCCGCGTTCGCGCCCGTATCCGCTGCCGGGCATTCCGTTGCCTTACGGCTTCGAACGGCTGAAACAGCGCGTCGCCGGCCTGGGCTATGAAGTGGGCATCGGCCCGCAGGCGCGCAACAGCGTGCCCTACGACGGCCGCCCGGCCTGCTGCGGCAATAACAACTGCATGCCGGTGTGCCCGATAGACGCCCAGTATCACGGCGGCATTTCGGCCCGCAAGGCGCTGGCGGCCGGGGTGCGCATCCTGGCCAATGCGGTGGTGCACCGCATCGAGGCCGACGGCCGGGGCAATATCGTGGCGGTGCACTATCTCGACCGCAACAAGGCCAGCCACCGGGTCACCGGCAAACGCTTCGTGCTGACCGCCAACGGCATCGAAAGCCCGAAAATCCTGCTGCTGTCCAGCAGCGAACGTTACCCGAACGGCATCGCCAACGGCTCCGGCATGGTGGGCCGCAACCTGATGGACCATCCCGGCAGCTCGGTGGAGTTCTACGCCGACGAACCGGTCTGGTTCGGCCGCGGGCCGATGCGCCCCGGCAGCATCAACAACCTGCGCGACGGCGCCTTCCGCGCCGAACGCTCGGCGCTGCGGGTCGACGTGGCCAATACCTCGCCGGTGCGTTACCTCACCGAACGGCTGATCCGCCAGGGCTATTACGGCAAGGCGCTGAACGACAAGCTGGCGTTTCAGGCCGAACGTTACGTGCTGCTGAAGTGCCTGCTGGAAATGCTGCCGGAGCCGGAAAACCGCGTGCAGCTGAGCAAGACCGAAAAAGACGCCTGGGGCATTCCCAAGCTGGAGGTGTATTACAAATTCCCCGAATACGTGCACCGCGGCTATGACCAGTCGATGATCGATTTCCAGCGCATCGTCAAACAGATGGGCGGCACCGAAGCGGCCTACAGCAAACGCGGCGTCTACGACAACAACCAGCATATCACCGGCACCATGATCATGGGCGCCGATGGCCGCGACTCGGTAGTGGACGGCGACTGCCGCAGCCACGACCACCCTAACCTGTTCATCGCCGGCACCGGCGTCATGCCTTCCGCCTCCACCGTCAACTCCACCCTGACCGGAGTGGCGCTGGCGTTGCACATGGCCGATCGGGTACTGGACAGCCTGAAAGGAGGCATGGCGTGAAAAAGACCTTACTGGCGCTGTTGCCGCTGCTGGTCAGCGGCCAACTGTGGGCGCAAAGCGGCGCCGAGCTGATCAAACGCGGCGAATACCTGGCGCGCGCCGCCGACTGCACCGCCTGCCATACCGCCCCCGGCGGCCCGGCGTTCGGCGGCGGCTACCCGGTCAGCACGCCGTTCGGCGTGATTTACGGCACCAACATCTCCGCCGATAAACAGTACGGCATCGGCGGCTGGAGCGACGACGAATTTGTCGCCGCGGTGCGCGACGGCGTTGGCAAAGACGGCCAACAGCTGTATCCGGCGATGCCGTATGACGCCTTCACCAAAATGAGCCGTGCAGACGTGCTGGCGATCAAGGCCTACCTGCTGGCGCAGCCGGCGGTGGCCCAGGCCACGCCGCAAACCGATCTCGCCTTCCCGTTCAACCAGCGCTGGGGCATGCGCTTCTGGAAATGGTTCAACTTCACGCCTGGCGAACTGCGGCCGGATGCGACGCAGAGCGCCCAGTGGAACCAGGGCCGCTACCTGGTGGAGGCGCTGGCGCACTGCGGCACCTGCCATACGCCGCGCACGCTGACCATGGGCATGGACCAGGACAAGGCGTTCGCCGGCGGCGATCTCGGCGGCTGGGTAGCCTATAACATCACGCCGGACCGCAACGCCGGCATCGGCAGCTGGTCGCAGCAGGACCTGGTCGATTACCTCAAGTCGGGCCAGGTGCCGGGGCGCGCTTCGGCCTCGGGCCCGATGGCGGAAGCCGTCGAGCACAGCCTGCAGTACCTGCCGGACGCCGATCTGCAGGCGATGGCGGTGTATCTGCGCAGCGTGCCGGCCATCGCCGATGAACGGCAAACCCGGCCGCGCGATCGCTGGGGCGCCCCGTCGCAAGACGTGTTTGCGCTGCGCGGCAGCGACGAGCATCCGCAAACCGGCGCCACGCTGTTCAGCGGCAACTGCGCGACCTGCCACGGCATGGACGGCGCCGGCAAGGGCAGCGGCTTCCATGCTTACCCGTCGCTGTTCAACCACGGCAGCACCGGCGCCGCCGACGGCAAAAATCTGGTGTCGGTGATCCTCAACGGCGTGCATCGCGACATGCGGCAGGGCGAGATCCTGATGCCGTCGTTCGCCGAAGAGCTGAACGACGCGCAGATCGCCGAACTGAGCAACTACGTCAGCCGCCAGTTCGGCAACCCGGCCGCCGCCGACGTCAGCGCCGACCAGGTGCGGAAACTGCGCGCCGACGCCAACCTGCCCGCGCCGCCGGCGGTGCCGCAGGGTGATACCCCCTGATCATCCCCCCGGCCCCGATCCCGGCGCGCAACGCGCCGATGATTGGGGCCTCACAGTTCCCGCTGAAAATAATTGATTGTTTTGTCATAAGAATTTAGAACTGACTGACAATAATTCGAATGTACGGGAACGGGGATGAACCAACACACTATCGACGCGCGCCAGTCGCGGCAGGCATTGCTGGCCGGCTCGGTCGGCAATTTCATCGAGTGGTACGAATTCGGCGTCTATGGCTTCCTGGCCACCGTCATCGCCGCCAACTTTTTCAGCCTGCAGGGTGAAAGCGAAATCACCAGCCTGATCCTGACCTACGCCGCCTTTGCGTTGGCGTTTTTCTGCCGACCGATAGGCGCGGTGATCTTCGGCCGCATCGGCGACCGCATCGGTCGCCGGCCCACGCTGATCGCCGTGCTGCTGCTGATGACCCTGGCCACCGCGCTGATCGGCGTGATGCCGACCTATGCCGCGATCGGCGTCGCCGCCCCGCTGCTGCTGACCCTGCTGCGCATGTTTCAGGGGCTGTTCGCCGGCGGTGAGTTCGGCGGCGCGGTCTCGCTGATGACCGAATTTGCGCCCAAGGGCAAACGCGGGCTGTTCGGCGCCTGGCAATCGCTGACCGTGGCGCTGGGGCTGTTGGCCGGCGCCGGTCTGGTGGCGCTGCTGGCCGCGTTGCTGACCCGGGAACAGCTGCATGACTGGGGCTGGCGCATTCCCTTCCTGCTGGCGCTGCCGATGGGCGCCGTGGCGCTGTGGCTGCGGCTGAAGCTGCAGGAGACGCCCACCTTCAGGCAGGCTCAGCAGAAGGATGCGCCGGGCGCCCCTGCGGCGGCGGAAGTGACGCTGGGCAGCGTGTTGAAGACCATCGTGCTCGGCATCGGCCGCATGATGGGCTGGTCCGCCGCCGGTTACACCTTCCTGGTGGTGATGCCTTCTTATCTGCAAACGTCGCTGCACGCCAGCTTCCAGCAGGCGCTGGTGGCCACGGTGCTGGCCAACGTCGGCTTCGCCCTGACCATTCTGCCGGCCGGCATCCTCAGCGATAAGCTGGGGCGCAAGACGGTGATGCTGACGGCGGTGATCGCGGTGATCCTGTTCACCTTCCCGCTGCTGCACCTGCTGCAGGACCCGCAGGGTTCACTGTTCGCCAAAGGCGCCGCGGTACTGACCGCCGGTGCGGTGGTCGGGCTGCTGGCCGGTCCCGGCCCGGCGATGCTGGCGGAGATGTTCCCGACCCGGGTGCGCTACACCGGTCTGGGGCTGGCCTATTCGCTGTCCAACGCGGTGTTCTCCGGCTCGGCGGGCCTGATCATCACCGGCCTGATCAAGCAAACCGGCAATATCGATATTCCCGCCTATTACGTGGTCGCCACCTCGCTGGTCAGCCTGTTTGCGCTGATGACCCTGCGGCGCGACGATCATTTGCGCTCGCTGAGCGAGCGTTGATTTCCCGGGGCGCCGGCCGCCCCGCCCGCAGCAACCCGTGACGCCGCTCACAAAGCACGGATGTTAACGTTAACTTTTGTGATTAACATCGCAATCGCCACATAAGGGTGCTTTCTCAGGCCGGAGGTTAACGTTAACAATGAGGAACTCTACTTCATCAGGGCCTTCCACATGAACCGCGAAACCAAAAAATATTATGTGCTGCTCAGCGGCCTGCTGTTCTTCTTCTTTTTTACCTGGTCGTCCAGTTTTTCTCTGATCTCGCTGTGGCTCAACCAAAAGATCGGCCTGAAAGGCGCGGAAACCGGGTTGATTTTCTCCGCCATCTCGCTGGTGGCGCTGTGCGCGCAGCCGCTGTACGGGTTTATTCAGGATAAACTCGGGCTGCGCAAGCACCTGCTGCAGTTTCTCGGGGTGATGCTGCTGCTGACCGGCCCGTTCTTCATCTACCTCTACGCCCCGCTGCTGGCGCACAGCCTGCCGCTTGGCGCGCTGGTCGGCGGGCTGTTTATCGGCGCCACCTTCTTTGCCGGCATCGGCGCGCTGGAATCCTATACCGAGCGCGTCAGCCGCATCAGCGGCTTCGAATTCGGCCGCGCCCGCATGTGGGGCTCGCTGGGCTGGGCCTGCGCCACCTTTCTGGCCGGCTTTATCTTCAATATCGATCCCAACATCAACTTCTGGCTGGCTTCCGCTTCGGCGGTGGTGTTCCTGCTGCTGCTCAGCCAGGTGCGCGAGCTGAAACCCAACGCCATGGCCGGCCTGGCGTTCGGCAAACCGGAGAACCTGAAGCTGCAGGACGCGCTGGCGCTGCTGCGCATGCCGGGCTTCTGGGCGCTGGTGGTGTTCGTGCTCGGCATCAGCGTCTATAACGTGTTCGACCAGCAGTTCTCGGTCTACTTCGCCTCGCAGTTCAGCTCCCGCGCGCAGGGCAACGAAATGTACGGCTTCCTTAATTCGCTGCAGGTGTTCCTCGAGGCCGGCGGCATGTTCCTGGCGCCGCTGTTGGTCAACCGCATCGGCGCCAAGCGGGGGCTGCTGCTGGCGGGCGGCGTGATGGCGCTGCGCATGTTCGGCTCCGGGCTGGTCAGCGGCGCGCTGATGATCTCGGCCATGAAGCTGCTGCACGCGGTGGAGCTGCCGATCCTGCTGATCGCCATCTTCAAGTACATCGCCACCCGCTTCGACAGCCGCCTGTCGTCCACGCTGTACCTGGTGGGCTTCCAGTTCATCACCCAGGTGATGGCCAGCTTCCTGTCGCCGCTGGCGGGTTACGGCTATGACCGCATCGGCTTCGCCGACACCTATCTGCTGATGGGCTGCGCGGTCGCCGCCACCACGCTGATCTCCTGTTTGCTGCTGCGCGGCGAGAACGCCACCGCTACGCCCCACTTTCAATCCGTAATAAAATCAAGCGAGTCTGTTCAATGAAAAATGCCTTAGCTCAAGCCGACCATGCGGTCGAAGCCCTGCGCGCCGAGCGCCGGGACGATTACTACCCGCAGTTTCATCTGGCGCCATCCGCCGGCTGGATCAACGATCCCAACGGCCTGATCTGCATTAACGGCGTTTACCACGCGTTCTACCAGCATCATCCCTACGACGAAAACTGGGGGCCGATGCACTGGGGTCACGCCACCAGCCGCGATTTGGCGCACTGGCAGCACCAGCCGATCGCCCTCGCGCCCGGCGAAGACGACGACAAGGGCGGCTGCTTCTCCGGCTGCGCGGTGGACGACGGCGGCGTGCTGACGCTGATCTACACCGGCCACGTCTGGCTGGGCAAGGCCGGCGACGATGACCAGGTGCGCGAAGTGCAGTGCCTGGCCACCAGCGAAGACGGCGTGCATTTCGTCAAGCACGGGCCGGTGCTGACGCCGCCGGACGGCATCCAGCATTTCCGCGATCCGAAAGTCTGGCGCGAAGACGGCGAATGGTGGATGGTGGTCGGCGCCAGGGAAAACGGCCTGGGGCAGGCGCGGCTGTATCGCTCGGCCGATCTGCGCGACTGGCGCTTCGACCGCCTGCTGGGCGGCGCGCAGGCGCCGCATCAGGGCTATATGTGGGAGTGCCCGGACTTCTTCCCGCTGGGCGAGCAACACCTGCTGCTGTTCTCGCCGCAGGGCCTGACGGCGCAGGGCTACCGCAACCGCAACCGCTTCCAGAGCGGTTACCTGCTCGGCCACTGGCGGCCGGGACATGACTTCACCCCGACCCAGCCTTTCTGCGAACTGGATGCCGGCCACGACTTCTATGCGCCGCAAACCTTCACCGCCGCCGACGGCCGCCGCCTGCTGTTCGCCTGGATGGACATGTGGGAATCGCCGATGCCGAGCAAGGCGCACCGTTGGGCGGGCGCCCTCACCCTGCCGCGCGAGCTGACGCTGGGCGCAGACGGCGCCGTGCGGATGAACCCGGCGCGCGAGCTGACGGCGCTGCGGCGCGAACACCGAACGCTGATCCCGCTCAAGCTGCGCAATCAGCGGCGGCCGCTGGCGGAAGCGCTGCAGGAGCTGCAGTTGACGCTGGATCTGGCCGGCAGCGACGCCGAACGCTATGGCGTGGCGATCGGCGGCGCGGCGCGGCTGTACGTCGACAATCAGGCGCACCGGTTGGTATTGGAGCGATTCAGCGAAGATCCGGGGCTGTGCGGCTGTCGCAGCGTAGCGCTGCCGGCGGGAGAGCGGTTATCGCTGCGCTTGTTCATCGACCGTTCATCGCTGGAGGTGTTCGTCAATCAGGGCGAGGCCTGCCTGACCAGCCGCATCTACCCGGCCGACGGCCGACGCGACCTCAGCCTGTTTGCCGAAGGCGGCCAGGCGCAGTTTGGCGATATGGAGGGATGGCAACTGGAGAGCATCTGGGCCTAAGCCCGACGAACGCAGACAGGGCGCGCCGCCGTGCGCCCTGCCGGCTAAAGTGAGCCGCGCTCCAGCAGCGGACACGCCACCTTCACCTGGTTGCGGTGTTCCCGTTGTTCAATCAGATGCAGCGCCGCCTGGCGACCCAGTTCGTAATGCGGCAGCTGCACCGTGGTCAACGGCGGCAGGAACAGCTCGCCGATGCCGACCATGTTGTCGTACCCCAATACCGCCACCTGCTGCGGTATTTTCCACCCCTGCGCCAGCAGCACCTGATACACCAGGAACGCCACCCGGTCATTGCCGCACATCACCACGTCGCAGTCGCGCCGGCCGGCGGAGAAATGCCGCTCCAACAGGGCCACGCAGTCGCGGTAACGCTCGTCGCCGTCGCTCAGATCGAGATGATACTGCCGCAGCTGGGCCAATTCGCCGCCCGCCTCGCGCCAGGCCCGCTCCAGCCCGCGGCGGCGCAGCCCGGCCGCCAGCGTGCTTTCGGGCAGGTGAATGCACAGCGGCGCGCGATAGCCCTTGGCGAGCAGCGCGCGCGTGGCCTCGTACTGCCCCTGTTCGTCGTCGGGAATATAGCTGGCAATCTGATAATCCGGGCTGACGCAGTTGACCAGCACCAGCTTTTTATCCAACAGCCTGGCCGGCAGCTTGACGTGGCGCAGCCCCATGGCGGTGAAGATCACCCCGTCCGGGCGGTGCGCCAGCAGCAGATCGACGGTCTGTTCGGCGCTGTCGTCGGCGAACAGGTTGACCACAAAGCTGTTCCAGCCGTGTTCGCGCGCGGTCTTTTCGATCGACAGGATCATTTCAACCGAGAACGGCGTGGTGGCAGTGTCCAGCGCCAGCACCCCCAGCGTTTGCACCCTGTTGCTGTCGCCGCGGATGCGACGCGCCGACAGATCCGGCACGTAATCCAGCTGATCGATCGCCTGTTTGACGCGCTGGTAGGTCTCCGGCCGCAGCTTGCCGGGTTCGTTGATGGCGCGGGAAACCGTCATCAGCGATACTCCGGCGAGTTTTGCGACGTCTTTCAGCGAGGCCATGCGCCCTTCTCTCGTTATCGAATGGGAAAGGCGAATAATCCCACAACCGGGCCTCGGACTCTACTCCGGTTTAGCAGGCTGTGATGTCGGCCCACAGGATTGCGCACTCTTTCGCCAACGGCGCCAGCGTGCCGCCGAAGCCGCCCGCCGGCCACCAGGCGCCCTGGCGGGCGCGCAATGTGACCTCGCCCGGCAAGGACCATTCGCCGCTCAGCGCGTAGAGCACCCCGGCGTGCCCGGCCGGCAAGGCGACCGCGGCGTTAATCCGCCGCACCCCGGCGGCATGGCGCCCGCGCCGGGTCATGATATTGAAATCCCGGCTGCCGCCGCCCAACAGCCTGGCGTCCAGCGCCACATCGCCGGAGAAAGCGAAAGGTTCGCCGACCTGCGCCAGCGCATGGTCGATGCGCCCGGCGCTGAACAGATGCACGCCGTCGCCTTCCAGCAGGGTGATGGAGCGGTCAATGCCGGCAAAGGCCGAAAACGGCCCGTCCTGCGCGATGGTGGCGATGCTGGCGCGCCAGTCGAAATCCTGCGCGCCCGGCGGCCAGCAGGCGATCTCGCGGGTTTCCCCGCCGCCGTTGCGCCACGGGCTGACCGGCAGTTCGGCGAAGTCAAAAAGGTGCAGGCTCATCACGCCTCCCGCTGGAAGGTTTTCAGCACCTGCAGGAACTCGGCGGCGCTCTGCTGCTGCAGCGCATGCCGCCCCTGCTCAATGACCTGACGTCCGCCGACGTACACGTCGCGGATCTGTTCCTTGCCGCCGGCGAACAGCCAACGGTTGAGGATCGAGGCGTCCGGCGCGGCGGCCAGGTACGGGTCATCGCCGTCCAGCACCAGCCAGTCGGCGCGGAAGCCGCGCTGCAGCCGGCCGATCGGCGCGCCGCAGGCCTGAGCGCCGCCCTGCAGCGCCTGTTGATACAGCACGTCGGCCACCGCCGGCTGCTCCGGCGTGGTCAGGCGGTTGCGGCGCTGATCGCGCAGCCGCTGGCCGTATTCGAACCAGCGCAGCTCCTCCACCACGTTGAGCGATACGTGGCTGTCGGAGCCGATGCCCCAGCGCCCCCGCTGATGCAGGTACGCGTCGCCGGGGAAAATGCCGTCGCCGAGGTTGGCTTCGGTGGTCGGGCACAGACCGGCCACCGCCTGGCTGCGCGCCAGTGCCTCCAGCTCTGCGCGATCCAGATGGGTGGCGTGCACCAGGCACCAGCGCGCGTCCACCGGCAGATGCTCATACAGCCAGGCCACCGGGCGCTGGCCGCTCCAGGCCAGGCAGTCGTTCACCTCTTTTTGCTGTTCGGCGATATGAATATGCACCGGCAACGCGCTGTCCGAAGCGGCCAGGACGTGCCGCATCTGGCTCAGATCCACCGCCCGCAGCGAGTGGAAGCACAGCCCCTGGTTTTGCAGCGGCTGCTCGGCCAGCTGACGCGCAATCACCTGCTGCTGCTGCAGATAGCCGTCCGCATCCTGAATAAAGCGTTTCTGCCCCGGCTGCGCCGGCTGCGCGCCAAACCCGGCGTAGCTGTACAGCACCGGCAGCAGGGTCATGCCGATCCCCGCCTGCTGCGCCGCCTGGCTGAGCCGGCCGGTCATTTCGCCGCGATCGGCGTAGGGATTTCCGTCGGCGTTGTGATGCAGATAATGGAACTCGGCGACCTGGGTGTATCCGCCCTTGAGCATTTCGATATACAGTTGACGGGCGACCACCTCCACCTGCTCCGGCGTCAGCCGCTGCACCAGGCGGTACATCAGATCGCGCCAGGTCCAGAAGCTGTCCTGCGGGTTGCCGGCCACTTCCGCCAGCCCGGCCATCGCGCGCTGGAATGCGTGGGAATGCAGGTTCGGCATGCCCGGCACCGCATCGCCGTGCAGCCGGATGCAGCCTTCCGGCTCGGCATTGGCGGTGACGCCGGTCAGGTAACCGCGCGCATCGACGTCCATCCGGACGTTATGCGCCCAGCCCTCAGGGAGCAAAGCGCGTGGGGCAAAATAAGCAGGCATGGCAGGATTCCACTGTTGGTGTAACGGCAAATGACGCGCGGTGATGGCGCGCATCCAGGAAATTTTGCGGCCGTCGGCTAAAATCTGGCGCGCCGGCCCCTAGTTGTATATACATATACATACGCCGACATCAACAGTAAACTGGTGTTATTATTTTTTTATTTGACGAGGTTAACGTCGTGGTTGATCAACAGACCCTGTTACAGCTGGCTGCTGCAATGAGCGATACCCCCGCCCCGATCTACCAACGGGTCAAACAAGCGATCGTAAACCAGATCCGTGCGGGGCATTGGCAGCCGCACCAGCGCGTGCCTTCCGAGAGTGAACTGGTGGCGGAGCTCGGCGTCAGCCGCATGACCATCAACCGCGCGCTGCGCGAGCTGACCAGCGAAGGTTTCCTGATCCGCATGCAGGGGGTCGGCACCTTCGTCGCCGAGGCCAAAGCGCACACCGCGCTGCTGGAAGTGCACAACATCGCCGATGAAATCGCCGCGCGCGGCCATCGCCACAGCAGCAAGATCCTCGAGCTGAAGGCGCGCCCGGCCAGCGAAGAAGAAGCCGCCGCGCTGGGCATCCCGCCCGGCCAGCAGCTGTTCTACTCGCAGATAGTGCATTACGAAAACGACGTGCCGGTGCAGGTGGAGGACCGCTGCGTCAATCCGCTGGTGGCGCCGGCCTACCTGAAGCAGGACTTTGACCGCGTCACGCCCTACACCTACCTGACGCAGGCCGCCCCGCTGACCGCCGGCGAGCACATCGTCGAGGCGGTTATCCCGACGCAGCGCGAGAGCGAACTGCTGCAGCTGGAGGCTCACGAGCCCGGCCTGCTGATCCATCGCCGCACCTGGTCCGGCAAAACCGTGGTCACGTCGGCGCGTTTGCTGTATCCCGGCAGCCGCTATCAGCTGTTCGGCCGCTTCACCACCGAGGTTTAAACGCCGGGCGGGCGCAGCCCCTGCGCCCGCGTCCTCCGCTGTCGATCACATCCCGATAACAAATTTTCTCCCGCCTCTTGTGACATCCCGATGAATGCGCTAGGTTGTTTTTAATTGTATATACAACCATGTGGGAGCTGCGGCTCCGGCGGAGGAACACGATGACGTCTGAGATTCACTGCGACAGCCTGTGGCACGGGGCCGACATTGTCACCATGCGCGACGGCAAGTATCACACCCTCAGCGACGGCGCGATCGCCGTGCGCGCCGGCAGGATTGTCTGGATCGGCGAATACGCGGCGCTGCCGCCCGGGCTGCTGGCGGATGAAACGGTGAAATTCGACGGCGGCATCATCACTCCGGGCTTCGTCGACTGCCATACCCACCTGGTGTTCGGCGGCAACCGCAGCGGCGAGTTCGAGCAGCGCCTGAACGGCGCAAGCTACGCCGAGATCGCCGCACAGGGCGGCGGCATCATCTCCACCGTAAAAGCCACCCGCGACGCCGACGAAGCGCTGCTGCTGGAACAGGCGCTGTTCCGCCTGCGGCCGCTGCTGGCGGAAGGCGTCACCTGCGTGGAAATCAAGTCCGGCTACGGCCTGAGCCCGGAAAGCGAGCTGAAAATGCTGCGGGTGGCGCGCGCGCTGGGTGAACGGCTGCCGGTCGAGGTGAAAACCACCTGCCTGGCCGCCCACGCGCTGCCGCCGGAGTACGCCAACCGCGCCGACGACTATATCGAACTGGTGTGCAACGCCATCATTCCTCAGGCCGCGGCCGCCGGGTTGGCGGATGCGGTGGACGCCTTCTGCGAACATCTGGCGTTCTCTCCGGCGCAGGTCGAGCGGGTATTCGCCGCCGCCGAAGCCGCCGGCTTGCCGGTCAAGCTGCACGCCGAACAGCTCTCCGCCCTGGGCGGCAGCGCGCTGGCGGCCAGGCACCACGCGCTGTCCGCCGATCACCTCGAATACGCCACCGAGCAGGACGCCCGCGCCATGGGCGACGCCGGCACCGTGGCGGTGCTGCTGCCCGGCGCTTACTACCTGCTGCGCGAAACCCAATGCCCGCCGGTCGATCTGTTCCGCAAGCACGGCGTGGCGATGGCGATCGCCAGCGACGCCAATCCGGGCACCTCGCCGGCGCTGTCGCTGCGCCTGATGATCAACATGGCCTGCACGCTGTTCCGCCTGACGCCGGAAGAAGCGCTGGCGGGCGTCACCACCCACGCCGCCAAGGCGCTGGGGCTGCAGCACAGTCACGGCACGCTGGAAACCGGCAAGGTCGCGGATTTTGTTCACTGGCCGCTGTCGCGCCCGGCCGAGCTGGCTTATTGGTTGGGCGGTCAACTGCCCTGTACGGTAATTTTCCGAGGAGAAGTACGTTAATGACCCTGCGCGATCCCTTGAGTTTCCGGGTCGGCAGCCTGCCGCTGCTGATCAGCATCCCGCACGCCGGCACCCGGCTCACGCCGACGGTGGAGGCCGGCCTGACCGACGACGCACGCCAGTTGCCGGATACCGACTGGCACATTCCGCAGCTGTATGACTTTGCCCGGGCGATGGGGGCCAGCGTGCTGGTCGGCAACTATTCGCGCTTTGTCATCGATCTGAACCGCCCGGCGGACGACAAACCGCTCTACAGCACCGCCACCACCGGCCTGTATCCCGACGTGCTGTTCGACGGCCGCCCCAGCTTCCTGCCGGGCAAGGCGCCGTCGGAGCAGGAACGCGCCGGCTATCTGCAACAGGTTTGGCAGCCCTATCACCGGCAGCTGCAGGACGAGCTGGCGCGCATCAAGGCCAGGCACGGCTATGCGCTGCTGTTCGATGCGCACTCCATCGCTTCGGTGATCCCGCGGCTGTTCGACGGCAAGCTGCCGGATCTCAACCTCGGCACCAACGGCGGCGAAAGCTGCGCGCCGGCGCTCAGCGATCGCCTGGTGAGCTGCTGCGAACGGCAGCGGCAGTATACGCACGTGCTGAACGGCCGCTTCAAGGGCGGTTACATCACCCGCGCTTACGGCCGGCCGCAGGAGCGGCAGCATGCGATCCAGCTGGAGCTGGCGCAGGTGAACTACATGTCCGAACAGTATCCGTTCGCCTTTGAGCCGCAGCGCGCGGCCTCGCTGCAGCGCCTGCTGAAGCAGATGATCGAAAACCTGCTGGAAGGCGCAGCCCAGCTGCGTTGACCCCGGCGCAGGCGTCGCTGATGGCGCCTGCTCCCCTCTCCCTCACGCGGCCAACGGCACAATGTGCGCTCTGCATCAAATTTTCAGTGAAATTCCCCGCCGCGGGTCCGAACAGCGCACAAAACAGCGGCCCGCGAATGTCGCGCTGCGCCACAATCGGCCGAAAAGCCCGGCGCGCTGCGTCGGCCATAATCCCGTATCCCCTTCTTGCGTCAGCCCGGCGCCCGTCGTGAAAGGCCAGGCGAAAAGAGGCCGATAGGGCCCATGTTGAACGCCATCTCTGGAGGTCACTATGTCTGAAACCCCGCTAAACTGGCGCGCCGCAGGCGCGGCTGCCGAACGATTGCTGGCCGGCTGGCGGCAGGAAGGTGAACCCGGCGGCGCGATAACCCTGTTCGACGCCGGGAAAATCCGCGCCACCGCCTGCGCCGGCCTGGCCGATCTGGCGCAAAACACGCCGTTCAGCGCCGACAGCGTGGTGCGCTACGCGTCGGTCACCAAGCATATCTTCGCCGCGCTGGCGCTGAACGCCACCGGCGACGCCGTCAGGCTGGATCAACCGCTGGGCGAGCTGCTGCCCGGCCTGCAGCCGGCGCTGGCGGCGGTGACCGTCGGGCAAGCGCTGGATATGACCAGCGGGTTGCCCGACGTGCGCGAAACGCTGGGATTATTGGGCATTTCGCTGCACGCCGTCAGCGATGCGCAGCCGGTCTTGCAGTTCGTCGAAGGTCTGGAGCGGCTTAATTACGCCGCCGGCAGCGAGGTCGCCTACACCAATACCGGCTACCGGCTGGTCGAGGCGGCGCTGAAGGCCAAGGGCCATGATTTCGACCAGCTGGTGCAGCAGCATATCGCCCGCCCGCTGCAGGTGCAGCTGAAGGCGCCGGAGAGCTGGTTCGACGTGGTGCCCGGGCTGGCGCCGGGGTATTGGCGGGCGCCGCGGGGATGGCAGCTGGCCAGCGCCGGGCTGCATCTGTCGGCCTCCGGCAGCCTGACCGGCAGCGCCAACGCCCTCACCCGTTGGCTGCAGACGCTGCTGGCCGACCAGGGGCCGGGCCGCGGCGTGCTGGCGCAGCTCAGCGCCCCGCGGCACCTCAGCCAGGGGCAGCTCAGCGACTACGGCCTGGGCCTAGCGCATACCCGGCTCGGCCAGCATCGGTTGCTGGGCCACGGCGGCTCACACGCCGGGTACAAGACCTACTTCCTGCTGACGGCCGATCGGCGAGCCGGGGTGGCGCTGGTAGCCAACCGCGAAGACTGCGACAGCTTCGACATGGCGCTGCGGGTGATGGCCGCCCTGCTGGGCGCAACGCTGCCGCAACGCAGCGACGCCATCCCGGATGGCGTGTACGCCACCGTAGCGGAACCCTACTGGCTGGAGGTGAAAGAGGGCAACCTGGCCTACCTGGGGATCGGTGAGCCGCTGTATCGGGCCGATGACGGCTATGCGGTGTCGCTGTCCGCCCATATGCCGATCCGCTTGAAATGGACCGGCGCAGCGGTCGAAGGCGAAGTGGGCCACGTCAGCCGCAGCTTTCTGCCGGTAAGCGCCAATCACGACTGCCTGCGGCACGTTCAGGGGCTGTGGTACCACCCGCAGTACCGCACCGCCTTTGAGATCTGCGGCGATCGGGTACATATCGGCGTCGGCCCGGCGGCGCAAACCGGCAGGCTCACGCCGCTGGGCCAGGGCCGCATGCTGGTGGAAAGCAGCGACGGCCCCTGGCTGAAGCGCTTTTGCCTGTATTTCAGGGGGTACAGCGTGGATTTGATCGCCAATCGCAGCCGGGTGCTGACCTTCCGGCGCAGCGGCGTCGGCCGCGACTAGCCTCAGCCCGCCTTGCCGGCCTTGACCGCCAGCAGGGCGTCAAACAGGCGCTGTTTATCCGCCTCGCCGAGATTGACCTGGTTCATCGCCTGCACGAAAGCGCCGCGCTCCGCCTCGGTCAGCGGCCCGCTCTGCAGGCGCCGGGCCAGGCGTTGCAGAATACGGCTGCTCAATTCGGCTATCTGCGGCCGCACGCCGTCCAGCGGACGCGGCTGCCAACCGCTCTCCGGCGTCGCCAGCCAGTCGGCGCGATAGCGATACTGAATGGCCTTGGCCGCGTCCATCTGGGCGACAATAAACGGCCGCACCGACGTCGGTTCCAGGCCCAGACGCCCGGCCTCAGCCTGGCTGCTGGCCAATACCCTGGCCTCCTGCGTCAAGTCCTCGATCGGCAAATGCCGTTGCGCCTTATACCCGGCGACGTCCTTCATCAAAGACAGCCGCTGGTTCAGCAAATCGCCGATGGCGGCGGCGCTGTCCGCCAGCGCCGGGCAGCTGGTCAAACAGCAGGCTATCAGTAGCGCCCTGAACATAACGATTCCCTTACTGGCTTTAAAAAAGTGAGGAAACAGAGTTCACCACGATCGCCCCGCATCAGGCAAATAAAAAAGCCCCGCCGAAGCGGGGCTGATATCGGTACGGTGCGGCGTTAGTCGAACACGCCGTTGATCACCGAGGCCACAATGGCGGTGCTGAGCGCCACCAGCACCAGATCGTCGCCGGCGATGCGCCATTCGTAACCCGGATAATGCGGCAGGTCGCGCAGCATCGAGGACGGCACCATTTTCTTGGCGATGCCCGGCGGCAGCGGTTTGCCGCGCGCCAGATTTTTGGCGATGCCCGGCGGCAGTGAACCATAGCCGGTCAGGCCGTAGTTCAGCGCCAGCGAACGCGCGCGCTCACGGGAGATGCTGACGGAAACCAGGTCCCGATCGCCGCCTTTGTTTTTGCCTTTGTTGCCCTTGTTGCCTTTGTCATGATCGCCGCTGTTGCCATGGTTGCCATTATTGCCATGGTTGCCGCTGTTGCCGTGACCGTTACCGCCGCCGTTGCCATTGCCGCCCTTGTCGGCCAACGCCGGAGCGGATGACAGCCCCAGCGATGCAATCAGCGCCAGAACCGTAAGAGTAGTACGACGTTTGCTCATGTTGTGACTTCCTGCGTGGGATATTGCTTTTACTATAGCCTCATTTCTCCCCACAAAGCTTGCGGAAAACTCTGAGATCGTCGGCGCTGGACGCCCGGTTCTTTTCCCGCCGGACCAAAGGATGTCGCAGCGCAAAACTATTCGAAAATCCCGAATTTCCAATCAGATTTTTCTTGCAGCGAAATAAGCGATCCGGTAGCTTGGCTGTGTAATAAAAAAGAGTTAGCGTGCTCTTTTTCGTTGCACCTCAAATCATATTCTTATCATCCAGAATGATAATACTGAATGCTTCCCGCCTCTCCGTGCGGGATTCTTTTTTCTGCTTCACCGGCGCTAATGCACCAAGCTGGTGCTTTATGTTGAGATTTGGTTGCCAATACTTTAAATTCGCTGTCTGAGAAACCTTAACCTCCCACGGTGGCCAGTCTGGCAACGGGTGGGCGTTCAGGAGCAAAAGACATGCAAATGACCCTCATGGAATACATCAAGCAGTACTTTAACGGCGATCTTCACCGCTTTGCCCAGTCCGAAGGCGTGAGCAGCGAACAGATCATCAGTTGGATTGATAATGAATGCCACGTGATCAAAGGCAGGCTCTTTATGCCGGTGAAGCATTTACCCGTTGAACAAGCGCAATAATGATGAAAAAAACCCCGCCGATGCGGGGTTTTCTGTCTCTGATACCACGGAAAATCAGAAGTTATAACCGGCGACGATGTAGTAACCCCAGCCGGTGGATTTGATCGCGCCGTCCGGGTTGCCGATATCGGCCCCGTCCTGCCATTGGCCGCCGTTATGGAAGTAACGCGCCACGAAGGAATAGTGCCAGTGATCGTAGTTCAGCGCCAAAATGTGGCTGGAGGCGATCGAGTTGCTGCTGCGCACCTGCTTGCCGGTGCCGTCGGTCCAGTGGCTGTCTTTGCCCAGATCGGAACCGAAGTCGAAGTTGGTGAAACCGATGTAGCTCAGATTGCCGCCCCACAGCTGGGTCAGGGGCACAAAGTATTTCACCTTGAAGCGATAGCCATCCCAGCTGTTCTCGTTAGCGGCCTGGTAGTTCTCCCACTGGTATTTGGCATAGATATTCAACGACAGGCTCATCGGCAGGCCGGTATCGATGTCGGTGCCCAGACCCATGTACCAGGTGTTCTGGCGGCCGTCCGCGTTGTGGCCCAGATCGTAGATGTAGTTATTGGCGAAGTACCACTCTTTGAACGGACCGAAGCTCAGATCGGTGCCGGTCAGCTTATCGATGGAGAAACGCGGTTCGATCTCCATAAACAGCGGCGAACCTTTGTCCCAGATGCCGCGATCCGGGGTATTGCCCACGCCGAAGAACTTCGGCACGTCGACGTAACCGTAGAAATCCAACCAGTCTTTCTTGGCGAAGGCTTCGTATTCCAGATACAGGTCGTTGTTGCGCTGCGGCCCGAAGCGGGTGTGGTAGCTGCCCACCACGTTGACGCTCTGGTGCCACCAGTCGGAGACGTATTGACTGTCTTTGCTATCAGCCATTGATGATGCACTGTATGACGCGGCGAGCAGTACACCTGCTGCGAGAGCTATTTTTTTCATTTTATTACCACATGCTTAAAGGGCCATTTCCTGCCCGTTAGAAAAGATGACAATGAGTCTGACGACACCTGGCGTTGCCTTGGCGAACAAATTCGGGCGACGCGCGCATTATAGAAATCACTGACTGTAAGAATCTGTGATCCAGTTAGGCATTTCGCGAATAGGTAATCGATTGCGTTCACATTTGTCAAATTATGTTTCATGCAAATTCACGTTAGCTGTGATTTTTGTCATGCACGATGATTTTTAAAGCAGTTTTTGTGCCAATTGTGACCAGCGGAGAAAATTAACGCGGGAGGAGACTGAACACCGGATGCGCCCTCAGAGCGGGCATTTTCCGTTCGCTGACGCGCCTGACAGGGAGACGCCGGGGAATGGGCGCAGCGAAACGGCTACAGGCCGCACGCAGCCTGTTTTGCCGGGGCCGCCTCAGCCGAGCAGGCCACCAAACACGCGCTGCAGGAAAGGCTTCTTCTTGCGCGTGATCGGGTTGCCGTCGTACTTCCGCTGGGATTGCTTATTGAAGCTGCCGAACGGCGGCACGTTGCGGTACCGCTCCAGGGTATAGCCGGCTTGCAGCGCTTCCTGATAGTACTGCTCGAACAGCTCGCGCAGATCGTCGCGATAATGGCGATAGATCTTGCCGTCGAACCAGTGGCTGCGGTTCTCGGCCTTAAGTCGCGGCATCGCATAACGATGGGAAAACTGACTGCCCATGTCGGAATAATGCAGCGCTTTCAGCGATCCCAGCGGCAAATCATCACCGTCGAGATTGCTGTACTCCGGCTTCAGCGGTTCGACCAATTCGGGATGCTGTTCAAAGAACTGCTGCATCTTTTTATGGCCCAGACGATCGCCGCGCAACGCCTCCAGCGGCGGCAAAAAGCGCGCGGCGGCCTCGCAGTCCCACAACATCTCGCCCAGACGCAGATCCTGGCCGGAACCGGCGGCCAATATGGCTTTCCCCTCCCCCATCGGATGACGCCAAATCTCGGCGATATCGCTGAGGTAAAGCACGTCCGCATCGGAATAGAAAGCGCGCCCCTGGAAATTGCAAAAGGCGGGAATGCCCCAACGGAAAGCCGAAAACGGCGTTGCCCAGCATTCGGTTGTCCAGCCTTCGCCTGCGGCGTTCGAATACCAAAAGTCGGCGGGATCGCGTGAAAGGCGCATCCATTCGATCTGAACGGGTATCGATGCATGTTTGCGCAGGCTGTACTCCAGAACCATCATCTGTTCCAGATCGCAGTCATTCGGGTCGCAGCCGACAAAAACGCGAGCAATATCCGTAGGTTGAGTCATAACTATAATATCCCTATCTGAAGCCACATCATTTCCGCAATGTTACCAATAACTATCAGAGTATTCTAATAGCAAATACAATTCCTTCTTATTTGGCAGAATAAAAATCGTGGGAATAATAATTAATCAATTGATTATAGTGAAACTAGCGGGGTTTGCAGCAAAGGCCCGGCGTTGGGCAACGCCGGGTCGAGTCACGCGGCTCAGCGTACCCCCGGCACCGCCCGGGCGATGTTTTCCTGGCGGAATTCCACCTCTTCGCCATTCCTCACCTCCCAGCTGGCGACCGGAATGTCCGTCTTGGGCGCCGCCGCCACCACCGAGCCGTAAATTTGCTTGTCGTCGCGGCGTAAAATATAGACGTCCAGCTGATATTCATGCCGCAAATTCGCCGTGGTCAGGCGCACGGTATCGCCGCGCTCGTAGCGGTGTCCGTCGATCTCGGGCTGCTGGATAAATTGGATATCGTTTCTCATCGCTTACGTTCCTTCAGGCAGAATCGCTAGTTAAATTCTAGTTCAACATTGCGCCCGCAACTGAGAATTTCCGTTAATTTCCGCGAGTTGCCCGCCAGCAGATCAGCGAGCCCAGCGTCACCATCAGCACCCCTTGCCAAAAATTGAGGGTCAGTGAGGTATGCAGCACCGCGGCGGCGAACACCGCCGACAACACCGGCGTAAAGTAGGAGACGGTGGCCAGCAGCGTCATGTTGCCGTGCAGAATGCCGACGTTCCAGGCGGCATAGCCGGCGCCCATCGCCACGCCGGCGCACAGCAGCGTCAGGGTAACGCCGGGCGTGAACTGCATGCCGCTTTCCGCGCTGAAGGCGTATTTCAACCACAGCGCCAGCGCGGTCAGCGTGATGAACAGCACCACGCCGTTGCTGCCCTGGGCGATTTTCTTGGTCAGGTTGCAATACAGCGCCCAAATCACCGCGCCGCTGAAGGCCAGCCCATAGCTGAGCGGATTGCCCTGCACATTAGCCAGCATCTGCGCCGGCGACCAACCGCCCTCGCCGCTCATGATCCAACCAATGCCGAACAGCGACAGCAGCAGGCCGGGGAGCAGCCACCATTTGGCCTTCTGCCCGTTGAGCCCCAGCGCCATCAGCACGGTGAAACAGGGCCACAGGTAGTTGATCATCCCCACTTCGATCGCCTGCAGGCGGGTGCTGGCGTAGCCCAACGACAGCGACAGGCAAATTTCATAGCTGACGAACAGCAGGCTGCCGACGATCAGATAAGGGCGCGGAAAACGGCGCAGCGGCGGCATGCCCAGCGTCAGCAGCAAAAACGCCGCGCTGACGCTGTAGATCATCGCCGCGCCGCCGATCGGCCCCAGCCCCTCGCTGACGCTGCGGATCAGCCCCACGACGCTGCTCCACAGCAGGATCGCCAGCAGGCCGCACAGCGTCGCCCTGCTTCGGTTGGGCGCAGAAGACATAAAACACATCCAATGGGTTATTTTTTATCGGATTTTCACTCTACTGCCGGGAAGGATAAAAAGAAAGGCGGGAAGATCCCGCCCGGTTGACTTACTGCTGCGGCTGGCGCTCCAGCTGCGGCGGCGGTTGGCGGAAGCGGCGGGTGAGATAGGCCAGGTAGCCGAAGCCCAGCATCGCCCAAATCAGGCCCATGGTGAGCGAGCTTTTCTCCAGGTTCAGCCACAGCACGCCCACGGTCAGCGCGCCGACCAGCGGCAGGAACAGGAAGTTGAAGCGGTCCTTCCAGCTCTTGTTGCGCCCTTCGCGGATAAAGAAGTGGCTGATCACCGACAGGTTGACGAAGGTAAAGGCCACCAGCGCGCCGAAGTTGATCAAGGCGGTGGCGGTCACCAGATCGAAGGACAGCGCCGACAGCGCCACCAGCCCGACCATCAGCACGTTCAACGCCGGGGTGCGCCACTTCGGATGAATATAGCCGAAGAACCGTTCCGGGAACACGTTATCGCGCCCCATCACGTACAGCAGGCGTGAAACGCTGGCGTGCGAAGCCAGGCCCGACGCCAGCGTATTGATAAAGGTTACGCACAGGAATATCGACTGGAACAGCTTGCCGCCGACGTACAGCGCAATCTCCGGCAGCGCCGCATCGGGCTGGTGAAAACGCTGAATGGTGGGGAAAAACAGCTGAATGAAGAAGGAGACGCTGATGAAGATCACCCCGCCGTACAGTGCGGTGAGGAAGATGGCGCGCGGGATCACCCTGGCGGCGTCGGGCGTCTCTTCGCACAGCGTGGTGACCGCATCGAAGCCGAGGAACGAGAAACACAGGATAGTGGCGCCGGTGATGATCGGCAGCAAGTGCGCGTTTTCGGCGATAAACGGCTGCAGGCTCCACACCGTGCCCAGCCCTTCGCCATTGTGCAGGCCGCGTACCACCAGATAGATGAACACCAGGATGATCGCCACCTGGGCCAGCACGAACAGCGTATTGAAGTTGGCCACCAGGTTGACGCTTTTCAGGTTGATGGCGGTAATGATGATCACGAAGCCCACCACCCAGATCCACGGGGGCACTTCGGGGAACAGCGCGGTCAGATAAATCTTCGCCAGCAGGGTATTGATCATCGGCAGGAACAAATAGTCGAGCAGCGAAGACCAGCCCACCAGAAAGCCGACGTGCGGGTTGATGGCCTTCTGGGCATAGGTATAGGCGGAGCCGGCGGTCGGAAACTGGCGCACCAGCTTGCCGTAACTGATGGCGGTAAACAGCACCCCGGCCAGCGCCAGCAGGTAAGAGGCCGGCACGTGGCCGTCGGTGATGCCGGAGACGATGCCGAAGGTGTCGAATACCGTCATCGGCGTCAGATAGGCCAGCCCCATCATCACCACCTGCCACAGCTTCAGGGATTTGCGCAGCTGCGGTTTGCCCGCCTGATCGCACTCGATGGCTTTAATCGTCATGGCATTTCCCCTCTTGGTCCTCTGCTGTTAACCGTTTAACGTCATTCAGAGAGGCCGCGGGGAAACTGCTGCTCGGGCGGCGGGACAAGCGATGCGAAATCAAGGCAATGCGGCCGCGGGCCGGCCCGTATTCACTGCGGCGCAGGCCAACGCCTGCGCGTACTGATTGAACGGTCATGGTTATTTCCTCGCCGGCGTCCTGTACGCCAAGATGGAAGAAATTCTGTACCGCTGCGCGCAGCCTCGCAGGCCACAGGATAGCCGGCGAAATGCGCTGAACGCGCGCGGTCGTCACGGGATAGAGCGGTCAGGCGTTTTTCAGCATCCACTCGATTTCGGTTTCGGTGATCAGGCGCTCAAACTGCACCAGCTCATCGGTTTTGCAGGCCAGATAAACGTGGCTGAACCTTTCGCCCAGCAGCGCATTCAGCACCGGTTGATGTTCGAACTCGTACAGCGCGTCGCTTTGGCGGATCGGGAACGGCAGCCCGTCCTGCTCCAGCCCGTTGCCGGTGACCGGCTCCTGCAGCGGCAGCGTGGTTTCCAGGCCGTAAATGATGCCTGCCAGAATAGTGGCCATCACCAGATACGGGTTGGCGTCCGCACCGGCCACCCGATACTCCACCCGGTGGCTGTCGCGATCGCCGCAGGGTATGCGCAGGGCGACGGTGCGGTTGTTGTGGCCCCAGGAGGCCTGAGTCGGCACGTACATGCCCGGCTGGAAGCGGCGATAGGCGTTGACGTTCGGCGCCAGCAGCGCCATCGAGGCCGGCATCAGGGCGATCATGCCCGCCAGCGCCCGTTTCAACAGCGTGGAATCTTCTCCGTCGTCGTCGGCGAACACGTTGCCGCCCTGCGCGTCCAGCATGCTGATGTGCACGTGCATGCCGCTGCCGGCGTGTTCCTCGTAGGGTTTGGCCATAAAGGTGGCGTGCATGTTGTGATTTTCCGCCACCATGCGAATCAAACGCTTCAGCGCCAGCGCATGGTCACAGGCTTGCAGCACGTTGTCGGTATGATGCAGGTTGACCTCGAACTGGCCGGGCGAGGCTTCGGCCACGGCGCCGTCGGCCGGGATGCCCTGCAGCCGGGCCAGTTCGTCGATCTCGCTCAGCACGTCGGCGAAGTGATTCAGGTTATCGACGGAATACACCTGGCTTTGGGTGTTGCGCTCCTGGGTGCCCGGCGCGCACGGCGGCTGCAGGTAACCTTCCGGATCGCGCTGACGATCGATGAGATAGAACTCCAACTCTACCGCTACTACGGGGGATAGCCCGCGCTGGCGCAAGCGCTGCCACACTCGGTTCAGCACATTGCGCGGTTCAACGTCAAAGGGAGTGCCATCTTCATCCAGCATGGTGAGCAGCACCTGCGCGATATACTGCGGATCCGCCGCCGACGGCGTCAGCGTGCCCAGTACGGGAACGCAGACATGATCCGGCTCGCCCAGCTCCTGCCCCAGCCCGGCTTCTTCCACCACGTTGCCGAGAATATCCATCGCAAATACCGACGCCGGGAAGTAGCAGCCTTTTTCCAGCTTGCTCAAGCCGCCGACCGGGATGCGTTTGCCGCGGAAGCTGCCGTTAAGATCGGTCAGCAGCACGTCGACGTGCTGGGTCAACGGATAACGCTCCAGGTACTTCTTCACTTCGCGCTGGAACGCGCTACTTCGTCTCTCGTCATTGTGCTGAACAAAGTTTTCCACTGCTACGATGTTGGTCTGCATGATTCACCCGCCGTTTGTGTTTTGTCTGTCGTGATGTTTATTGACCATCTTGCTCAATATAATGTCCACAAATGAAACGTAGATGAAACAATTTTGTTTTGCAAGTGTTACTTTTGGTTTGAATATTGCCCATTCCACTGCTAGATTTATAGAATATTGAACGAAAACGGCAGTGGAGAAGCTTATCGTTCATAATTTCGAACATACCAAGGGGACAGCATGGGCAATATATTTAACAGACCAGTCATCGGCGTGGTGATGTGCAGGTATAGGTTAAACGGACACCTCACACAGACCTTGCAAGAAAAGTACCTGAATGCGGTGATCACCGCCGGCGGGCTGCCAATCGCCCTGCCGCACGCGCTGGCGGAGCCGGAATTGCTGGCGGAGCTGCTGGAACGGCTCGACGGCATTCTGCTGCCGGGCAGCCCCAGCAATGTGCAGCCGCACCTTTATGGTGAAAACGGCGATGAGCCTGACGCCGATCCCGGGCGAGATGAATTGAGCCTGGCGCTAATCCGCCATGCGCTCGACAGGCGCATTCCCCTTTTCGCCATCTGCCGCGGCATGCAGGAACTGGTGGTCGCCAGCCAGGGCACCCTGCACCGCCGGCTGTACGAACTGCCCGAGCTGCTCGAACACCGTGAAGATCACGACCTGCCGCTGGAACAGCAATACGCCCCCGCCCACGAAGTCATCGTTCAGGAAGGGGGACTACTTTCGCAACTGATACCGGATTGCAACAGATTCTGGGTGAATTCACTGCACGGCCAGGGCGCCAAAAGCCTCGGCCCGGAAATCCGCATCGAGGCCCACGCCGCCGACGGGCTGGTGGAGGCGATCAGCGTGCGCGATCGGCCTTTCGCGCTCGGCGTGCAGTGGCACCCGGAGTGGAACAGCGAAGAGTACGCCCTGTCGCGCCTGTTGTTTGATGGTTTCATCGCCGCTTGCCGGAACTATCAAAAGGAAAAACGCCCATGAGCAACGTCAGCTTGGCACCGGGAAAACGTCTGTCGCAGATCCGTCAGCAATTAGGGTTGTCGCAGCGCCGGGTCGCCGAACTGTCTGGATTAACCCATAGCGCCATCAGCACTATCGAGCAGGATAAGGTCAGCCCGGCCATCAGCACGCTGCAGAAGCTGCTGACGGTGTATGGGCTGTCGCTGTCGGCGTTTTTTGCCGAGCCGGAGAAGCCGGATGAGCCGCAAATCGTGATCGATCACGAAGATCTGATCGAGATCGGCAGCCAGGGGGTGTCGATGAAGCTGATCCACAATGGCGACCCCAACCGCACCCTGGCGATGATGATCGAAACCTATGAGCCGGGCACCACCACCGGCGAGCGCATCAAGCACCAGGGGGAAGAGATCGGCACGCTGCTGGAGGGCGAAGTGATGCTGCAGGTCAACGGGCAGGCCTATCACCTGCTGGCCGGGCAGAGCTACGCCATCAACACCGGCATTCCCCACAGTTTCAGCAACACGTCGGCGCGGATTTGCCGGATTATCAGCGCCCATACGCCGACGACATTCTGATCAACGGAGCAAGGTATGGATTTCCACCACCTGCAGTACTGGCAACACCGGGCGCAAGCCCTGCATATTGAGAACCGACTGTTTATTAATGGCCGTTATCAATCGGCCGCCGAAGGGGAAAGCTTCGCCGTCGAAGATCCCGCCGGCCGGCGCGAGCTGACGCAGGTGGCGCGCGGCGGCGGCGCCGATATCGATCTGGCGGTCAGCGCGGCGCGCGGCGCATTCGAGCGCGGCGACTGGTCGCAGGCGGCCCCGGCGCAGCGTAAAGCCACCCTGCTGCGCTTCGCCGAACTGATGGAACAGCACCATGAAGAGCTGGCGCTGCTGGAGACGCTGGACACCGGCAAACCTATCCGCCACAGCCTGCGCGACGACGTGCCGGGGGCCATCCGCTGCATTCGCTGGTACGCCGAAGCCATCGATAAGGTGTACGGCGAAATCGCCCCCACCGGCCGCGACGCGCTGGCGTTGATCGAACGCGAGCCGATTGGCGTGGTCGGCGCCATCGTGCCCTGGAACTTCCCGCTGCTGCTGGCCTGCTGGAAACTCGGTCCGGCGCTGGCCGCCGGCAACAGCGTGATCCTCAAGCCGTCCGAGAAATCGCCGCTGTCGGCCATCCTGCTCGGCGCGTTGGCGCAGCAGGCCGGTTTGCCGGACGGGGTATTGAACGTGGTTCCCGGCTACGGCCATGACGCCGGCAAGGCGCTGGCGCTGCATAACGACGTCGACGCCCTCGCCTTCACCGGCTCCACGCTGGTGGCGAAACAGCTGATGATCTACGCCGGCGAATCCAACATGAAGCGCGTCTGGCTGGAGGCCGGCGGCAAAAGCGCCAACATCGTCTTCGCCGATTGCCCGGACCTGGACAAAGCCGCGCAGGGCGCCGCGGCGGGCATCTTCTACAATCAGGGGCAGGTGTGCATCGCCGGCACCCGGCTGCTGGTGGAAGAAAGCATCCAGCAAGATTTTCTGCAGGCGCTGCGCAAGCATGCGGCGGCCTTTGCGCCGGGCGACCCGCTCGATCCCGCCACGGCGATGGGCACGCTGATCGACAGCGGCCACTGCGCGAAAGTGGCGGGCTATATCGAACAAGGGCTCAGCCAGGGCGCCGCGCTGTTCCTCGACGGCCGCCAACATCCGCAGGGCAATCACGCCGGTTACCTAGGCCCGACCATCCTGACCCAGGTGGACAACGGCATGAACGTGGCGCGCGACGAGATCTTCGGCCCGGTGCTGGCGGTAACCGCCTTCAACGGCGAGCAGCAGGCGCTGGCGTTGGCCAACGACAGCGAGTACGGCCTGGGCGCCGCGGTCTGGACCCGCGATCTGGCCCGCGCCCACCGGCTGGCGCGCCAACTGAAGGCCGGCACGGTATTCGTCAACAACTACAACGACGGCGACATGACCGTGCCGTTCGGCGGCTACAAGCAAAGCGGCAACGGCCGCGACAAATCGCTGCACGCGCTGGACAAATTCACCGAACTGAAAACCACCTGGATTTCGCTGGAATAAGGGCCAACATCATGACTGAACATGTAAAAAGCTACTATGCGGCCTCGGCCAACGACCATCGGCCTTATCCGCAGCTGAATGAATCGATCGAATGCGACGTCTGCGTGGTCGGCGGCGGCTATACCGGCCTGTCTTCGGCGCTGTTCCTGGTGGAGGCCGGGTACGACGTGGTGGTGCTGGAATCCGCGCGCATCGGCTTCGGCGCCAGCGGCCGCAACGGCGGCCAGTTGGTCAACTCCTACAGCCGCGACATCGACGTGATTGAGCAGCGTTACGGGCCGGAAAGCGCCCGGCTGCTCGGCAGCATGATGTTTGAGGGCGCAGAGATCATTCGCAGTCGCATCAAGCGATACGCCATCGAATGCGACTACCGCCCCGGCGGCATCTTCGCCGCGCTGAACAATAAGCAGTACCACGCGCTGATCGAGCAGAAGCAAAACTGGGAGCGCTATGGCAATACCCAGCTCGAACTGCTGGACGCCGATCGGGTGCGGCAGGAAATCGCCAGCGATCGCTACGTCGGCGCGCTGCTGGACCACAGCGGCGGCCACATTCACCCGCTCAACCTGGCGCTCGGCGAAGCCGAGGCGATCCGCCTGCAGGGCGGCCGCATCTTCGAGCAGTCGGCGGTGACCGGCATCCGCCACGGCGAACCGGCGGTCGTCAGCACCGCCGCGGGCCAGGTGAAGGCTCGCCACGTGATCGTCGCCGGCAACGCCTACCTGGGCGACAAGCTGGAGCCGCGCCTGGCGAAGCGCAGCATGCCGTGCGGCACCCAGGTGGTCGCCACCGAGCCGCTGGCGCCAGAGGTGGCGCAGGCGCTGATCCCGCAAAACTACTGCGTCGAAGACTGCAACTACCTGCTGGATTATTACCGCATCACCGGCGATAACCGGCTGCTGTACGGCGGCGGCGTGGTCTATGGCGCGCGCGATCCGGACGACATCGACAACCTGATCCGGCCGAAGCTGCTGAAAACCTTCCCGCAGTTGAAGGGGGTGCGTATCGATTACCGCTGGACCGGCAACTTCCTGCTGACGCTGTCGCGCATGCCGCAGTTCGGCCGATTGGAGAATAACGTCTATTACATGCAGGGCTACAGCGGCCACGGCGTCACCTGCACCCATCTGGCGGGCAAGCTGATCGCCGAACTGCTGCGCGGCGACGCGGAGCGCTTCGACGCCTTCGCCAAACTGCCGCATTTGCCGTTTTTCGGCGGGCGCAACCTGCAGATCCCGTTTACCGCCATCGGCGCCGCATATTACACGCTGCGCGATCGCATTGGGGTGTGATCAAACAAGGCCCGGCGACGCCGGGCCAGATGGTCAACGCTTAAACGATTTTCGGCTGACCGTCCGAGGCGGTCGCCCCGCCGTCGACCGGAATGTTGGCGCCGTTGATAAAGCTGGCGTCATCGCTGGCCAGAAACGCCATCACCGCCGCCACTTCTTCCGGCTCCGCCGCACGGCCCAACGCAATGCGCTCGTTGAACTTGTCGCGGATCTCCTGCGGCCAACCGTTGGTCATGTTGGTTTTCACCAGGCTCGGGCACACCGAGTTGACGCGCACGCCGTCGCCGCCGTGATCCAGCGCCATGGCGCGCGTCAGGTTGACCACCGCGCCCTTCGCCGCGCAATAATATGCCGCGCCCCAGTCGCCGCCCAGGCCGGACACCGATGCGGTGTTGACGATGCATCCCTTGGTTTTCAGCAGGTACGGCAAGGCGAACTTGGAGCAGAACACCACGCCGTCGATGTCGACCCCGGCGATGCGCCGCCAGTCGGCGACGCTGGTTTCCAGCACGCTGCCCGCCACGTGTACGCCGGCGTTGTTCAGCAACACGTCGATGCGGCCCAGCTTCTCCGCCACCTCATTCATCATCTTCTCGACCGCAGCCGGGTCGGAAACGTCGATATGCACCGCCAGCGCCCGGCCCTGCGGCAGCGAAGCGGCCACCCGATCTACCGCGTCCTTGGCCCAGTCGGCCAGCACCACGATGGCGCCCTCGGCGGAAAAACGGCGCGCCGCCGCCTCCCCCATCCCGTTGCCCGCACCGGTGATGACCACCACTTTGTTGTCGAAACGCATGAGACCTCCTCCATGTAAATGTATTCAGATAAGTCATACAAATTCTCATTACCTCGAGGATAAAACTCATGGGCGAACGGGGCCAGTCAAAACGTGCGGTTTGTTAACCAAAAAGAGGTATCAAGAGCAATTTCAATGCGCTGGGACATGCATTCTCGGAATTAAGCCAAACTATTGATGGATATAATAAAATTTACCCTGGTGACTATTTCGATGGGGGGGTTGCGATGGAGACCCCTCGCCGGGCGAGGGGCTGCGCTATTTTTTGTCGATGGGGATCACCAGCAGATCGACGTTCAGATCGTTGATCGCCTGACGGGCCGAAGACACCAGCCGGCTCCAGACATCGTGGTGATGGCCGAAGATAACCAGATCAAACCCCTTTTCCTTGGCCGCCCGGTTCAGCTCTTGCGTCAATTCGCCGCGGCTGACGATCACCTCTTCCACCGGGTAAGACGATTGGCCGCGGATCGCATTGAGCATGTTCTTGACCCGCTCCGAGAAAGTGCGGTCGGTGTAGTTGTATTCGCCCACCCCAAGCTCGGCATAATAACCGGTGCGGTGGATATCGATATAGATCAGGGACAGTTTGGCGTTGAGCGCGGCGGCCAGCCTGGCGCCCTTGCCCAGCAGGAACTCGGCGTCTTCGCTGAGATCCGTGGCGACAACGATATGTTGATAAGCCATGATGGCGGCCCTCCGCATAGAGCTGGTAAACAGAATGGCGCTCCCTGCCCGGCTTTCCGCATGGTTCTCATGCAGTTTAAGTTTAGTCCAGCGTCGAAATGATCGCCTGTCGCACCATCGTTCCATTTATGGAACGATGCATCCCGCCTTTACCCTCTACTGCAATTCAGCCGTGCGCCTAAACTAAGGGCAAGTGATGAGGTTCATCCTTGGTTATTCACCATTGATTGTTATCTCGCGATCCGACTACAGAGGGAAAAAACCATGAGCGCCCCAGCAAACTTCAACGGTCAGCGTCCTGTTATTGATGCCAATGATGCCGTAATGCTGTTGATTGACCACCAGAGCGGCCTGTTCCAGACCGTCGCCGATATGCCAATGACCGAGCTGCGCGCCCGCGCCGGCGCATTGGCCAGCATCGCCACGCTGAGCAAACTGCCGGTGATCACCACCGCCTCGGTGCCGCAAGGCCCCAACGGCCCGCTGATCCCGGAAATCCACCAGAATGCGCCGCATGCGCAGTACGTCGCCCGCAGAGGGGAGATCAACGCCTGGGACAACCCGGAATTCGTGGCGGCGGTGAAGGCCACCGGCCGCAAAACCCTGATCGTCGCCGGCACCATCACCAGCGTGTGCATGGCCTTCCCGTCCATCAGCGCGGTAGCCGAAGGCTATAAGGTGTTCGCGGTGATCGACGCCTCCGGCACCTATTCGAAAATGGCGCAGGAAATCACCCTGGCGCGCGTCGTGCAGGCCGGCGTCGTGCCGATCGACACCGCCGGCGTGGCCTCCGAGCTGCAGGGCAGCTGGAACCGCGAAGACGCGCAGCAATGGGCGGAGGTCTACACCAAAATCTTCCCGGCCTATCAGCTGCTGATCGAAAGCTATCTCAAAGCCCGGGACGTGGTGACCCACCACGAACCGCTGGACTCCCAGCGCTGATCCGCAGGCATAAAAAAGCCCCGGCGCAGAGCCGGGGCTATCAAATATGTGCCGGTTACTTTCCCGGCCGTCATGTTATGGCGCAAGCGTCCATCCAACACTCCAACGTTACGCAGCTTAAGCACAACTTTTTCACAACAGAAAAATAGACTGAGACGCCGCTTTATTATTTATGCGCCAATCCGTTTTGCTGTTGCCAATAATAAATTATTGGAACGTCATCGAGGAATCGAACCCCAGTCCGCCAGTAAATAAATTCACCGCCGCTCTTCCTGCTGAGCTAATGACGTATTCATTAATACTCCGGGCGAACCCGGAGTTTATTCAGGCAGAGGTTTTTATTTCTTATCCGCTCCGGCTTAAACCATCATCGCTATCGTAAGAAACCGCACCTCAGCTGAAAATTACAACGCGACCACGTTGCCGGCAGAAGGACCCTTCATGCCATTTTCGATAGTGAACTCAACCTGTTGGCCTTCGTCCAGCGTTTTGAAATCGTTGCTCTGGATCGCAGAGAAGTGCACGAACACGTCTTTGCTGCCGTCTGCCGGGGAGATAAAGCCAAAGCCTTTACCTGCATCAAACCATTTTACCAAACCAGTCATTTTAGTAGACATCGATATTTCCTTTCTATTTTTGAGACGCCATAAGGCGATAGAGGTCTGTTTTTATTGGAAACTTATGGGGCACTAGAGAAGGAAATTCGCGGGAGAAGAGGTATCTGAGGATATCGCTAATACTGAGAACTGCTTTACTAAAACTGCTTTCATAAGGTCTGTACTACAAACCGATGACGCTATTTACACATAGCTGGATTATTTAAGCAAGGGATATTTTAAATTATATTCATAGCGCGGATAAATTTATTACGCCGCACCGCCGCGGCGGGCGGTAAAAAAAGCGCGATGCGGTGGAGACCGATCGCGCCTGCGGCGCGTTGATTATCGGCCTGGGCATCAGGCAACGGCTCAGCCGATAATCGCGATCCCCAGCCTCTCCATCAGTTGGGCGGCCTGATAGCTGTCCAGCTTCACGCCCTGCAGATCGGTATGGCGCAGATCCAGCTCCCCCAGCTCGGCATTGCTCAGGTCGCAGTGGGTGACGTTGGCCGCACGCCAGTCGAAGCCGGAGAACTCACCGCCGGACATATCGGAGCCGCTGAAGCTGGCGCCGAGGATCTGCGCCCCATTCCAACGGTTTTCCCACAGCTCGCACTTCTCCAGCACCACCTTGGAGAAATTGGCGTAGCTCAGATTGCTTTTGGTGATATAGGCGCTGCAAAACCAGGTGCGGCTGGTGATCATATTCATAAAGCTGGCGCCGCGAAAATCAGCGCCCTGCGCCCGGCACTCGCGGATTTCGAGGCCCAGCGCGCTGGCGTTTCTGAAATCGGCCATCGACAGATCGCAGCTTTTAAAGCTGGCGTCCTTCAGCAACGCGCGGCTGAAATTGGCGCCCAGCCCGCTTTCGCGATCGTAAAACCGGCAGCCGATAAACTCGCTGCCGGTCAGATCGGCGCCCGAAAAATCGCAGTTAATAAAGTTGCCGTTTTCGACCTTCTCGCCGGTAAAACGGTTACGGTCGATTTTCTCACCCTTCAACGACAGGCTCATTACGCACCCCTGTTTATTTATACAGTCGATGCGGCATTATAGACATAATCGGCTTTTTTAGGGAACCCACCGGCGGGCGGCAAACGAAAAAAAACGCGGCGGGTTGGGCGCTAGCGCAGTTTAACCTGTATCCGGTTCATGTTAAGACCGGCGCTCTGCGCCTGCAGCGTCCCTTGCGCGATCAGCGCATACAGACGGAAATTGAGCAAGGTATCGCCGACCGGATAGGGGGAATTGACCATCGCGGCGCCGATCACCCGCGAACCCTGGGTATAATCGGCCGGGCAATGCGCCAGCAGCAGCGAGTCGTGAAAATCCTGCGCTTTGCCCTGCAGCTTTTCCTGGGCAAAAATGCGCACCGGCGCATTTTCCGCCAGCAAACGCCGCCAGTCGGCGATCAGCGCGCTCTTTTCCGCCGCGGACAGCTCGCGGCGGCGGATCCACAGCGGCTCCAGCATTTCCACCGAGCACCAGCCGGTGGCGTCCCGGCCGGCCAATTCGCTGACGTTCACCACGAACACCCGGCGCTCGGCCAGCAGCGGCATCAGCGCGCGCAGCATCAGCTGCTCGTCGGCGTTGTCGCCGAGCCACAGGGTCACCTGCCCGGTCAGCCTGGCCAGCTGCTGCCGAAGCTGAACGATGCGCGCCGACATCTGTTCGCCGTCGTGCCATTCCGGCGCGTGGACAGATTGGTACATCTGCTGCAGCCAGCGGAGGCGCTGCGCCAACGCCCGATCGTCGTCCAGCGCATACAGCGGGCCAAACGACAGGGTATCGGGAAACTCCAGCACCACTTCGCCCGGGTACGCCAGCCGCACGCAGCCGTTTAACGGTGCGATATGCACATCCCTCATCGACAGTCTCCTCACGCCATTCCCTAAGATAATCCTGGGGATTCTGCCAACTTTTCTTCGGCGTCACTATACAAACAATCCGAATCTTGCCGACGCGAAGACACAAAAAAACCGCCCGCGGGCGGTTTTTCACCAGGATAAAGGGTTACTTCAATGCTTCCTGAATGGCGTCGGCCATCGGGCCAATGTGTTTCTCCGCCGCCTTCAGCTGGAAATCCACCCCGTTGCCGTCGTTGGTGTCGGACAAGGTGGCCTTGATCAACTCCAGCGCCGCCTGCACCGCCACCAGCCTCTTATGCTGCTCGTCCGTGACCGGTTTGGAGCCCATATTGCTCGGGTAATATTGCTCTAACATCCTGCTCTCCTTTTTGATGACGTCAGCGGTTAACTTAACAGAAACCCTCTGACTTATTAAGGAGACAAAGCCGGGCTCCGGCGCCGCTCAGCCGAACGTCACCCAGCCGGCGCCGGCATCGGCTGAGCGCACGCAGTTTTCCACCCAGCGCACGCCCAGGGTGCCGGCGTGCACGTCGGGGTACCAGAAGTCCGCCAGGAAAGCCGCATCCCGCCTGTCGGTGGCGTCCATCGCCAGCGCAAAGCGCCGATACAGATTCGACCAGGCCTCGAACAGCCCCTCCGGATGTCCGCCGCCGATGCGGTCGTCGGCCAATGCCGCCGGATCGAGGTAAAACATGCCGCGCTCCAGGATCCTCACCGGTTCACCCTGCACTTCAAAGCGCAGCTGGTTGGGCTGTTCGTCCCACCATTCCAGGCTGGCCTTCGAGCCGACGATCCGTATTTTCTGCCCGTGCATCGAGCCGCAGTTGACCGCGGAACACCACAGCGACCCCACGGCGCCGTTGTCGTACTCCATCAGCACGTAAGCGTTGTCTTCCAGCGGCGCGCGCGATTTCACAAAGCTCTGCCGGGCGCACATCAGCCGCCGGATGTTGAGCTGCGGCGCCATGGTCTCCGCCAGAAACAGCGTATGGGTAGCCAGATCGCCCAGCACGTAGCTGGGGCCGACAAAATGCGGATCCACCCGCCAGCGGGTGCTGGGGTTCTCCAGCTCCACCGGCTCGGCGTGAAAACCGTGGGAAAACTGCATATTGACGATGCGGATATCCCCCAACCGACCTTCGGCGATCATCTGCCGGGCCTGCAGGATCAGCTGATGCCCGGCATAGCCGTAAGTCACGCCCAGGATTTTGTTGTGCTGCCGGCAGAGCGCTTCCAGGGTTTGCGCCTGTTCCACGGTGAAACACAGCGGCTTTTCGCACACCACGTGCAGGCCGGCCTCGAGCGCCGCCCGGCAGATGGCGTAATGGGTATTGTTGGGCGTGGCGATCGACACCGCCTCAATGCCGTCCGGCCTGGCGGCCTCTTCGCGAAACAGCGCGGCGTAATCCGCATAGCAGCGGTCCGCCGCCACGCCCAGGCTTTGCCCGAAGCGGCGGCCGCGCTGCGCGTCGATATCGAACGCCCCCGCCGCCAGGGTGAAGGTGCCGTCGCGCAGTGCGGCCGAGCGATGAATATAGCCAATCTGGCTGGTGCCGCCGCCGCCGACCATGCCCCAGCGCAGGGATCTTGCCAGAGGTTTGCTGCCGTTGATCATGCTGTGTCTCCCGATTAAAAACCGACGCTGCGCAGGTAGCCCAGGCTCTCGGTCACGTCACGCAGGCTGCCCTGCACATTGCGCGGATCGCGCTCCTGTTCGATGGTGATCCAGCCCCGATAACCGCGCCGCGCCAGCAACGCCCGCAGCTGCGGGTAGTCGATCGCCCCTGTGCCCAGCGGGCACATTACGCCTTCGGCGCAGGCGGTGAAGAAATCCACCCCGCGCTTCAGCACCTCTGGGTAGACCTGCGGATCGACATCCTTGAAATGCAGGTAATCGAGGCGCGCGAAATGCTTCTCCAGCCAGGTGGCCGGATCCATGCCGGAGTAATACAGGTGCCCGGTATCCAGGCAAAGCCCGGCGGTCCGATGCGGAATATCCGCCGCCAGCCGGTCGATTTCATCGGCGAACTCGATGCAGCCGCCGGCGTGCGGATGCACGACCGCCCGCACGCCGTATTCGCGCCGGGCAATGTCGCTGATGCGCTTGATATGCCCGATCATCCTTTGCCAATCCGCGGCCGACAGGCGCGGCGCCAGGGCGGGCTGCCCGGCGAACCTGGCGCGCTGCGGGTCGCCGAAATCGATAATCACCAGATAGGGCGGCGTATTTTCACCGGCCGCGCCCCGCGCCTGGGGCGCCTGCGACAGGTTGCGGCAAATGTTGTGGGTCAGGGCGAGGATAGAGGCGAAATTCTCTTCGCTGACCAGATCGTCAAAAATGGTGCCGGCCACCAGCGACAGCCCCTGCCGCCGCAACGCGGCGCTCAACGCCGCGGTTTCGGTGGGCAAATAGCCCCAGGGACCCAGCTCAATGCTGCGGTAGCCGGCGGCGGCCGCCTCCTGCAGCACCTTGGCGTAAGGCGGCAAATAGGGATTTTTCGGGTCGTCCACGCCCCAACTGCAGGGCGCATTGGCGATTGGCAGGTTCATCTCGGCGGTTCCTTATGGGGAAAACATGGCGGCAGTATCAAACAAATATTTCGAAACCGACAACGATGAAACTTTCATTTTTTGATGTAGATCGCGTTAATTTTGATAGTTTAAATGATAGTTTTTAATCAAACCGAGACGCCAAGCGGCCTGGACGCCAGGCCGACTATCTGCGGTTCAGAGGTTTTCTTTAGTGATGAGATCGAAACGGTTGAGTACCTGCAGCTGCCCGCCCTGCTCGCCGTTGGCGGCCGCGGCGACGAAGGTATCGATGATGGCGGCGGCGAACTCGGCGATGCGGTGAGACAGCATCAGATCCAGGGTGCCGTCGATCAACGCCATTTCCGCGCCGGCCACCGGGCCGTGGCAAACCAGCATCACATCCTGCTGCCGGCCGCTCTCGCGCAGCGCCCGGAAGATACCCTCAACGCCGCCGCTCGGCGCATACAGCGCCACCAGTTCGGGGTGCCGCTGCAGCATCTCATGCGTCACCCGGTGCGCGGTTTCCGCATCCTCATGGCTGCGCACCGGTTCCAGCACGCGCTGGCCGCTCATCTGCTCGCGCAGATAGGAGCGAAAGCTGCTTTCGCAGGCCTCCTGACACAGAAAGCGATTATCGCCGATGATCACCCCCACCTCACCCTGGCGGCGACACAGGCGATCCACCGCCCAGGCGGCGGTGCGGCCGGCCTGCTGATTGTCCAGGCCGATAAAGCCGGCGCGGCCGTGCACCGAGAGATCCGACAGCAGCGCGAAAACTTTCGTCCCCGCCCGGCAGGCCTCTTCCACCGCATAACGGATCAGCGCGTTATCCAGCGCCAGCACCCCGATGATCTCCACCTCACGGCTGAGCCGCGTAATGGCGGCGGCGGTTTCGCCGACGGCGTTGATATCCTGAAAAACGAACTGCGGCGGCTGCCCCGGCTCATGATAAGGACTTGCCTGCGCCAACAGGGCGTCGGCCAATTGGGCATAAAACGAGTGTTCCCGGCGCAACAGGATAAATCCCATCTTCAGCCGCCGTTCAGGCGGCCCCGCCAGCGCCGACAGGTAATGGGACTTTTCCAACGCAAACCCCAGCTTTTTCGCCGCTTCAATCACCCGCCGCTCCGTCGCCGGACGTACCGGCGAGCGCCGGTTCATGACCCGATCGACGGTGGCGATGCCGACCCGCGCTTCTCTGGCGATAGCCGCCATCGTGGTTTTTTTACCTGACATCATCGTCTCCATGATGGATTTGATGAAAAATTATCATAACTGGCCGCCGGCAAGAAACCCGCCGTGGCCGGTTATGTGAGTTGGCGCGTACCTGGCCGGCTGTACATGCTCTTCTCCTTGATATAGGCAGCCCGTCTTATCTTATCCGACGCTACTCGCAATGGTCTGAATCGGCGGATCAAACGCCAATAAAGCTCGAAATGTAAGGTTGTGCCGGCCGGCAGAGCAATAATTGAACTGCCGCAGCCGCGTTCCCGGCGCATAGTCTGCATTTCACCGCCCCGGAGATTGCCATGACCGCCATAAAACCTGAAGCGCTGGACTCTGTTCGCCTGACGCCCGCCACCCAATGGGCCGCCGTGGCGAACGTGCTGTTCGCCGGCATTGCCGCCGCCCTGCACGTGGGCAAGGCAACCATCGCCCTGCCGGAACTGCAGCGGGAGTTCGGCCGTTCGCTGGAGTCGCTGAGTTGGGTCATCTCGGCCTTTCCGTTCGTCGGCGTATTCGGCGGCATCGTTGCCGGCCTGCTGGTGCGGCGCTGGGGCGACCGACGCCTGCTGATACTCGGGCTGCTGATCGTCAGCGCCGCCAGCTTCGCCGGCGCCGCGCTGCACGGCTTTAACGGGCTGATCGCCACGCGCTTTATCGAAGGGATTGGCTTCGTGATCGTGGTTGTCGCTTCACCGGCGGTGCTCACCCGGGTGGTTGATCCGCAGCGGCGCAACCTGGTGTTCGGCATCTGGAGCACCTTTATGCCGGCCGGCATCGCCATTTCGCTGTTTTTCGGCCCGCACTTCACCGGCTGGCAGCAGAGTTGGCTGGCCGGCGGCGCCCTGACGCTGCTGACGGCGTTGCTGCTGCCGCTGACCACCCGCCGCAGCCCGAGCATCGCGCCATCCGCCGCCCCGTTCCTGCTGCGCCAGGCGCTGGGCCGCATCCTGCGTGCGCGGCAGCCCGCGCTGCTGGCGCTGATGTTCACCGCTTATAACCTGCAGTTTTTCTCGGTGATGACCTTTCTGCCAATCTTCCTGATGCAACGCGTCGGCCTGACGCTCACCGCCGCCGGCGGCGTCAGCGCGGCGATCGTCGCGGTGAATATCATCGGCAATCTCAGCGCCGGGTTGCTGCTGTCGCGCGGCCTGCGCGCCAGAACCCTGCTGGCCGCCACCAGCCTGTTGATGGGGATAACCGGAGCCGGCATTTTTCTTAGCGCCACGCCGGCCACTGTGCTGATCCCGCTGTGTTTCGTGTTTTGCGCCATCGCCGGCATGCTGCCCGCCACCCTTCTGGCGGCGACGCCGGCGGCGTCACCGGATCCGACGTTGATTCCGCTGAGTTTGGGGCTGGTGATGCAGGGCAACTACCTCGGCCAGGTGATCGGGCCGCTGGCGCTGAGCGCCATCGTCGCCTATGCCGGTTGGTCCGCTCCCGCCGCGCTGGTGTTGGCGGCCGCCGTGGCGGGCGCTGCGCTGGCGTTCGCGTCACAGGCCAAAGCCTGAGTGAAAAGAAGAGGAAGCAACATCGAGTGCGGGGCCTGCGGTTATTTTTATAAGAAAGCTTAATTATTCCCTGGCGAATGATGCATCTGCTATCTGGAAGGATACGGCCAGTGGTGATCCAAACCGGATAATGACAGCGCGCCGGTCGCCGCCAGATAGATCAGCAGGCCGGCAAAGACGATCAATACCGCCTTCTCGATGATCTTCAGTCGCTTGTGTTCAGTCACTTGCATACCCTCTTGGTTGTTTCAAAGAAATGTGATCCAGTTAAAACTTAGGTAACACCGGCCGCATCATCAAGCGCGCTTCACAAAATGAAACAAAAACCATAAAATTTGTTAATGGTTAATCCCGGAAGCCCATCAACGGCTCCCGCCGCCAATCGGGTAAACTTCGCTGTTTCACTGCAATAATTCCGGCTATCCACTAGAATTCTCCGGGGCTCCGGCGAAAAAAAATCCGCTACCGGTTAAGCGTTGGTGATGATAGGGTTGCTGGCAGTTAGCGCCGATGATTGGCGGATTTATCATTTGAGGGATGAATATGATGTCTAAAGGTATTTCAAAGGGATTTTTTATTCTGATCCTTTTTATCGTGACGGCCGCATTTCTGGACGTACTGGGCCCCTACTACTCCTCCGTGCTGTGGGCCATTATCCTGGCGGTGATTTTCCACCCGCTGAAGAAAAAGCTTAAACAATATCTGGGTGAGAGAAACGGGCTGGTATCGCTGTTGACGGTCGCGGTGATCTGCCTGATCGTATTTACGCCGTTGGCGATCATCGCCTCTTCGCTGGCGATGGAATTCAACGTCATCTACACCAAGTTGCAAAATAACGATACCCAGCTGCCGGTTATTCTGGCCGAGGTCCTGCAGCATCTTCCGGGCTGGGCGCGCCATTTCCTGGCAGAACACAACCTCGACAATGCGGCGGATATCCAGAAACAGCTTTCCGAAGTGGCGCTCAAAGGCGGGCAATACCTGGCCGGCAGCGTATTCCTGATCGGCAAGGGCACCTTCAATTTCTTCGTCGGCTTCGGCGTGATGCTGTATCTGCTGTTCTTCCTGCTGAAGGACGGCCCGTATCTGGTCAACCTGGCGCTCGAAGCCCTGCCGCTGTCCGAGCATGTTAAACACCACCTGTTCGTCAAGTTCGCCGCCGTTTCGCGCGCTACCGTTAAAGGCACGGTGGTGGTGGCGATAGTGCAAGGCGCGCTCGGCGGCCTGGCGTTTTACTTTACCGGCATCGACGGCAGCCTGCTGTGGGGCGCGCTGATGGCTTTCCTGTCGATCATCCCTGCGGTGGGCTCGGCGATTATCTGGGTGCCGGCGGCAATCTATTTCTTCGCCAGCGGCATGCTGTGGAAAGGCCTGTTCCTGGTCGGCTTCTTCGTGGTGATTATCGGGCTGGTGGATAATATTCTGCGCCCGCTGCTGGTCGGCAAGGACACCAAAATGCCGGACTACCTGATCCTGATTTCTACACTGGGCGGCATGGAGATTTACGGCATTAACGGCTTCGTCATCGGCCCGTTGATCGCCGCGCTGTTCATCGCCTGCTGGAATATCCTTTCCGGGCGCGACAGCAAAGAAACCACCGATGAAATCGACGAAGAGTTTATCGAGGAAGGCAAAAACCACCCCGACGCCAGCTAAGCGCGTCGAAAATGGTCGGTAGCAAAGAAAAGCCGGGAGGATCTCCCGGCGTTATTCACAGCATCTCGGCCGACGCCATCTTGAATCGCACGGTCATATCAACGTCCTTATAAGGCTGGTTCTTCTCAAAGCGCCACTGGGCCATGGCGGCGATGACTTTGTCTTCAAACAATCCCCGCGGCTGTGCATCCAATATCCTGACTTCGCTGACTTTGCCATCAGCGCCTACGTCGTACCGCAGTTTGACATAGCCCTCGATCTTATTGTCAACGGCATAGACGGGATAATTCGGATTCAGCCGGGATATGGGTTTCGGCTTAGGCCCCTGGGGGGCGTTGGAAGCCGTACAGGCGCAAAGCGCCAGAGCGATTGAAAGCATCAGTGGCTTGAACATGGCAACGTCCTGTTGAAAGTACTGCCGAATTTTAGCTTATCCCGGGGAAAATGAAAATGATTCTCAATTGAAATCAAGGTGCGGAGCGGATGAGGCAAGATAAAAATGTGGCGGGAAGATAGCGGCCATGGCGAGGTCAGTTTTCCGCGCCTCTGCGCGGGTAAAAAAACACCAGTTCGGGATCGTTTTCATCGAGGTTTTCAATATAGCCGCTTTCGATAAATCCGGCCTTCAGGAGCAGCGCCCGCATAGGCAAATTCGAACGGTTGGTTGAGGTGAACAGCTTGGGCTGGGGGCAACGGGAGATCAATGCGGCTATCATCCTGGCCCCCGTGCCATGGCGCCTGCCGCCTGCGGCGACCATCAGCATTTCGATAAAGCCGCAGCCGAAGAAGTGGCCGTTCAGCACGCCATAGGCCATCAACTGCCCTTCTTCGCCTTCAGCCAGGTAGCAGTTGCCTGCCATGCACCATTGGCGGATCTGAACGCGACGATGCGCATCCTGGGGTGCGACGCTATCAATGGCGATCAATGCCGCAACATCTGCCTCGGTGGCAGGGCGAATCCTCATTGCAGACTCCGGTATTGCTGTTAATGCTGTTATTGAGCCCCTGACGGGCGGAACTCCAATACGCTAGTTTTAAAGGTATCATAAACTGCGGGTGTCGGGGGCTTGGGAAGTCGAGCATGGGTAAGCGCCTTGACCGCGGCGCGGCAAAGCGCCGGATCCCCTCCTTCAGACTGTACGTTTAACAACAGCCCGTCAGGAGCCAGCATAATCTTCAGGGCGCAACGTTTACCGGCATAAGAGTCGGCATCGTTCAAATGACGTGCAATAGCGGATCGCAACTGAGCGGCGTAATCATTCGCCTCAGAGCCAGGAGCGGGGGCCGCTTTGTTTTCGAGGGAAGCAAAAAGGTCATCGACCTCTTGGTTAATCGGATCGGCTTGGTGCGCGGAGGCGGCTTTGGCCCCTGCGGTTAACGTCAATGCGCCAATGATCAACAGCAATGAAGAAACGCCGGTTTTACATCCTAAATAGGTTACTTTCATATCCCTTTCCTTATGGATAATTCCCAGTAGGCCAGTCAAATAACGCCCACGCCAATATTTTATATTGAATAAAAAAGGGAGCCCTGAGGCTCCCGTTATCATTTAACGCTAAAACACCCTTACATGTGCTTAACGATAGCGTCGCCAAACTCTGAACATTTCAGCAGTTTAGCACCGTCCATCAGGCGTTCGAAGTCATAGGTCACGGTCTTGGCGGCGATGGCGCCTTCCATGCCCTTAACGATCAGGTCGGCCGCTTCGAACCAGCCCAGGTGACGCAGCATCATTTCTGCGGACAGGATGATGGAGCCTGGGTTCACTTTGTCCTGGCCGGCGTACTTAGGCGCGGTGCCGTGGGTCGCTTCGAACAGCGCGCAGTCGGAGCCGATGTTGGCGCCCGGCGCGATGCCGATGCCGCCAACCTGGGCAGCCAGGGCGTCGGAGATGTAGTCGCCGTTCAGGTTCATACAGGCAATCACGTCGTATTCCGCCGGGCGCAGCAGGATTTGCTGCAGGAAGGCGTCGGCGATCACGTCTTTAACCACGATCTCTTTGCCGGTGTTCGGGTTCTTGATCTTCAGCCATGGGCCGCCGTCGATCAGCTCGCCGCCGAATTCTTCGCGCGCCAGCTCGTAGCCCCAATCCTTGAAGGCACCTTCGGTGAACTTCATGATGTTGCCCTTGTGAACCAGGGTCACGGAATCGCGGTCGTTGGTGATGGCGTATTCGATCGCCGCACGCACCAGACGCTTGGTCCCTTCTTCAGAACATGGCTTAACGCCGATGCCGCACTGCTCTGGGAAGCGGATTTTCTTCACGCCCATTTCGTCGCGCAGGAATTTGATCACTTTGTCCGCTTCGGCGGAACCGGCTTTCCACTCGATGCCGGCGTAGATGTCTTCGGCGTTTTCGCGGAAGATCACCATGTCGGTCAGCTCAGGCTGTTTAACCGGGCTTGGGGTGCCCTGGTAGTAACGCACCGGACGCAGACACACATACAGGTCCAGCTGCTGGCGCAGCGCCACGTTCAGGGAGCGGATACCGCCACCGACCGGGGTAGTCAGCGGGCCTTTGATGGCGACGCGGTAGTCACGGATCAGATCCAGGGTTTCGTCCGGCAGCCACACGTCTTTCCCGTAAACGTGAGTGGATTTTTCGCCGGTGTAGATTTCCATCCAGGAGATTTTACGTTCGCCGTGGTAGGCCTTTTTCACGGCCGCATCAACCACGTGAATCATAGCAGGGGTAACGTCAACGCCAATGCCGTCGCCTTCGATAAACGGAATGATCGGGTTATTCGGAACAACCAGTTTACCCTGGGCATCGACCGTAATCTTTTTACCTTCTGCCGGAACAACTACTTTGCTTTCCATCAACCTCTCCTTCAAGCGCAATTTTTGTTAATGCTTTGTAAGATGCGTGTAGATACTACTTGAATATTCGCTCCGCGCCAATCCGAAACGGATTCGGTTATAATGCGCCTATCATCCGTAATCTCAACCGTTATGAAAAAATTCCCTGTTAGAAATCACAGCGTTAAACGATTCAGCAAACCCAATGCCGCCAAACCCGCGGTGGCGCACGGCCCGCGCCGGGTGGTGTTATTCAACAAACCCTTCGACGTGCTGCCGCAGTTCACCGACGAAGCCGGCCGCGCCACGCTGAAAGAATTCATTCCCTTCCCCGACGTTTACGCCGCCGGGCGTCTGGATCGCGACAGCGAAGGCCTGCTGGTGCTCACCAACGACGGCAAGCTGCAGGCGCAGCTGACCCAGCCGGGCAAGCGCACCGGCAAGGTGTATTTCGTGCAGGTGGAGGGCGCGCCGCAGGACAGCGATTTGGCGCCGCTGCGCAGCGGCGTCACGCTGAAAGACGGCCCCACCCTGCCCGCCGGCGTGGAGCGGGTGGACGAGCCGCACTGGCTGTGGCCGCGCAACCCGCCAATTCGCGAGCGCAAATCCATCCCCACCGCCTGGCTGAAAATCACCCTGTTCGAAGGGCGAAATCGCCAGGTGCGTCGCATGACTGCGCATATCGGGTTCCCTACCCTGCGCCTGATTCGCTACAGTATGGGTAATCTTTCATTGGGTGAACTGCAACCCGGTGAATGGAAAAGCCTTGATTCCCTGTAGTTCGCCAAGGAGCCGCCATGAAAAAAGCATTAACCGCGCTACTGTTCACCGGCCTGCTGTCGGCCTCTGCGGCGCAGGCCGCCAGCTTCGACTGCGCCAAAGCCGTCAATGCCGACGAGAAAGCGATTTGCGCCAGCCGCACGCTGAGCGATAAGGACGTGGAAATGGCCACCAAATACCAATTCCTGCGCGGCCTGTTCGCCATGGGCGCCCGCGGCGCGATGCAGGACCGCCAGCAGGGCTGGCTGGAACAACGCAGGCTGTGCGGCAGCGACGCCGGCTGCCTGGCGCAGAGCTATAAAGTCCGCATCGCCGAGCTGGATGACATTTACCAACGCATCGACAAACCGCTGTAAGGGGCCGCCATGTTCAAACCGCACGTCACCGTCGCCTGCGTAGTGCACGCCGCCGGCAAATTCCTGATCGTCGAAGAAACCATCAACCGCAAAGCCCTGTGGAACCAGCCGGCCGGTCACCTCGAGGCCGACGAAACCCTGGTGCAGGCCGCCGAGCGCGAGCTGTGGGAAGAGACCGGCATCCGCGCCACGCCGCAGTCGTTCCTGCGGTTGCACCAGTGGATCGCGCCGGACCGCACGCCTTTCCTGCGCTTCTGTTTCGTCATCGAACTGGAGCGGCAGCTGCCGACCGAGCCGCACGACAGCGACATCGACCGCTGCCTGTGGCTGAGCGCCGAGGAAATTCTACAGGCGCCCAACCTGCGTTCCGCGCTGGTGGCGGAGAGCATTCGCAGCTACCAACAGCCGGAGCGTTACCCGCTGTCGCTGGTCGGCAGCCATGACTGGCCGTTCTCGGCCTAAGCACAATAAGAGCAGTGCGCAGGCCCGCCCGACGTGATAAAATCCTGCGCTTGTTTTTATCAGCACGGTTCGTGTTCAAGTTCGTGAGAATCCCATGTCAGACAACAGCCAGAAAAAAGTAATCGTCGGAATGTCCGGCGGCGTCGACTCTTCCGTTACTGCCTATCTGTTACAGCAACAGGGCTATCAGGTCGCTGGGCTGTTTATGAAAAACTGGGAAGAGGACGATGACGAAGAATACTGCTCCGCCGCGACCGATCTGGCCGACGCGCAAGCGGTATGCGACAAGCTGGGCATCGAACTGCATACGGTAAACTTCGCGGCGGAGTACTGGGACAACGTATTCGAACTGTTCCTGGAAGAGTACAAGGCCGGCCGCACGCCGAACCCGGACATCCTGTGCAATAAAGAAATCAAATTCAAAGCTTTCCTGGAGTTCGCCGCGGAAGATCTGGGGGCCGATTTTATCGCCACCGGCCACTACGTGCGCCGCCAGGACGTGGACGGCAAAAGCCGCCTGCTGCGCGGCGTCGACGGCAACAAGGATCAGAGCTACTTCCTGTACACGCTGGGCCACGAGCAGGTGGCGCAAAGCCTGTTCCCGGTCGGCGAGCTGGAAAAACCGGAGGTGCGCCGCATCGCCGAGCAGCTGGAGTTGGTCACCGCCAAGAAGAAAGACTCCACCGGCATCTGCTTTATCGGCGAGCGCAAGTTCCGCGACTTCCTCGGCCGCTACCTGCCGGCGCAGCCGGGGCCGATCGTCAGCGTCGACGGCCAGGCCGTCGGCGAGCACCAGGGGTTGATGTATCACACCCTCGGCCAGCGCAAGGGGCTGGGCATCGGCGGCATGAAAGACAGCAGCGAAGATCCCTGGTACGTGGTGGACAAAGACGTGGCCAACAATGTGCTGGTGGTGGCGCAGGGGCACGACCATCCGCGCCTGATGTCGGTCGGCCTGATCGCGCAACAGCTGCACTGGGTCGATCGCCTGCCGCTCGGCGGCCCGTTCCGCTGCACGGTGAAAACCCGCTATCGCCAGCAGGACATCCCCTGCACCGTTACGCCGCTCGACGATCAACGCATCGAAGTGCGCTTCGACGAGCCGGTGGCCGCCGTCACGCCAGGCCAGTCTGCGGTGTTCTATCAGGGTGAAGTCTGCCTTGGCGGCGGCATCATCGAACAACGCCTGCAGTAACGGCTCGCCCCCCGCTATGCGAAAGGCGCTGCGGTGATTGCAGCGCCTTTTTCATTCAGAACTCCACCTGCGCGCCCAGCTCTATCACCCGATTGGGCGGGATCTCAAACAGATCCGGCGCCCGCAGCGCGTTGCGTTGCAGCAGCTGGAACACCCGGCCGCGTATCCGCAGATACCAGGGCCGTTTACCCAACACCAGCGTATCGCGCGACATAAAGAACGAGGTTTCATTCATGGTGAAACTCATCCCCTCCAGCCCGCAGCGGTAGAGAATGTCGGTGACGTTGGGCGTCTCGCGCCAGCCGTAGCTGGCCACCACGCGCCAGAAACTCGACGACAGCTGCTCGATGGTCACCCGCTGCACGTTGTGCACATAGGGCATGTCGGTGGTGGTGATGGTCAGCAGCACCACCCGTTCGTGCATCACCTTGTTGTGCTTCAGGTTATGCAGCAACACCAGCGGCACCGCATGGGGCGTGCGCTCCATGAACACCGCGGTACCCGGCACCCGCTGCGGCGGCGCTTTCTCCAGCGATTCGATCAATGCGGTCAGGCCCTCCTGATTGTCGCGCAGCCGGCGGATCAAGCGCGAGCGTTCGGTTTTCCAGGTCAGCATGATCAGCAAAATGACCAACCCCAACGCCACCGGCAACCAGCCGCCGGACACCAGCTTGATCAGGTTGGCACCGAACAGCGGAATGTCGACCGCCATCATCGCCAGCAGCATCGCCACGCCCCAGTAGCGCGGCCAGCCCCAGTTTTTCACCGCCACGATGCTCAGCAAGACAGAAGACAACAGCATGGTGCCGGTCACCACGATGCCATACGCGGAAGCCAGGTTGCCGGAATGCTTGAAGCTGACGATCACCACCAGCACCGCGGCGAACAGCAGCCAGTTAACCACCGGGATGTAGATCTGGCCAGACTCCTGATCGGAGGTGTAGATGATGCGCATCGGCGGCAGATAGCCCAGGCGCACCGCCTGACGCGTTAGCGAGAACACGCCGGAGATCACCGCCTGCGAGGCGATCACCGTCGCCAGCGTGGCGATCACCAATAACGGGATCAGCGCCCAGTTCGGCGCCAGCAGGAAAAACGGGTTATCGATCGCCGCCGGATTAACCAGCAGCAGCGCGCCCTGGCCGAAATAGTTCAGCACCAGCGACGGCGCCACCAGGGTAAACCAGGCGAGGCGTATCGGCTTTTTGCCGAAGTGGCCCATATCGGCGTACAGCGCCTCGGCGCCGGTTACCGCCAGCACCACCATCCCCAGCGCAAAAAACGATACCGCCCGGTATTCCAGAAAGAAATTAACCGCCCAATAAGGATTCAACGCCCGCAGCACCTCGGGGTGACGCAGGATGCCGCCAATGCCCAACAGCGCCAGCGTCAGAAACCAGACGACCATCGCCGGCGCGAACAGCTTGCCGACGCTGCCGGTGCCGCGCTTCTGGATCACGAACAGCAGGGTCAGAACCAGGATCGCCAGCGGGATGATAAAGCGGTCCAGCTCCGGCGCGATAATCTGCAGCCCCTCAATGGCCGAAAGCACCGAAATGGCCGGGGTGATCACCCCGTCGCCATAGAAAAAGCTGCCGCCCACCAGGCCGATGAGCACCGCCGCCGGCACCCAGCGCGAGTCCAGCCGACGCACCGCCAGCGACATCAGCGTCAGCACGCCGCCTTCGCCGTCGTTATCGGCGCGCATCACGAAGCAGACGTATTTGATGGACACCACCAGCGTCAACAGCCAGAAAATCAGCGACAAAAAACCGTAGATCGACGCCGGCGTCATGGCGATGCCTTCTTCGGCGGTCAGACACTCGCGCAGGGTATACAGCGGGCTGGTACCGATATCGCCGTACACCACGCCGATGGCCGCCAGCGTTACCGCCGGCAGCGGCTGCTTGTTTTTTACATGCATAAAGGGGTCTTTTTTAAGGGGTCACGTTGGCAGTATAGATGCCGCCGTTCAACTTTATTCATTGCCGCAACAATAAGTTCGCCCCCCGTTCCGAGGATTTCCGCTGCATGTTTGCGCAGTTCCGCGCCGCGCGGCCAATCTGCCCCCGCGTCGGCGTATTAGACGCTGGGTTTAGCCCCGATTTTGTGGCATGATCTGTAACATTCGTTGTCATCGTTGTCACAGCCACGCCCGATCGTCGCCGATCCGCGGCCGCCGCCGTCACCCTTTCGATACGCGCAACCTTATGCAGTAAGCCATGTACCGTTAACAGCGTTTACAGGAGTAATCGTGGCGAAGAATTATTATGACATCACGCTGGCGATGGCTGGAATCAGCCAGTCGGCGCGACTGGTGCAGCAGTTGGCGCATGAAGGCCAATGCGACCGCGAGGCCTTCCATACCTCGCTGAGCAGCCTGCTGCAGATGGACCCGCCTTCGACGCTGGCGGTATTCGGCGGCGAAGAGCGCAAGCTGAAGGTTGGCCTCGAAACGCTGATGGGCGTGCTCAACGCCAACAACAAAGGGCCGGGCGCCGAACTGACCCGCTACACCATCAGCCTGATGGTGCTGGAGCGCAAGCTCAACGCCAACAAGCAGGCGATGAATACGCTCGGCGAACGCCTCGGCCAGCTTGAGCGCCAGCTGGCGCATTTTGACCTCGAGTCAGACACCATCATCAGCGCGCTGGCCGGCATTTATGTCGACGTGGTCAGCCCGCTCGGGCCGCGCATCCAGGTCACCGGTTCACCGGCGATCCTGCAGAATCCGCAGGTGCAGGCCAAGGTGCGCGCCACCCTGCTGGCGGGCATCCGCGCCGCGGTGCTGTGGCAACAGGTTGGCGGCAGCCGCCTGCAGTTAATGTTTTCCCGTAATCGTCTGTTCAAACAGGCGCAAAATATCGTTGCTCATTGTTAATAGATCCCAGGAGTTGCTACCGATGGAATTATCCTCACTGACCGCCGTTTCACCCGTTGATGGACGCTACGGTGATAAAGTCAGCGCACTGCGCACCATTTTCAGCGAATACGGTCTGCTGAAATTCCGCGTGCAGGTTGAAGTACGTTGGCTGCAAAAACTGGCCGCCTGCGCAGAAATCAAGGAAGTTCCCGCTTTTGACGCCGACGCAAACGCTTTCCTCGACAAAATCGTCGCCGAGTTCAGCGAAGAAGACGCGCAGCGCATCAAGACCATCGAGCGCACCACCAACCACGACGTGAAAGCGGTGGAGTATTTCCTGAAGGAAAAAGTGGCGGCGATCCCCGCCCTGCACGCGGTGTCCGAGTTCATCCACTTCGCCTGCACCTCGGAAGACATCAACAACCTGTCGCACGCGCTGATGCTGCAAACCGCGCGCCAGGACGTGGTGCTGCCGCACTGGCGCAGCATCATCGACGCCATCAAGGGCCTGGCGCTGGAATACCGCGACATCCCGCTGCTGTCGCGCACCCACGGGCAGCCGGCTACCCCGTCTACCGTCGGCAAAGAGTTCGCCAACGTGGCCTACCGCATGGAGCGCCAGTTCCGTCAGCTGGAGCGCGTGGAGATCATGGGTAAAATCAACGGCGCGGTCGGCAACTACAACGCCCACATCGTCGCTTACCCGGAAGTGGACTGGCACCGGTTCAGCGAAGGCTTCGTCAGCTCGCTGGGCATTACCTGGAACCCGTACACCACCCAAATCGAGCCGCACGACTACATCGCCGAGCTGTTCGACTGCGTGGCGCGTTTCAATACCATCCTGATCGACTTCGACCGCGATATCTGGGGCTACATCGCCCTGAACCACTTCAAGCAGAAGACCATCGCCGGTGAAATCGGTTCGTCCACCATGCCGCACAAGGTCAACCCGATCGACTTCGAAAACTCCGAAGGCAACCTGGGCCTGGCCAACGCGGTGCTGGGCCACCTGGCCAGCAAACTGCCGGTTTCCCGCTGGCAGCGCGACCTGACCGACTCCACCGTGCTGCGCAACCTGGGCGTCGGCCTGGGCTACGCGCTGATCGCCTATCAGGCGACCATGAAAGGCATCAGCAAGCTGGAAGTGAACCAGGCGCACCTGCTGGACGAGCTGGATCACAACTGGGAAGTGCTGGCCGAGCCGATCCAGACCGTGATGCGCCGCTACGGCATAGAGAAGCCGTACGAGAAGCTGAAAGAGCTGACCCGCGGCAAGCGCGTGGACGCCGCCGGCATGCAGGCGTTTATCGACGGCCTGGCGCTGCCGGAAGACGAGAAAACCCGTCTGAAGGCAATGACCCCGGCCAACTATATCGGCCGCGCCGCCGCCATGGTTGACGAGCTGAAGTAAGCTTTCCCTGCCCGATAAAAAAGGCGGCCCGCAGGCCGCCTTTTTGTTAGTTTCTCAACGCCTGCAGGCGCTGCTTCTGCCGCCCCTGCGCATCGAAGTTATCCGCGCTCAGCCAACGTTCGAACGCAGCGCCGATCGCCGGCCAGCGATCGCCGGTGATGGCGAACCAGTCGGTATCCCGGCTGCGGCCCTTGACGATCACCGCATACCGGAAGCAGCCCTCGTAGCTGAAGCCGAAGCGCAGCGCGGCCTGTTTGGACGGCGCATTATGGCTGTCGCATTTCCATTCACAGCGGCGATAACCCAGTTCGTCGAAGGCATGGCGCAGCATCAGCGCAATGGCTTCGGTGGCGCTCGAACGCCGCTTCATCGCCGGCGACCAGCTGACGTGGCCGATCTCCAGCACGCCGTTGGCCTCATCGATGCGCATAAACGCCACCGTGCCCACCGGCGCACCGCTGGCGGCGTCGAACACCGTAAAGTTGACCAGCGCGTCGTTGGCCTGCAGGTTGTTCAGGTGCTGCCGCATCGCCGCAGGGCTTTCCGGCCGCTCCACCGGCAGATAGGTCCAGTCGCGGCCGTCCGGCGCCTGCTGAAAGGCGGCGAACAGTGCGGCGCTGTCCCGCTGCGGATCGAGCGGCGCCAGCCGGCAAAAACGCCCGCCGAGCGTAGTAACGCCTTGCGGGCGGCGCGCCGGGCGCCAGTCCGCCAGCGGCTCCCCCACCGGCTGACCATGCTGATTGGTTCTCATAGGCTTGCTCCCTGAATGCGGTTAACGGGTATAAACGATGAACGAGCTTCGCTTGCCGATCTTGTCGTACAGCGAACGCGCCGGCGCGTTGTATTCCTGCGTCATCCAGTAAACCCGATCGCTGCCGCGCTGTTCGGCCAGCCGATAGGCCTGCTCAAACAGCTTTTCAGAGACCTTTTGGCCGCGGGCCTGCGGCGACACGTACAGATCTTCGATATAGCAATAGCCGGCGGCGCTCCAGGTCGACGGATGGAACACCAGATTCATCAGCCCCGAAAGCTGACCGTCCGGCCCTTCCGCCACCAGGCCGTGGACCTGCGCATCGTTGCACAGCCGCTCAAAGGTGACATCGCTCACCTGCGGAGCCAGGTCGGCGCGGTAAAAATGCAGATAGCCCTGCCACAACGCCAGCCATTGGCGTTTATCGTCACCGCTCACTCTGCGGATCAGCACTTGATTGTTTGATGGGTTCATGGTGCCTCACGGATAGTAAGATATTATTTCCATTGGGGAAATAATCGAATACCCAGAGGATACACCGGCCGTTGGCGATGGAATACGGACCAATTTACAACGGCGAGCAGACCAATTTCAGCCCGCCGATTCCGTCGGCATTGCGCCGAAGATCTGCGCCAGCCGGCTGATGAACTGCGTGATTTCGTCCGGCGCGTAGGCCGAAAACCCCAGCACCAGCGCGCCGTGCCGCGGCCGTTCGGTGTAAAAATCCGCCAGTCCGTACAGCTGCATGCCCTGCGCCGCGGCCGCCGCGATCAACCGCCGCTCCGTCGCCGCATCGGCCAGCGGGCACACCAGCTGCAGCCCGCCCTGCGGCAGCGTCGGCTGCGTCCAGTCGCCAAGCTGGCGGTGCACTGCGGCGTGCAGTATATCCAGCCGCGCCTTATACAGCCGGCGCATATTCCGCAGGTGCTCGGCATAGAAACCGTCATGCAGGAACCTGAGCAGCGTGGTTTGCGTCAGCGCCGAGGTATAGCCGTCCTGGAACTGCTTGGCGGCCACCATCGGCGCGATCAGCGGCGGCGGCACGATCATAAAACCGATGCGCAACCCCGGAAACAGCGTCTTGCTGAAGGTGCCGATATACAAGGTGCGCCCGTCGCGGTCCAATCCCTGCAGCGCCGCCTTGGGCTGCCGGTCATAGTTGAATTCGCTGTCATAGTCGTCTTCGATGACCCAGGCGCGTTCGCGCCGCGCCCATTCCAGCAGCCTCAGGCGCCGCTCGAGGCTCAGCGAATGCCCCAGAGGATAATGATGCGAGGGGGTGATATAAACGCCCCGCCCGCCGCCGGGCGTCTGAATCAGGCGCTCGACGTCCAGACCGCACGCGTCGACGCCAATCGGCCGGGCTACCAGCCCCGCCGACTGCACCAGCTTTTTGGCGCCCTGATAGCCCGGCTCTTCAACGAACACCGCATCGCCGGGGTCAAACAGCACCTGAGTGCACAAAGACAGCGCCTGCTGCGAGCTGGTGACCACGATCACCTGCTCCGCGCTCGCTTTAACCCCGCGTTCGCGCTGCAGGTACTGCGCGATCGCCGTTCGCAGCTCCGCCACCCCCTGCGGATCGGCGTAGCCGAGCATGCGCTCGCCGTACCGCCTGATCGCCTGCTTTTCCAGCTGTAGCCAGCTGTCGATGGGAAACGCCCGCAGATCGGGCAGCGACGGGGTCAGCGAGGCGCTGCGCCGGGTATGCGGCGCATGGCGGGCGCTCAACAGCGCCCGACCGTGCGCGCTCAGCTCAGGCTCCGCCAATCGCTCGTCTTTGGCCTGCCCGGCCGCCAGCAGCTCGCGGCCGAGCAGCCTGTCGGGCTGATGGCAGACCACGCTGCCGCGCCCGACGGCGCGGGCGATATAGCCCTCCGCCTCCAGCCGCGCATAGGTCTGTTCGACGGTATCGCGCGACACCGCCAGCCGCGCCGCCAGTCCCCGGCTGGGCGGCAGCCTGGCCAGATAGGGCAGCTCTCCGCCGGTCACCAGCAGCGTTAACGCCTGATGCAATGCCGATCTCAGCGTGATCCCGCGCTGCAACTGCTGGGTAAAGGCCGCCTGTATCGCATCGTCCGCGGCGTAGCGCTTGCTGTTGTGCTTCATGGTATTCCGAGTGGGAGGATGGCCATACCCGCTACTTTACCTCATTTCGCCGCCGCGTCGCTGCGGCGGCAGTTGCGCCGCCGAATGAAATCCCCTTAAATAGGCTATCGCATTGAGGCTACGGGATTTCTGTCGGCTATGAGCATGGACACCAACCAGCGCCTGCTGGACAAACTGCAGCGGGATCTGGCCAGCGCGGGCGCGATGCCGCTGTACCTGCGCTTTAACGAATCGGTGCGCCAGGCCATCGACCAGGGGGTGTTGAGCCAGGGGGATTTTCTGCCCAGCGAGCGCCACTTCACCGATCGGCTCGGCATCTCGCGCATCACGGTGCGCAAGGCATTGGCCTGCCTGGAACAGGACGGCATCATCGGCCGCTCGCGCGGCTACGGCACCTTTATCCAGCCACAGCAGCCGGAGCCCAAGCTGGCCTACTCGCTGGCGGACGTCAAAGGCTTCTCGCGTGAGGTGATGCTGCAGGGGCGCAAACCGGACACGGTGTGGATCAGTCGCGAACAGATCCCCGCCGACCCGGCGCTGGCGGCCAAGCTGGCGCTGGCGGAAAACACCCCGGTATACAAGCTGAAGCGCATCCACTTTATCGATAAACGCCCGATGTCGGTGGCGGTGTCTTACGTGGTGGCGGAAGCGATCGCCAACGTCGAGGACATCGGCGTTTCGCTGTATGACTATTTCCGCCTGAACAACGTCGAGCTGGGCTCGCTGCGCAGCCAGGTGAGCGCGGCGATGAGCGACGACGAGACCCTGCAGGCGCTGCAGCTGAAAGAGCCGATGCCGCTGCTGATCGTGCGGCAGACGCTGTTCGACAGCGGCAAAAAACCGATCGAATACAGCGAAAGCTTCTGCCGCAGCGACATGTACGAGTTTATCAGCGAGGACTAGGCTTCTTCGCTGGCCAGCAGCTGGGCCAGCGTCGGCGCACAGTCGCCGCCGGGCTGCGAAACCACGTAGCCGGCGATGCTGTTGGCCAGCATCATGGTCTGGCGCGGCGTCAGGCCCAGCGCCAATCCGGCCAACAGGCCGGCGCTGTGGCTGTCGCCCGCGCCGATGCTGTCCGCCACCCGCACCCGGCGCGCCGCGATCCAGCCGCAGTCCGCCTCCCCGGCATGGTAATACGCCCCCTCCGCGCCGCAACGCACCACCACCGGCTGGCGGGTGCGCCGCCACAGCCCGCGGCAGAAATGGCCGATATCGCCCCGCATGCCGAGATGCTGCGCCTCACGCTGGTTGAGGGTCAGGATCACCCCCGGGCGGATCAGCCGCTGCAGCAAGGCGGCGTCGATTACGTCGATGCGCGGGCCGATGTCCAGCACGACCCGCACCGTCGGCGGCAGGCGCAGCATCCAGTCGATCAACACCCCGCCTTTGGCGGCGCTCAGCTGATAACCGGAAAGATACGCCAGCCCGGCGACGGGCGCGGCCCGCTCCAGCCAGGCCGCCTGCCACTGGTTTTCCACCCCGTCGATGGAAATGAAGGTGCGCTCGCCGTCCGGCTCCACCAGCGCCATGCACCAACCGTTGTCTTCGCCGCTCACCGGCAGATCGGATCGCAGGCCGCGGCGCGCCATGCCATCGCGCAGGCGGTCGGCCCACGGGCCTTCGCCGACCGGCAGCAGGTTGCGGCTCTCGATGCCCAGCTGTTTCAGCGCCACGGCGATGTTCAGCGCGCAGCCGCCGAGGTGGAACCCCTGCATTTTAGCGGCGACGTCGCCGCCGCGCGGCGGCAGCGCATCGGCGCTGACCACCATATCCATCACCGCCGCGCCGATCACCGTCACCGGGCACTGCTGATGCCATCCACCCTGCGTCAGGCTGCGCAGCAGCTCGCGTCGTTCGTGGCTCATTCCGCCTCCTGCCAGCGCCGGCGGAAACGCAGAAACGCCGGCGCATAGGCGCTGACGTCCAGCGGGTTAACCCTTTTCAACTCCGCCAGCAGCGACGGCTCGAAAGCATCGATGCCGTTCAGCGCGCCGCAGACTGCCGTAGCCATCGCGCCGATGGTGTCGGTATCCCCGCCCAGATTGGCGCACAGCACCGCACAGCGGGTGGGATCGGTCTGCGCCAGCTGCACCATCGCCAACGCCGCCGGCACCGACTCGATGGTGCTGACGCCGGCGCCGACCAGCTGATAAACCCGCTCGGAGGCCTGCTCGGTGCCGATGGACTCGTCCACCACCCGGAACGCCAGCTCGATGCGCGCCGACAGCGAGGCGCTGAAGGTGGTCTCCTGGCGGCGCTGGGCGTACTCCGCCACCCCCGGCAGCGCCAGACGGATCTCTTCCCAGCTGGCGCCCTCCACCGCTCGCGACACCGCCCAGGCGATAACGACCGCGCCGGCGACGGCGATGTCGGATTTATGCGTCGGGCTGGAGGCCAGCCAGGTTTGCCGGCAAAAACGCGCCAGCGGCGCTGACGGCAGTACGCAGCCCAGCGGCGACACGCGCATCGCCGCGCCGTTGGTGACGCCGTTGTTCTCCAGCTCGGCGATCGGCGTGCCCTGCTTCTGCGCCCCCAGCGCCAGCTTGGAGCTGGGGCCAAGGATGTTCTTGTTGAAGGCGTCGAAACTGTCCACCCAGCGGATCACGTTGCGGGCGATCAGTTCCGGCACCACCTGCCCTTCCGCCTCCACCAGGGCGTCGGCCAGCGCCAGCGCCATCGAGGTGTCGTCGGTATACTGGCCGGCCTTGAAATAGCAGGCGGCGCTATTTTCCGCCGGGCCGTCGAGAAAACGATCTATCCAGCCGAAGTGGCGTTTAACCCGCTCACGCGGCCACAGTTCGGAAGGCATGCCGAGCGCATCGCCCAGCATTTGCCCATAAAGTGCGCCCACTACGCGTTGTTCCTGGGTTAACTGCTTCATCTGTTGCTCCTGAGTATTGTGCCGCGCCAGGCGTCAGGCCCGGCGCCGAATCATGATTGGGTGAGGCTGACCGGCGTAATGTCGTGGCTGCGCTCGCGGAAAAACAGCAGGAACAGCAGCATCACCGCCACCACCATCGCCGCGCCGACGCCCCACACGGCGAACCAGTCAAAGGTCATGCCGTCGCGCGGCTGCGCCAGCGCGAAGGTGGTCATCGCCCGGCCGCCCAGCCAGTTGCCGATAAAGCTGCCCAGCCCCTGGCAGATCAGGGTGATCAGGCCCTGCGCCGCGGTGCGCATGTGCGGCGGCGCTTTTTTGTCGACGTAGATGTAGCCGGTGACGAAGTAGAAGTCATAGCTGACGCCGTGCAGCAGTATGCCGAGGAACAGCATGCTGTAGGCCCAGACGTCGGCGGTGCCGCCGTAGATAAAGAACAGGTAACGGATGGCGGCGGTGACAAAGCCGAGCATCAGCACTTTCTTGATGCCGAAGCGTTTGAGCAGCAGCGGCAGCGCCAGCATGGCGAAGATTTCCGACACCTGGCCGAGGGTCATCCAACCGGTGGCGTCCGGCAGGCCGACCTGGGTCAGATAGCCGTTGGCGAACTGGTAATAGAACGCCAGCGGCATGCAAAACAGGAAGGAACACAGCGCGAAGGTGGCGAACGAACGATCCTTCAGCAGGCCGAGCGCATTCAGGCCAAGCAGCGCCTTGACGTCCACCGGGCCGCTGCCCTTGGCCGGGGTGTTGGGCAAACCGAAGCTGTACAGGCCGAGCAGCAGCGACGCGATGCCGGTGATGATCAGCGGCAGATTGCCGTCGGAGATATTGGCGCTGCCCAACAGCGGCGGCAGCATAAAACCGATCACCAGACCGGAGGCGATCCAGCCCAGCGTGCCCAGCACGCGGATGCGCGGAAACTCTTTTTCGGCGTCGGCGATGTTGGCGAAGGCGATGCTGTTGGTCAGCGCCACGGTCGGCATGTAAGTGATGGCGTACAGCACCAGCAGCGGGAAGAAGCTGGAGAACTGGGTCTGCCAGGCGATGATGAACATCAGCCCGCCCCCCGCCAGGTGCAGCCAACCCAGCACTTTCTGCGCGGCGAAGTAGCGATCGGCGATCACCCCCACCAGCACCGGCGACAAAATGGCGGCGATGGCGGTGCTGCTGTAGGACCAGGCGATTTCCGCCGGGGTAAAGCCAAGCTTGTTCAGGTACTGCCACAGGGGGACAAACCACGCCCCCCAGATAAACCATTCTGCAAACATCATGACGGACAGCTTCAGATGAGGACGTTTCATTATTATATCCTTGCTGACTCAGGGCCGGCCGGGTTAACCGGGGCGGCGGTGTAAGGGCCTGGTGTTGGCATCAATTTGATACCTTGATAATACCTTAATAATACCTTTGAGTTTTTTCAACGATCTTGCTCACACTTTGTACCGCGGGTCGAGCCGCCTCGCGTTTAAGTTTCGTTTAATTTTGTGCCGCCGTTGTTTATTCAGCGTTTATCAGCCGTTGCCGATAATGATTCGGCACAAAAATTGATAGCGCATATTTCCCGGCTCGCTTGCGGCCTGAGCAGGTTATACCTACCATAACGTCAGCGTTTTCTTCGAATGGACAAGGTGGCCGCGCGTTATCCCTAGGCACGCCGTAAAGCGTGTTACCTTATAGAGCGTGGGTGACAGGATGTTCACCCGCATAGTCACAGGAGTCCCCCATGCGAGTATTGGTTGTTGAAGATAATGGTTTGCTGCGCCACCACCTTTCCGTTCAGATGCGTGAAATGGGCCATCAGGTCGATGCCGCTGAAGACGCCAAAGAGGCCGACTACTTCCTGCAGGAGCATGCGCCGGATATCGCGATCGTCGATCTCGGCCTGCCGGGCGAAGACGGCCTGAGCCTGATCCGCCGCTGGCGCGCTCACCAGATGAAGCTGCCGATCCTGGTGCTGACGGCGCGTGAAAGCTGGCAGGACAAAGTGGCGGTGCTGGAAGCCGGCGCCGACGACTATGTCACCAAGCCGTTTCATCTGGAAGAGGTGATCGCCCGCATGCAGGCGCTGATGCGCCGCAACAGCGGCCTGGCCTCTCAGGTTATCGTGCTGCCGCCGTTCCAGATCGACCTGTCGCGCCGCGAGCTGAGCGTGAACGAACAGCAGATCAAGCTGACCGCCTTTGAATACACCATCATCGAGACGCTGATCCGCAACGCCGGCAAAGTGGTCAGCAAAGATTCGCTGATGCTGCAGCTGTACCCGGACGCCGAACTGCGCGAGAGCCACACCATCGACGTGCTGATGGGCCGCCTGCGCAAAAAACTTCAGGCGGAGTATCCGCAGGAAGTGATCACCACGGTGCGTGGCCAAGGCTATCGATTTGACGCGAAATGAACATCATGTTCAACAAGGATAAAAAACCGTTTTCGCTGCGCGCCCGTTTTCTGATGGCGACCGCCGGGGTGATCCTGGCGCTGTCGCTGTCCTACGGCCTGGTGGCGGTTGTGGGTTATATCGTCAGCTTCGACAAGACCGCCTTCCGCCTGCTGCGCGGCGAAAGCAACCTGTTCTTCAGCCTGGCGCAGTGGAAAGACAACAAGCTCACCATCGCCATTCCCCCCGATCTCGATCTCAACTTCCCTACCCTGGTGTTCATCTACGACGACAAGGGCAAGCTGCTGTGGAGCCAGCGCAAGGTGCCGGAGCTGGAGAAGCTGATCAACAAGGAGTGGCTTGAGGAATCCGGTTTCTACGAAATCGATACCGACACCCGCATCAGTAGCGAAGTGCTGGGCAACAACCCCAAGGCGCAGGATCAGCTGAAAGATTATGACGACACCGACCGGAATGCGCTGACCCACTCGGTGGCGGTCAACACCTACGCCGCCACCGCGCGGCTGCCGGCGCTGACCATCGTGGTGGTCGACAGCATTCCGCAGGAGCTGCAGCGTTCCGACGTGGTGTGGGAATGGTTCAGCTACGTGCTGCTGGCCAACCTGCTGCTGGTGGTGCCGCTGCTGTGGCTGGCGGCCTACTGGAGCCTGCGGCCGATCAAGGCGTTGGTCAATCAGGTCGGCGAACTGGAAAACGGCGAGCGGGAACAGCTGGACGAAAATCCCCCCAGCGAGCTGCGCGGGCTGGTGCGCAACCTGAACATTCTGGTGCGCAACGAACGCCAGCGCTACACCAAATACCGCACCACGCTGTCCGATTTGACCCACAGCCTGAAAACCCCGCTGGCGGTGCTGCAGACCACCCTGCGTTCGCTGCGCTCCGGCAAGCAGACCACCATCGAGGAGGCCGAGCCGATCATGCTGGATCAGATCGGCCGCATCTCGCAGCAGATCGGCTACTACCTGCACCGGGCCAGCATCAACTCGGGCCAAACGGTGCTGACGCGCGAGATCCATTCGGTGCCGGCGCTGCTCGACAGCCTGACGGTGGCGCTGAACAAGGTGTACCAGCGCAAAGGCGTGGTGATCACGCTGGACATTTCGCCGGAGGTGACCTTTGTGGGCGAGAAGAACGACTTTATGGAGGTGATGGGCAACGTGTTGGAAAACGCCTGCAAATACTGCCTGGAGTTTGTCGAGATCACCTCGCTGCATTCCGAGAAAAACCTGACCATCGTCATCGACGACGACGGCCCCGGCATTCCGGAAAGCAAACGCGAACTGATCTTCCAGCGCGGCCAGCGCGTCGATACCCTGCGCCCGGGCCAGGGCCTTGGCCTGTCGGTGGCGGCGGAGATTATCGAGCAGTACGACGGCCAAATCGCCATCAGCGACAGCCCGCTCGGCGGCGCGCGCATGCAGGTGACCTTCGCCCGCCAGCACGACACCCACCACAACGAATGAATTCTGGCGCTCGGGCCCCGATCCACGGGGCCAAACCTCGCTATATACTCTAAATAATTCGAATTGCATTGCGGCGGCCAGTGAGCAAGCCCGATGAGCTTACCGAAGTAAGCGATTCAGGTGAGCAAACGTAGCCAACAAAGATGCAGTTTGAAGCATGACGCGTATAATCGCACTCAGGCTCACTCCTCTCTCCTGGAATAGAACATGGATTATCAATTAGATCTGGACTGGAACGATTTTTTGCAACGCTATTGGCAAAAACGTCCGGTGATTCTGAAGCGCGGCTTCAAAAACTTTATCGATCCGATCTCCCCGGATGAGCTGGCCGGCCTGGCGATGGAAAACGAAGTGGACAGCCGCCTGGTCAGCCATCAGGACGGCCGCTGGCAGGTTGCGCACGGCCCCTTCGAGAGCTTTGATCACCTCGGCGAGAATAACTGGTCGCTGCTGGTGCAGGCGGTGGATCACTGGCATGAGCCTTCCAGCGCGCTGATGCGCCCGTTCCGCCAACTGCCGGACTGGCGAATGGATGACCTGATGATCTCCTTCTCGGTGCCGGGCGGCGGCGTCGGCCCGCACCTCGATCAGTACGACGTGTTTATCATCCAGGGTACCGGCCGCCGCCGTTGGCGGGTGGGCGAGAAGCTGCCGATGAAACAGCACAGCCCGCATCCGGACCTGCTGCAGGTAGAACCTTTCGACGCCATCATCGACGAAGAAATGGAACCGGGCGACATTCTGTATATCCCGCCGGGCTTCCCGCACGAGGGCTACGCGCTGGAAAACGCGCTGAACTACTCGGTGGGCTTCCGCGCGCCGAACGGCCGCGAACTGGTCAGCGGCTTCGCCGACTACGTGCTGGCGCGTGAGCTGGGCAGCAAGCGCTACAGCGATCCGGACATCAAGCTGCGCGAGCAGCCGGCCGAGGTGCTGCCGCAGGAGGTCGACGCGCTGCGGCAGATGATGCTGGAACTGGTGCAGCAGCCGGAACACTTCCAGCACTGGTTCGGCGAGTTTACCTCGCAGTCGCGCCACGAGCTGGACATCTCCCCGCCGGAGCCGCCGTATCAGGCCGGTGAAATTTACGAGCTGCTGCAGCAAGGCGAGCTGCTGCAACGCCTGGGCGGCCTGCGCGTGCTGCGCGTCGGCGACCAGTGCTTCGTCAACGGCGAACTGATCGACACCGAACACCTGCAGGCCGCAAACGCCCTGTGCCAGCACTTCAGCGTCGACGCCGCCCTGCTCGGCGAGGCGCTGGACGATCCGTCGTTCCTGGCGCTGCTCACCGCGCTGGTCAACAGCGGGTACTGGTACTTTAACGACTGAGCTGACGATTGAAACAATAAAGCCACCCATTCGGGTAATGCCGGTCAGTTAAGCCTGACTGGCATTTTTTTATCCAATCTCTGTTCGCTCCGTGCAGGAAGAATTGCCGTAAATACCCTGCATTTCTCTGCTACCGCAATGAACGGCACTTGGAGGGGCCGAGTAACGTTGGCGTAGCCAACCGTCTGATTGGGCAAAGGCGCGGGTTGCAAGGGGCCGCGCCCACGGTCCCTTGCTCGGTCGAGGCGCGTGAGCTTCATGGTACATCTCATATTCATCGACCGAAAACTTCTCCAACGCCCGCAGAAAAACGCTAACTGACAAGCATTAACCCATTCGGGTGGCTTTTTTATGCCTGCCGCGCCTGGGCGCGGTAGCCGTCCAGCTCGGAATCCGCCATGCCGGCCTGCTGCGCGGCGGCGCAAATCTGCCGCCAGGTGTTGGCGTCCACCGGGATGCCCTGCTGCAGCCGCGCCGCGCGGTTGGCCTCTTCCCACTCGCCCGGCACCGCGATCGGCTGGCCGTCGCTCGGCGGCGAAGCCTTGACCCAGTCGATGAAGGCTTCGGCCTCTTCCTGCATCGCCGGCGCCTCGAAGGCCTGCGGGTTGAGGATCAGGGTGGTCATGCAGTTGAAGATGGCGTCGCTGTCGGCCTTCAGGGTCGCGTCATGGGTAGTGCGGCCGCCGGACAGCGCGCCGCCGAGGATCTCGCACAGCGCCGCCAGCGCATAGCCCTTGTGGGCGCCGAACGGCAGCAGCGAGCCGAACGGCTGTTGGTGCATCACCTTAGGTTCCCGGGTCGGTTGGCCATGCTGGTCAATCAGGTAGCCCGGCGCCACCTGCAAGCCTTTGTTGTAGGCCACGCGGGTTTTACCGAAGGCGATGCCGCTGGTGGCGAAGTCCAGCAGCAGCGGGGTTTTCCCCGGCCGCGGGAAGATGACGCAGAACGGATTGGTGCCGAAGCGGCGATCGCTGCCGCCGAATGGCGCCACCATAGGATCGCCCACCACGTTGACGAAGTGAATCGAGATAAAGCCGGCGCGGGCGCACTGTTCCGCCCAGTGGCCGATGCGGCCGATATGGTGCGCATTGTGCAACGCCACCGCCGCCAGCCCCAGTTGCCCGGCGCGTTCGATGCCCTTGGCCATCGCCTCGTTGGCCACCACCTGGCCAAAGCCCCGGCCGCCGTTGACGGTCAGCACCGCGCCGGCGTCGCGCACCACCTCGGCGTGTTGATTAAGCTGCAACTGCCCCTGCGCCAGCGAGGCCATGTAGCTGGGGATCATGCCGACGCCGTGCGAATCGTGCCCGGCCAAATTGGCCTGCACCAGGTGCTCGGCCACCAGTTCGGCCTCGCGCGCCGTGCTACCGGCCTGGCGCCAGATGGCCTGAACGAACTGCCCCAGGCTCTGGCTGTCGATGCGGTACTCAGTGCTCATACTGCAAGTCCTTGCGCTTAAAAAGTGTTCCCTCACACTAAGAGCAAATCATTGTTGCGGCAAGCAATTATGACAAAGGCAAGCGTCGTTTATCGCGCCCGCTCGGCGGTCAGCGCGGCGATGCGCACGATCACCGCCACCGCCTGCTCCATCCCCTCCAGCGACACGAATTCGTGCTTGCCGTGGTAGTTATAACCGCCGGTAAACAGATTTGGGCACGGCAGGCCGCGGAACGACAGCTGAGCGCCGTCGGTGCCGCCGCGGATCGGCTTCATCACCGGTTCGATGCCGCAGTCGCGCATCGCCTGCTGCGCCAGCGCAATCACCTGCGGATGCTCCGCAACCTGTTCGCGCATATTGTAATAGCTGTCTTCGATGGTCACTTCGATATAGCAATCGCGCGGCAAGCCTTTGCCCACCTGCCGGGCCACCTCCACCATCTTGCGTTTGCGCGCCTCGAAGCCTTCGCGCTCGAAGTCGCGCAGGAGGTAGTGCATCTCGGCGCGCTCCACGTGCCCCTTGATGCTGCTGAGGTGGTAAAAGCCCTGATAGCCGTCGGTGGTTTCGGGGGTTTCATCGGCGGGCAGCGCCTGGTGTATGCGGGTAGCCAGCGACAGCGCATTGACCATCACGCCCTTGGCGCTGCCGGGATGGACGCCGTTGCCGACGATTTTCACCGTCACCGCCGCGGCGTTGAAGTTTTCGCACTCCAGCTCGCCGACGCCGCCGCCGTCCACGGTATAGGCCCATTGGGCGTCGAACGCCGCCACGTCGAACAGCTGCGCGCCCTTGCCCACCTCTTCATCCGGGGTGAAGGCCACGCGGATATCGCCATGCGGGATCTTGCGCCGGCGCAGGCGCACCATGGCGGTAAGGATTTCGGCGATGCCGGCCTTGTCGTCGGCGCCCAGCAGCGTTTTGCCGTCGGTGGTGATCAGCGTCTGGCCCAGCATCTGGTGCAGGATCGGAAACATCACCGGCGAAAGCACCTCATCGCCGATGCCCAACGCGATGTCGCCGCCGCGGTAATTTTCGACGATCTGCGGATTGACGTGCTTGCCGCTGAAATCCGGCGAGGTGTCCAGATGGGCGATAAAACCGATCGCCGGCACCGGCCAGGCGACGTTGCCCGGCCAGGTGCCCATCACGCAGCCGTGCTCGCTGAGCGACACCCGTTCAAATCCCAGTTCGATCATTTCCTGTTGCAGCGCGCGCGCCAGCTTCAGCTGCCCGTCGGTGCTCGGCACATGCTTGACGTTCGCTTTGGATTGGGTGTCGAAAGAGACGTAGTTGAAAAAGCGATCAAGTAGTTTATCCATGGTAGCGGCCCTCAGAATATCGCGTTTCATTATGCGGAACCGATCCGGATCAAATATTGAGTCAGGTCATTTTTAACCAGATTTAACGAATGTCATTAAAGTCTGTGATGATTTCAGCGGGGGATTAGCTGTCATATTAGGGTCATCTGCCGCTATCATGATGAAAAACGACGCATCTGGGCCGGAACGGCTTTCAATTCCGCGAGTCAACGTCTATCATGCGCGCTCTAAAAATTTCCATTGGCGCAGCTGGTTTTGAGCTTCATTTGATCAACGGGTTAGCCCCGCGAGCTCCGGCAGTCTTTTCCAGTTGCGGTTCTATCTGCATTAGCCCACGGGATAGAGTGACACTATAAATGACTGAGAAATCCTCTCTGACACCCCTCGTTGAACTGCATGCCCTGAGCAAGGGGTTCGACGGCAAAACGATCATTGCCGATCTCGATCTGACGATTAACGACGGCGAATTCCTCACCATTCTCGGCCCTTCCGGCTGTGGCAAGACCACCGTGCTGCGCCTGATCGCCGGTCTGGAAGACGTCGATCGGGGGCGCATCCTGCTCGACGGCCAGGACGTCACCGCCATCCCCGCCGAGCATCGCCACGTCAACACCGTATTCCAGAGCTACGCCCTGTTTCCGCACATGACGGTGTTTGAAAACGTCGCCTTCGGCCTGCGCATGCAAAAAGTTCCGAGCGCCGAACTGACGCCGCGCGTCGAAGAGGCGCTGCGCATGGTGCAGTTGGATCAGTTCGCCCTGCGTCGGCCGGGCCAGCTTTCCGGCGGGCAGCAACAGCGGGTGGCCATCGCCCGCGCGGTGGTCAACAAGCCGAAGGTGCTGCTGCTGGACGAATCGCTGTCGGCGCTGGACTACAAGCTGCGCAAGCAGATGCAGAACGAGCTGAAAGCGTTGCAACGCAAGCTGGGCATCACCTTCGTGTTCGTCACCCACGATCAGGAAGAGGCGCTGACCATGTCGGATCGCATTGTGGTGATGCGCGAAGGCCGCATCGAGCAGGACGGCACGCCGCGTGAAATCTACGAAGAACCGAAGAACCTGTTCGTCGCCAGCTTTATCGGCGAGATCAACATCTTCGACGCCGTGGTGCTGCAGCGCCTCGATCCGCAGCGGGTGCGCGCCGACGTCGAAGGGCGCCAGTGCGATATCTACGCCGAGCTGCCGGTCGAAGCGGGCCAGCGGCTGAAGGTGCTGCTGCGGCCGGAAGACCTGCGGGTAGAGGAAGTCAACGACGGCGAACAGCCGGACGGCCTGATCGGCTACGTGCGCGAGCGCAACTACAAAGGCATGACGCTGGAGTCGGTGGTCGAGTTGGAAAACGGCAAGACGGTGATGGTCAGCGAGTTTTTCAACGAGGACGATCCGGACGTCGACCACTCGCTGGATCAGAAGATGGCGGTGACCTGGGTCGAAAGTTGGGAGGTGGTGCTGGCCGATGAAGAAATCGCGTAAGGTCTTCCAGAATACGGTGATCGTCAGCGTGGTGGCCTGGCTGCTGCTGTTCGTGTTTATGCCGAACCTGATGATCATCGGCACCAGCTTCCTGACGCGCGACGACGCCAACCTGGTGCGGCTGGTGTTCACGCTGGACAACTACAGCCGGCTGTTCGACCCGCTGTACGCCCAGGTGCTGCTGCATTCGCTGAACATGGCGTTGATCGCCACCCTGTGCTGCCTGGCGATCGGTTATCCGTTCGCCTTCATCCTGGCGCGCCTGCCGCAGAAGCTGCGGCCGCTGCTGCTGTTTCTGCTGATTGTGCCCTTCTGGACCAACTCGCTGATCCGCATCTACGGCCTGAAGCTGTTCCTCAGCACCCGCGGCTATCTGAACGACGCGCTGCTGTGGATTGGGCTGATCGATAAACCGCTGCGCATCATGTACACCTCAGAGGCGGTGACCCTCGGGCTGGTGTACATTCTGCTGCCGTTTATGGTGATGCCGCTTTATTCCAGCATCGAAAAGCTCGACAAGTCCTGCCTGGAAGCGGCGCGCGATCTGGGCGCCGGCAAGCTGCAGACCTTTATCCGCATCATCGTGCCGCTGACCATGCCGGGCATTATCGCCGGCTGCCTGCTGGTGGTGCTGCCGGCCATGGGGCTGTTCTTCGTCGCCGATCTGATGGGCGGCGCCAAGAACCTGCTGATCGGCAACGTGATCAAAAGCCAGTTCCTCAATATTCGCGACTGGCCGTTCGGCGCGGCCACCAGCATCTGTCTGACGCTGGTCATGGGCCTGCTGCTGCTGGTCTACTACCGTGCCGCCCGGCTGCTGAACAAGAAGGAGGATCTGGCATGATCGGCCGTCTGCTGCGCGGCGGCTTTATGACGCTGGTATACGCTTACCTGTATATCCCGATCGTCATTCTGATCGTCAACTCCTTCAACGCCTCGCGCTTTGGCATCAGCTGGCGGGGCTTCACCGCTCACTGGTACGGTATGCTGTTCAACAACGACAGCCTGCTGCAGGCGGCGGGCCATTCGCTGACCATGGCGGTGCTGTCCGCCACCTTCGCCACGCTGATTGGCTCGCTGACCGCGGTGGCGCTGTATCGCTACCGCTTCCGCGGCAAGCCGTTCGTCAGCGGCATGCTGTTCGTGGTGATGATGTCGCCGGATATCGTGATGGCCATTTCCCTGCTGGTGCTGTTTATGTTGCTGGGGATCTCGCTCGGCTTTTGGTCGCTGCTGTTCTCGCACATCACCTTCTGCCTGCCGTTCGTGGTGGTCACCGTCTATTCGCGGCTGAAAGGCTTCGACGTGAAAATGCTGGAGGCGGCGCGCGATCTCGGCGCCGGCGAAGTCACCATCCTGCGCAAGATAGTCCTGCCGCTGGCGATGCCGGCGGTGGCGGCCGGCTGGCTGCTGAGCTTCACGCTGTCGATGGACGACGTAGTGGTGTCTTCGTTCGTCACCGGCCCCAGCTACGAGATCCTGCCGCTGAAGATCTATTCGATGGTGAAGGTCGGCGTATCGCCGGAGGTCAACGCCCTGGCCACCATACTGTTGTTGCTGTCGCTGGTGCTGGTGATCGCCAGCCAGTGGGTCATGCGCGATCGCGGTCCCAAAGCCGGCTGACGCCGCAGGGCGCTGCGGCGCCCTTTTGCTCCCGCCTTCACGACCGGCACCGGTTGTCATTCGCTGACCACCGGTGCCTATTTCCTCCCGCCAATTGCTTCGCCGGATCTTTCCCCCTATAACTGAACCCAGGCAGGGCTCGCCATTATCACTTTCATCTTTTCAGGGAGCATGATCAGCAACGTCGTATCCACTAAAATATAAAAAAGGAACTGCCATGAAAGGTATTATTGATAATATCTTGAACAAGCTGCAGCTTTTTTCCAAAGCCATGATGGGACCGATATTTTTTCTGCCGGTTATCGGCCTGATACTGGCATTAAGTTCTATTCTCACCAATCCCACGCTGGTTAATGAAAGTTCCGGCATTTTTCATGTCGGAAAAATGATCGGCGATACCTTCTGGCCATTATTCGGCAACCTCGGCCTGATTTTCTGCATCGGCATTACCTACGGATTAGCCAGGGATAAAAAAAGCGAAGCGGCGCTGGTGGCGGTAATGTGCTTTATCATGTTTCTCGGCGCCAACGCCTCTTATCTGCAGCTCAGCGGCCAGGTGGCGCAAAAAATCAACGGCGAACACTACGGCACCGGGCAGACCGAGCTGCTGGGCTTCACCGTGGTGGACATGGGCATCTTCCTCGGCCTGATCCTCGGCGTCACCATCGCCTGGGTGCATAACCGCCTGTGCAACGTCGAGCTGGGCGGCGTGTTCTCGGTGTACGGCGGCGCCAAGCTGGTGCTGATCGCCATGACGCCGGTGATCCTGGTATACGCCATCGCCTTCAGCTACCTGTGGCCGGCCATTTCGCACGGCCTGATCTCGCTGACCGGCTTTATGAAAAGCTCCGGCTCGCTCGGCGTGTTCGTTTACGGCTTCTTCGAGAAATTCCTCATTCCCACCGGGCTGCACCACTTTATCTGGTCGCCGTTCCAGCTCACCAGCATCGGCGGCTCTATCGTGCAGGATGGCCATACCGTCTCCGGCTCGCAGGCGATCTTCCTGGCCTATATGCGCGACCCGGGCATCTCGCCGTTGATGAACGAGGCGCTGCGCTTCTCGCAACAGGGCATGGTGACCATTTTCGGCCTGTCGGGCGCGGCGCTGGCGTTTTACCGCACCGCCAAACCGGAGAAAAAAACGCTGGCCAAGGCGATCCTGATCCCCGCCATCACCACGTCAATTCTGGTGGGCATCACCGAACCTATCGAATTCACCTTCCTGTTTATCTCACCGCTGCTGTGGGTGATCCACGCGGTGCTGACCGCGCTGTCGCAGGTGGCCTGCAACCTGTTCGAGGTGCGCCCCTGGGGCGCCAGCGGCCTGATCGAGTTTTTGGTGTACAACCTGCCGCTGCCGGCCACCCTTACCCGCTGGCCGCTATACGTGGTGATTGGCCTGGTGCAATTCGCGGTCTATTACCTGGTGTTCAAAACCCTGGTGCTGAAACTCAATTTGAAAACGCCGGGCCGTGAAGACCGGGACGACGTCAAACTGTATTCCAAACAGGATTATCAGAACAGCAAGAACCAACCGAATGAACTGAGCGGCATTATTATTCGCGCCCTCGGCGGCAAGGACAATATCATTTCCGTCGATAACTGCTTTACCCGGCTGCGGGTGGAATTAAAAGACCTGCAACAGGTAGACGAAGCGGCATTAAAAAGCACCGGCGCCAAAGGGGTGGTGAAAAATCGGCGTGAAGTGCAGGTTATTTATGGCGTCACCGTCGGCAAGGTGAAAAATCAGGTTGAGAAGTATTTAGCCACTCTGTGAAATGATTAATGGGAGATATCGAATGAAACTTACCGTATTGGGCGGCGGCGGCGTGCGCTCGCCGTTCCTGGCGAAGTCCATCGCCTATAACGCTCACCGCATCGGCGTTACCGAGGTGGTGTTTATGGACACCGACCAGCACAAGCTGGCGATTTACGGCGCCATCGCCCAGGGGGTGTTCCAGCGCATCCGCGGCGATATCGCCTTCAGCCTGACCAGCGACGCGCGCCAGGCGCTGAGCGGCGCGGATTATATCATCACCACCCTGCGCATCGGCGGCGAGGAAGGCCGCATCCATGACGAACGCATTGCGCTCAACCACCAGGTGCTGGGGCAGGAAACCACCGGCGCCGGCGGCTTCGCCATGGCGCTGCGCTCGATCCCGGCAATCGTCGACTACTGCCGCCTGATCGAGCAGCTGTCGTCGCCTGACGCGGTGCTGTTCAACTTCACCAATCCCTCCGGCATGGTCACCGAGGCTATCATCAAATCCGGCTTCACCCGCCGGGTGTACGGCATCTGCGATGCGCCCAGCGAGTTTATCCGCGAACTGGCCGAGCTGCTGGGCTGCCGCGAAGCGGAGTTGAGCATCGACTGCTTCGGCCTGAATCACCTGTCCTGGTTCCGCAATGCGCGGGTGAATGGCGAACCGGTGACCGACAGGCTGCTGGCGGATCCGCGCCTGTACCGCGACACCTGCATGAAATATTTCTCGCCGGAGCTGGTGACGCTGTCGGATAACCTGATGCTCAACGAGTATCTGTACTACTACTACTACCGCGAGCAGGCGATCGCCGCCATCGTCAGCGCCGGAGAAACCCGCGGCGAGCAGATTGCGGCCATCAACCGACAGATGCTGGCGAGCCTGGCGCAGCTGGACATTCCCCGCCAACTGGAACAGGCCTTCAGCGTCTATTTCAGCCATTACCTGACGCGCGAGAACTCGTATATGCAGCGCGAATCCAGCCAGGGCAAGGTGAAAGAGCGCGAAATGCTGACGCTGCAGCAGTTTATCGAACAGCCGGACAGCGGCGGCTACGCCGGCGTGGCGATCGACATCCTGGAAGCGGTGAACAGCGGCCAGCAAAAACGCGTCGTCGTCTCGATGCAGAACAACGACACGCTGGATTTCCTGCATCCGGAGGACGTGATTGAAATCAGCTGCGAACTGAGCAGCGCCGGGATCCATCCGGTGAAAATGCGCGACATCCCCGATACCCAGAAAAACCTGATCGCCCGGGTGAAGGAGTATGAACGGCTGGCGGTGGCGGCGATTTTAACCGGCGATCGGCAAAAGGCCATCAAGGCGCTGATGGTGCACCCGCTGGTGAACTCCTATTCGCTGGCGAAAACGCTGGTGGAAGAGTACCTGCAGGCCCACCGGCAATATGCCGAACACTGGCGGTAGCGGCGACGGCGCGGCTTTCAGCGGCTGCGCCGTTCAAACCAGGCCTTGATCAGGTTTTCGAATCCCAGCAGGCAGTGGCCGAAGAACGGATTGGGATAATAAATATCGTGGTCATATTTTTGCCGGTCTTCATAAATAAAGCGCATGTCGGCCTGCTGCGCCAGCGGGCTGTCGCCATCGCCGCAGAACGCCGCCAGGCGAATGTCGTTGCGCTTCACCGCCTCCCCCCAGCTCAGCGCCGAGCCGCTGTTGCCCGACTTTGAAATCACGATCACCATATTGAAGCGAAAGCGCGTTTCCCGATCGAGAATGTCGAAATCCGGCCACAGCGACAGGTAGCTGTCGATGCCCAACGTCATAAACTTGTTGTACATGTATTGCGCCACCAGCTGCGAGAAGCCGCTGCCGTGGATCAGAATCTTGCCGTGGTCGAGCAGGTCGAGAAACTGCGCCTGCTGCTGCGCGCTGACCGCCGCAGGCCCCTGCCGCTCCGCCAAATAGGCCGGCGCCATCGCCAGGTTGAACTTGATGAAATACACCAGCTCCAGATAACCGCGGAAACCCAGCTTCTTGGCCAAACGCACCAGCGTGGACGGCGAGCTGTAGCAGCGGGCGGACACCGCTCGGATGCCGTCATCGATGCAGGCGTCCGGATTGTCGAGAATGCAGTTGAGAATGGCCAGGTCCGTCTTGCTGAGATCCGCCTGGCTGAAAACCTGTTTGAAATTCACCGCCACCCCCTGCTTATTCACTAAGATTATGTTTCTCATGCGCGTGCACGGCTGTCCAGCGGGCAGCGATAAAACTGTGACACGCTGTCGGTCGGTAAAATCGCTGATTTGCCAACGGGATAACCGCCTTTACCCGCTGGACCCCGGCACCTATAATGACCTTTTTCTGGGGTATGACGCACCGCGGCAGGCGGCGGCGCATACGGGAACGGCTAAATACTGCTGAAGGATACGCTGCATGAAAAAGTGGTCACATCTGCTCGCAGCCGGGATGGTGGCGCTGAGCATGTGCTCTGCAAACGCCTCTGACGGCAAAACCCTGTACTTCTATAACTGGACTGAATATGTCCCGCCGGGGCTGCTGGAGCAGTTCACCAAGGAAACCGGCATCAAGGTGATTTACTCCACCTACGAATCCAACGAATCCATGTACGCCAAGCTGAAGACCTACAAGGACGGCGCGTACGATCTGGTGGTGCCTTCAACCTACTTTATCGCCAAAATGCGCAAAGAAGGCATGCTGCAAAAGATCGACAAAAGCAAGCTCAGCCATTTCAAAGACCTGGATCCCAACCTGCTGAACAAGCCTTTCGATCCCAACAATGACTATTCGATCCCTTACATCTGGGGCGCGACGGCGATCGGCGTCAACAGCGACGAACTCGACCCGACCACGATCACCTCCTGGGCCAATTTCTGGCAGCCGCAGTACAAGAGCCGCCTGCTGCTGACCGACGACGCGCGCGAAGTGTTCCAGATGGCGCTGCGCAAGCTGGGCTACTCCGGCAACACCACCGATCCCAAACAGATCGAGGCCGCTTACCACGAGCTGCAGAAGCTGATGCCGAACGTGCTGGCCTTCAACTCCGATAACCCGGGCAACCCGTTTATGGAGGGGGAAGTCAATCTGGGGATGGTGTGGAACGGTTCGGCCTTCGTGGCGCGCCAGGCGGGCACCCCGCTGGAGATCGTCTGGCCGAAAGAAGGCGGCATCTTCTGGATGGACAGCCTGGCCATTCCGGCCAATGCGCAGAACGTCGAGGGCGCGCTGAAGCTGATCGACTTCCTGCTGCGGCCCGAAATTGCGGTGCAGGTGGCGGAAACTATCGGTTACCCAACGCCTAACCTGGCGGCGAAAAAGCTGCTGTCGCCGGAGATCGCCAACGACAAATCGCTGTATCCGGACGAGTCGGTGATCAACAACGGGGAATGGCAAAACGACGTCGGCGACGCCAGCACGCTGTATGAAAGCTACTTCCAGAAGCTGAAAGCCGGCCGCTAGGCCCGCTCAGCCGCCGGGGCGCAATCCGCATTGCGCCCCGCCTCACGCCTTATGGCCGATCCGCTCGCGCCACCTTGCCCACCAGGAATTTGTGCACGAAGCGCGGCACCACCTCGCTGGCCGGGCCGTAATGCTTCTCGTCGAACTGACTCTCCACCTGGCTCGGCTCCAGGTTCAGCTCCATGGCGTACGCCCCGCCCAGCCGCGCCTCATGCACGAAACCGGCCGCCGGATAGACGTGGCCGGAGGTGCCGATAGCGACGAAAAAGTCGGCCTTGGCCAACGCCTGATAGATGTCGTCCATGCCCAGCGGCATTTCGCCGAACCACACCACGTGCGGGCGCAGCGGCGCCGGAAACTGACAGCAGTGGCAGCGGTCGTCGACGCCGAGATCTTCCGGCCAGTCGAACACCTGGCCCGAGCTGGTGCAGCGCACCTTGAGCAACTCGCCATGCATGTGCAACACCCGCTTGCTGCCGGCGCGTTCATGCAGGTTATCGATATTCTGCGTGACCAGCAGGAAGTTGTCCCCCAGCCACTCTTCCAGATCCGCCAGCGCGCGGTGAGCGGCGTTGGGCGCGATCTCCGCCGTTTGCAGCTGGCGGCGGCGCGCGTTGTAAAACGCCTGCACCAGCGCCGGGTCGCGCTGATAGCCTTCCGGCGTGGCGACGTCTTCGACCTGGTGCTCTTCCCACAGCCCGTCCGCGGCGCGGAAGGTGCGAATGCCCGATTCGGCCGAAATGCCGGCCCCGGTCAACACCACGACAAACGGCTTTTTCAGCTCGGCCGCCGCCATGGTGTCACGGTGAAAAATGCGTGAACGAAAGCGCTGATGCAGCACATGCTTACTCTTGCGAAACTGGCACAGCCGATGGCGAGTGTGCATTAACTCTCTCCTTACTTGTCCTTGACTGCCCTTCTTGCCTGGCGTTGCCGCGTTGTTGGTCACCCGCCGGCAACGCCAATTAGCTCGGGCGTACCAAATTGAGGAACGCCGCCCCGCGTACGCCGCCGGCATCGCCGTAGCGCGCCTTTTCAATCCGCGGCGGCCTGGCCACCCGCAACAGGTGCGCCGGCAGGCGCTGCGGCAGCTCGCGGTAGATGGCGTCAAAATTCGACAGCCCGCCGCCGATCACCACCAAATGCGGATCCAGAATGGTCAGCAAATTGCCCAGGCAAATCGCCAACACGGCCATAAAGCGTTCGACGTGAGCCGCCGCCTGCGGCTCACCCGCCTGATAATGCGCAATAATCTGCGTGGCGGGCAAGTGCCGCCCGTAAAAGTGGGCGTACATCCACTCAAAACCGCGGCCCGAAATGTAGTTTTCTATGCAACCCTGGTGGCCGCAACCGCAGGCAACGCGAGGTATGTCACGTCCCAGCACCTCCAGAGCGTCCACCGGCAGGCGGAAATGGCCAAACTCGCCGGCGATATAGTTGCGCCCGGTCAGCGTCTTGCCGTTGACGATCAGCCCGCCGCCCACGCCGGTGCCGAGGATAATGCCCAGCACCGTCGGATAACGGCGAAACTCGTCGTCCCAGGCTTCCGACAGCGCAAAACAGTTGGCGTCGTTGTCTACCCGCACTTCTCTGCCGATCAGTTCGGCCAGGTCGCGCGGCAGCGGCTGCCCCATCGCCGCCGGCACGTTGGCGGTAAACAGCGTGCCGTCATCGTCGTTGGGCAAGCCGGGAATGCCGATGCCCACGCTGCCGCGCCGGCCGCAAAAGGCATCCGCTTCATGGGTCAGATCGCGCAGCGTCGCCAGCAGCTGCGAATAATCCTCGCGCGGCGTCGGCACCCGCTTCTGCCAGATGCGCTGCAGATTTTCGTCAAACACGCCCAGTTCAATCTTGGTGCCGCCCATATCGAAACCGTAGTACATAACCCACCCTCAGGCTAAAAAAAGGGGGCGGCATCTCTGCCTCCCCATTTTGTCTATTGTCCGCTCAACACCCGCGCCGGATCGATGCGGCTGGCGCGCCTGGCGGGATACCAGCTGGCCAACAGGCTGAGCACGATGGCGGTCGCCAGCACGATCGCCACGTCCAGCCAGTGCAGCTCGGAAGGCAGGAAATCGATAAAATAGATGTCGCCCGACAGGAATGAATGCCCAAGCAGCTTTTCGATGCCCTTGATGATGTTGGTCAGCTGCAGCGAGGCGATCACCCCGACCACCACGCCGCTGAGGCTGCCCACCAGCCCGGCCAGCAGGCCATACCAAATGAAGATGGCGCGGATAAAGCCGTCTTTGGCCCCCAGGGTGCGCAGCACCGCGATATCGCCGCTCTTGTCCTTCACCGCCATCACCAGGGTGGAAACGATGTTGAAACAGGCCACGCCGATCACCAGCACCATCGCCAGGTACATGATGGCGCGGATCATCTGGATGTCGCGGTACATGTAGCCGTAGGTGCCGATCCAGCTCTTGATGTAAACGTAGGAATCGGTCACCTCGCCGGCGTCGCGCACCAGCTTGTTGGCGGCGAACACGTCGTTGACCTTGATGGCGATGCCCGTGACACTGTCACCCATATCGAGATACTGCTGCGCGTCGGCCAGCGGCACCAACGCCAGGCTGTGATCCAGCTGGCCGCTGAGCTGCAGAATGCCGGTCACCTGCAGACGAATGCGCTTCGGCTGCAGCAGCTTCATTTCCGGGTCGCTGTTGGGGATCATCACCGTGACATAGGCGCCCTGCTTGACGCCCAGCGCGTCGGCCACGCCCTTGCCGAGGATCACCTGCTGTTCGCCGGCCTTGAAGTTGGCCCAGGCGTCGCCCTGCACGTACTGCGGCAGCGCGCTGAGCCGGCTTTCCTGCTGCGGGTTAACCCCTTTGACCTGCACCGCACGCAGCTGCGCGCCGTTTTCCATCAGCCCGGTAAAGTTGATGTAAGGCGCTGCGGCCATAATGCCCGGCACCTTTTCCACCCGCTGCAGAATCGACGGCCAACCGTTGAACGGCGGCTTCACCGGTTCGATCTCGCCGTGCGGCACCACCGCCAGAATGCGGTTTTTCAACTCGCGCTCAAAACCGTTCATCGCGCTCAGGCCGACGATCAAGACCGCCACCCCCAGCGCGATGCCGATGGTGGAGATCACCGAAATCAACGACACCATGCCGCCGCGTTTGCGGCCGCGGCTGAAACGCAGGGCCGTCAGGAAGGAAAGTGAGGCTCCCGCCATTACTCGGCCCCCATCAGGGTCAGCTGCGCCTGCAGGTGGCCGTCGGCCATTTCCAACTGGCGGCTCAAACGCTTGGCCAGCTGCAGATCGTGGGTCACCACCAGGAAGGTGGTGCCCTGGCGCACGTTGAGTTCGCCCAGCAGATCGAAGATGCTGTCTGCGGTGCGTTTGTCCAGGTTGCCGGTCGGTTCATCCGCCAGCACCAGCGCCGGGCTGTTGACCAGCGCGCGGGCGATCGCCACGCGCTGGCGCTCGCCGCCGGACAGCTCGGAGGGGCGGTGCTTGCTGCGCTTTTCCAGCCCGACCGCCGCCAACATTTCCATGGCTTTTTCCTGCGCCAGCGCCGGCTTGGTGCCGCCGATCAGCAGCGGCATGGCGGCGTTTTCCAGCGCGGTAAAGTCCGGCAGCAGGTGGTGGAACTGGTAGATGAAGCCCAGCTGGCGGTTGCGCAGCTCGGCCTTGGCCGCCGACGACATGCCGTTCAGCGACTGGCCCTTGAAGATAACCTCGCCGGAGGTCGGCGAATCCAGCCCGCCCAGCAGGTGCAACAGGGTGCTTTTGCCGGAGCCCGAGCTGCCGACGATCGCCATCATCTCGCCCGGCTGCATGGCAAAGCTGACATTGCACAGCACGTCGGTATGCAGATGGCCTTCCTGATAGGTCTTGCACAGGTTGTCGCACTGCAGCAAAAGATGGTTACTCATAACGTAAAGCCTCAGCGGGTTGTACGGCGGCAGCGCGCCATGAAGGGTAAAGCGTGGACAACAGGGACACCGCCATCGCCACCACGGCGATGATCGTCACTTGAAGCGGGTCGACCGCCACCGGCAGCGAAGCGCCGTCGATCAACGCGCCGAGGATCGGCATCAGGTTATTCAGATTGGTGGCCAGCAGCACGCCGAGCAGCGTGCCGAGCAGTGAACCTATGATGCCGGCGCTGGCGCCCTGCACCATGAATACCGACATGATCTGCCGGCGGGTCAGGCCCTGGGTCTGCAGAATGGCGACCTCGCCCTGCTTCTCCATCACCAGCAGGCCGAGCGAGGTGATGATGTTGAACGCGGCCACCGCCACGATCAGGCTGAGCAACAGCCCCATCATGTTTTTCTCCATGCGCACCGCCTGGAACAGCTCGCCCTTGCGTTCACGCCAGTCTTTCCACTCGGTGCCCTGCGGCAGCGTCTGCTGGCTGAGGGTGTCGACCGTCAGCGGTTGCTGCAGGAACAGGCGCCAACCGGTGATGTTGCCGGCCGGATAGCGCATCAGGCGCGAGGCGTCCTGCTGATTGACCAGCAGCTGATAGCCGTCCACCTCGCTGTTGGCGTGGAAGGTGCCGACGATGGTGAACAGACGCTGGCTGGGAATGCGGCCCATCGGCGTGAACTGGCTGGCGCTGGGCACCATCAGGCGCAGCGAGTCGCCGCGCTTGACGCCGAGCTGGCCCGCCAGCTGCTCGCCGATGATGAGGTTGTACCGGCCCGGCTGCAGCTGCTGCTGTTTGACGTTGACCAGGTAAGGGGTCAGCGGATCGGCTTCGTCCGGGTTGACGCCGAGCATCACGCCGACCGCCACGCTGCGGGCGCTTTGCAGCACCACGTCGCCGGTGGTCAGCGGCGCGACGCGGCTGACGCCCTTCAGCCCCTGCGCGGCCGAGGCCGGCAGCTGCTGCGGATTGATCGACCCCTGCCTGGCGGTGATCAACGCCTGCGGCATCAGGCCGAGAATGTTGTTCTCCAGATCCTTTTCAAAACCGTTCATCACCGAAAGCACGGTGACCAACGCCATCACCCCCAGCGTGATGCCGATGGTGGAAAGCCAGGAAACAAACCGCCCGAAGCGGTCTGAGGCCCGCCCGCGCATGTAGCGCAGGCCAATGAATAACGCGACAGGTTGATACATGAAATCCGTTTTGTTGCCGTAGCTTAAGCAAAGTAGTCTTGGATAATAAAGGCTCTCCCCCGTTTAGGGAACACCCGGCGGCCTTTTATTGCGCCGGGCGCCGCCTCACCCGGCGTCGCGTTTGAGCAGGTTATAGACCGACACCCGCGAAATGCCCAGCGCTTCGGCCGCCATGGTGGCCGCGCCGCGCAGCTGCAGATACCCCTGCCGCTTCAGCTGTTGGATCACCAGCAAGCGCTGTTCCGAAGACAGCGCGCGCGGTTGGGTGGCGTGCGAAGCGGCGAAGGCGTTGATCACCGCCGCGATGTCCGACAGCGAACGAGCGCCCTCAACCGCCTGCGGCGCGCTTTGCACCACCGCCGTCAGCTGCTGCAGGATGGCGGTGACGCTGTTGAAGATAGACACGTCCAGATTGAGGCAAATCGCCGCCACAAAGGCCCCCTGGCTGTTGCGCAGGCCGATGGACGTGCTTTTGGCCGGGCGGCCGTCCGGGAAGGCGCTGGCGTAGTTCTGCACCACGTCGGGGAATTCCGGCGAAGCGATGCGTTCCAGCCCCATTTCCGTCGCGGCGTCGCCGATGCGGCGGTTGGACAGATTATTGGCGATGGCGACGATGGCGTGATCCGGCTGGGTCAGGTCGTGCAGCACCACCTCGCACCCCGGGGCGAACATCGCGCCCAGCGCCTGGACAATTTTTTCCGCTTCGCGCAGCAACAGCGCGTTTTCCTGCCTGAGATCGCTCATTAAGTTAACCATTTGACAATAACTTTACAAAGAGTAAATTAAAACTTCGTGACAATCAATTCCCCTTTTCCCCCGCGCGAGGTCGTTATGAGTTCAAGGCTCCATTGCATCACCGCCGCAGATATTTCCACCGCCGCCGAGGTTATTGCCGGGCATGCCGTTCGCACCCCGGTGATGACCTCGCGTCAGGCCGATCATCTCACCGGCGCACGGCTGTTCTTCAAATGCGAGAATTTTCAGCGCGTCGGCGCCTTCAAATTTCGTGGCGCCTATAACGCCATCGCTCAACTGAGCGAGGCGCAGCGGCGCGCCGGAGTGATCGCCTTTTCTTCCGGCAACCATGCGCAGGCGATGGCGCTGGCGGCGCGCGAGCTGGGCGTCAGCGCCACCATCGTGATGCCCGACGACGCCCCGGCCGCCAAGCTGGCGGCGACGCGCGGCTATGGGGCTAACGTGGTTATCTACCGGCGCCACAGTGAAGACCGCGAGGAAATAACCCAACGGCTGGCCGCCGAACGGGGCCTGACGCTGGTGCCGCCCTACGATTACCCGCAGGTGATCGCCGGCCAGGGCACCGCGGCGAAGGAGCTGTTCGAAGAGGTCGGGCCGTTGGACGTGCTGCTGGTGTGTACCGGCGGCGGTGGGCTGCTGGCCGGCAGCGCGGTGGCGGCCCGGCACTGGTCGCCGGGGTGCCGCGTGTATGGCGTAGAACCCGCAGCGGGCAACGACGTGCAGCAAGCCTTTTTGCGCGGCGAACCGGTACGCATTCCGGTGCCGAACACCCTCGCCGACGGCGCGCAAACCCAGCAGGTCGGGCGGCTGACCTTCCCGATTATTCAAGATTGCGTCGAGGGCATTCTGACGGTCAGCGACGCGCAGCTGTGCCGGCAAATGCGCTTCTTCATGGAGCGGATGAAAATGGTAGTCGAACCGACCGGCTGCCTGGCGGCCGCGGCGGCGATGAACGCCCTGCTCGATTTGCGCGGTAAAAAGGTCGGCGTCATCGTCAGCGGCGGCAATGTCGACGTAGACAAGATCGGGCAGTACCTGGCTCTGGCCGGCGAAAATTAACGTCGTTAATATCAGGCGAAAAATCAAGGCGTAGCGCTTTTATCTGTGTCAGTTTGGCGGCCGCTGGGCTACTATAACCAGGATAAAGGCGCTTGTTATTTGTGCCGGGGCGAACTCTAACACATTGATTAAAGATACCTGAATGAGCACTTCCGATAGCCGTAACCGTTCCTCATCCCCCCGTTATTCCCTGCCCGAACGCGCGGGCGACCTGCGCCAGCTCGGCCAGTTGACCGGCTCGGCCTGCGCCGTGGAGTGCGCCGAGATAGTCGAACGCCATAACGGGCCGGTAATGCTGATTGCCCCGGACATGCAGAATGCCCTGCGGCTGCGCGACGAGATCCAGCAGTTCACCGACCAGATGGTGACCACGCTGTCGGACTGGGAAACCCTGCCGTACGACAGCTTCTCGCCGCATCAGGAAATCATCTCCGCCCGGTTGTCGAGCCTGTATCACCTGCCGACCATGGTGCGCGGCGTGATAATCCTGCCGGTCAATACCCTGATGCAACGCGTCTGCCCGCACGAGTTCCTGCATGGCCACGCGCTGGTGATGAAAAAGGGCCAGCGCCTGTCGCGCGACAAACTGCGCGCCCAGCTGGAACAGGCCGGCTACCGCAGCGTCGATCAGGTGATGGAGCACGGCGAGTTCGCCACCCGCGGCGCGCTGCTCGATCTGTACCCGATGGGCAGCGAAGAGCCCTACCGCATCGACTTCTTCGACGACGAGATCGACAGCCTGCGCACCTTCGACGTCGACACCCAGCGTACGCTGAACGAAGTGGACGCCATCAACCTGCTGCCGGCCCACGAGTTCCCGACCGACAAAAACGCCATCGAGCTGTTCCGCAGCCAGTGGCGCGAGCAGTTCGAGGTGCGGCGCGACGCCGAACACATCTACCAGCAGGTCAGCAAAGGCACCTGGCCGGCCGGCATCGAATACTGGCAGCCGCTGTTCTTCAGCCAGCCGCTGCCGTCGCTGTTCAGCTACCTGCCGGCCAACACCCTGATCGTCAACACCGGCAATCTGGAGAGCGCCGCCGAGCGTTTCTGGCTGGACGTCAACCAGCGTTACGAAAACCGCCGCGTCGATCCGATGCGCCCGCTGCTGGCGCCGGACACCCTGTGGCTGCGCGTCGATGCGCTGTTCGGCGAGCTGAAAGCCTGGCCGCGCATGGCGTTGAAAACCGAAGACCTGCCGACCAGGGCCGGCAACACCAATCTGGACTACCGCACTCTGCCGGATCTGGCGGTGCAGGCGCAGAACAAGGCGCCGCTGGACCACCTGCGCCGTTTTATCGAGGGCTTCGACGGCAGCGTGATTTTCTCGGTCGAAAGCGAGGGCCGGCGCGAAACGCTGCAGGACCTGCTCGGCCGCATCAAGCTCGGCACCTCGCTGATCCAGCATCTGGATCAGGCGCAGCCGGCCGGCCGCTACATGATGGTCGGCGCTGCCGAGCGCGGTTTCCTCGACGGCATGCGCAACCGGGCGTTGATCTGCGAAAGCGATCTGCTGGGCGAGCGCGTCAGCCGCCGCCGGCAGGACAACCGCCGCACCATCAACACCGATACCCTGATCCGCAACCTGGCGGAGCTGCATCCCGGCCAGCCGGTGGTGCACCTGGAGCACGGCGTCGGGCGCTATGTCGGCCTGACCACGCTGGAAGCCGGCGGCATCAAGGCCGAATACCTGATCCTGTCCTACGCCGGTGAAGACAAGCTGTACGTGCCGGTGTCTTCGCTGCACCTGATCAGCCGCTACGCCGGCGGCGCGGATGAAAACGCCCCGCTGCACAAGCTGGGCGGCGACGCCTGGACCCGCGCGCGGCAAAAAGCCGCCGAACGGGTGCGCGACGTGGCGGCCGAATTGCTGGACATCTACGCCCAGCGCGCCGCCAAGACCGGCTTCGCCTTTAAACACGACCGCGAACAGTATCAGCTGTTCTGCCAGACCTTCCCGTTCGAGACCACCCCCGATCAGGAGCAGGCGATCAACGCCGTGCTGAGCGACATGTGCCAACCGCTGGCCATGGATCGCCTGGTGTGCGGCGACGTCGGCTTCGGCAAAACCGAAGTGGCGATGCGCGCCGCCTTCCTGGCGGTGGAAAACGGCAAGCAGGTGGCGGTGCTGGTGCCGACCACCCTGCTGGCCCAGCAGCACTTCGACAACTTCCGCGATCGCTTCGCCACCTGGCCGGTGCGCATCGAGATGATGTCGCGCTTCCGCAGCGCCAAAGAGCAGCAGCAGGTGCTGGACGACGCGGTCGACGGCAAGGTCGACATCATCATCGGCACCCACAAGCTGCTGCAGAACGATCTGCGCTGGAAAGACCTGGGGCTGCTGATCGTCGATGAAGAACACCGCTTCGGCGTGCGCCACAAGGAACGCATCAAGGCGATGCGCGCCGACGTGGACATCCTGACGCTGACCGCCACGCCGATCCCGCGCACGCTGAACATGGCGATGAGCGGCATGCGCGATCTGTCGATTATCGCCACCCCGCCGGCGCGTCGTTTGGCGGTGAAGACCTTCGTGCGCGAATACGACAGCCTGGTGGTGCGCGAAGCGATCCTGCGCGAGGTGTTGCGCGGCGGGCAGGTCTACTACCTGTACAACGACGTGGAAAACATCGAAAAGGCGGCGCAGAAGCTGGCGGAGCTGGTGCCCGAAGCGCGCATCGCCATCGGCCACGGCCAGATGCGCGAGCGCGATCTGGAACGGGTGATGAACGACTTCCATCACCAGCGTTTCAACGTGCTGGTCTGCACCACCATTATCGAAACCGGCATCGACATTCCCAGCGCCAACACCATCATCATCGAACGCGCCGACCGCTTCGGGCTGGCGCAGCTGCACCAGCTGCGCGGCCGCGTCGGCCGTTCGCACCATCAGGCCTACGCCTATCTGCTGACGCCGAATCCCAAGGCCATGAGCACCGACGCCCACAAGCGGCTGGAGGCCATCGCTTCGCTGGAAGACCTGGGCGCCGGCTTCGCGCTGGCCACCCATGACCTGGAAATCCGCGGCGCCGGCGAACTGCTGGGGGAAGACCAGAGCGGCCAGATGACCACCGTCGGTTTCTCGCTGTATATGGAGCTGCTGGAAAGCGCGGTCGACGCGCTGAAAAATGGCCGCGAGCCATCGCTGGAAGATCTCACCAGCAGCCAGACCGAAGTGGAGCTGCGCATGCCGGCCCTGCTGCCGGACGACTTCATTCCAGACGTCAACACTCGGCTGTCGTTCTATAAGCGCATCGCCAGCGCCAAACGCGACGGCGAGCTGGAAGAGCTGAAGGTGGAGCTGATTGACCGCTTCGGCCTGCTGCCGGATCCGGCGCGCAACCTGCTGCAAAGCGCGGCGCTGCGCCAGCACGCGCAGACGCTGGGCATCAAGCGCATCGAAGGCAACGAACGCGGCGGGTTTATCGAGTTCGGCGACAAGAACCGCGTCGATCCGGGCTATCTGATCGGCCTGCTGCAGAGCAATCCGCAGGTTTATCGCCTGGACGGGCCGAGCAAGCTGAAATTCATGCTCGATCTGACCGATCGGCAGAAACGCCTGAAGTTTGTCGAAGATCTGCTGAGCGCCTTCCGCGAGCATACCCTGGCAATCTGATCCGCCCCCCGGCGGCAACGCCGGGGCACTCCCCGCAGCATATCTGGCCGCGTCGGCCCCCGACGTTGCGGTTCTATCTTATCGCCAAGGCGTCTATCTCCACGCCTGGCGTTCGGGATACTCTGTCGATCGCCAAGATTAACGGGGACCGCCATGACTTTAGACGATGATTTGCGCGCGCTCAGCGAACAGGAAGCGGCGCTGACCTTCAGCCATTTCGACCATACCACCGCCTGGGCGTTGGGCGCGGCGCTCAAAGCCGCCGCGGAGCAGCGCCGCCTGGCGATCGCCATCGAAATCCAACTGGCCGGGCAAACGCTGTTTTATTACGCCATGCCCGGCGCCACGCCGGATATCGCCGACTGGGTGCGGCGCAAACGCAACGTGGTGAAGCATTTCCACAAAAGCTCCTACGCCATCGGCCTGCGGCTGCAGCAGCGGCAATCGACGCTGGAAGAGCGATACGGTCTGAGCGTGCGCGACTATTCGGTGCACGGCGGCGCTTTCCCGCTCAACCTGAGCGGCGTCGGCTGCATCGGCAGCGTCAGCATTTCCGGCGCGCCGCAGCTGGAGGACCACCACCTGCTGGTCAGCACTCTGGCCCAGTTTCTCGGATTATCCTTACCCGCCGTCCACTAAGCGCCAAAAACCACTTTAAATCCCCCGCCACGGCCGCCGGATACGCGGCCTGGCTGGGTAAAATCAAATGCCCGCCATGACAAAACCCGCGCATTTCTTTTCCCGCGCCAATTTGATGCAGGTCTGGTAATCCTTCGGCCAATGGGCGTATGGTATGACCTGACGCGACGCGACGGACCTCATCTGGCCCGCCATTCCTTTCTCTTTTAAAGATTTGGTTTGCACCTTAGATGAAAACGCATGAAATCAACAGAATTCGCCCCTTCAGCGCACTGATCGACGCCTGCTGGCGGGAACCTTATACCCTGCAACGCCTGCTGAAAGACGCCATCGCCGGCGTCACGGTCGGCATCATCGCCATCCCGCTGGCCATGGCGCTGGCGATCGCCAGCGGCGTGCCGCCGCAGTACGGGCTGTACACCGCCGCCGTCGCCGGTATCGTCATCGCCGTCAGCGGCGGCTCGCGCTACAGCGTCTCCGGCCCTACCGCCGCCTTTGTGGTGATCCTCTACCCGGTATCGCAGCAGTTCGGCCTGGCCGGGCTGCTGATCGCCACCCTGCTCTCCGGGCTGTTCCTGGTGATTATGGGGCTGGCGCGCTTTGGCCGGCTGATCGAGTATATTCCGCTGTCGGTCACCCTCGGCTTTACCTCCGGCATCGCCATTACCATCGGCACCATGCAGATCAAGGACTTCTTCGGCCTGCAGCTGGAGCAGGTGCCGGAAAACTACGTCGGCAAGCTGCTGGCCCTGCTGCAGGCATTGCCGACGCTGGACGTCGGCGACACGCTGATCGGCGCCGTCACGCTGCTGATCCTGATTTTCTGGCCGAAACTCGGCCTGCGGGTGCCGGGTCACCTGCCGGCGCTGCTGGCGGGCACCGCGCTGATGGGCGCGCTGGCGCTGTTCGACCACCCGGTGGCGACCATCGGCTCCCGCTTCAGCTACCTGCTGGCCGACGGCGGCCGCGGCCAGGGCATTCCGCCGATCCTGCCGCAGCTGGTCTTGCCCTGGGAACTGCCGGGCGGCGACGGCAAACCCTTTTCGCTGAGCTGGCACACCCTCTCCGCCCTGCTGCCGGCGGCATTCTCGATGGCGATGCTGGGGGCGATTGAATCCCTGCTGTGCGCGGTGGTGCTCGACGGCATGACCGGCAAGAAACACCACTCCAACACCGAGCTTATCGGCCAGGGCGCCGGCAATATCATTGCGCCGTTCTTCGGCGGCATCACCGCCACCGCCGCCATCGCCCGCTCCGCCGCCAACGTGCGCGCCGGCGCCACCTCGCCGGTGTCCGCCGTCATCCATGCGTTGCTGGTGCTGTTGGCGCTGCTGGTGCTGGCGCCCTGGCTGTCTTACCTGCCGCTGGCGGCGATGGCTTCGCTGCTGCTGATGGTGGCCTGGAACATGAGCGAGGCGCATAAGGTGGTGTATCTGCTGCGCCGGGCGCCCAAGGACGACATTCTGGTGATGCTGCTGTGCATGTCGCTGACGGTACTGTTCGATATGGTGATCGCCATTACCGTCGGCATAGTGCTGGCTTCGCTGCTGTTCATGCGGCGCATCGCCCGCATGACCCGGTTGAGCGAGCTGAGCGCCGACCGCGGCCGCCTGGTGCTGCGGGTCAACGGACCGCTGTTCTTCGCCGCCGCCGAACGCATCTTTACCGAGCTGCTGGCGCGCAGCGAAGGGTATCAGGTGATCGTGCTGCAGTGGGATGCGGTGCCGGTGCTGGACGCCGGCGGGCTGAGCGCCCTGCAGCGCTTTATCGACGAGCTGCCGGCCGGCAAGCGGCTGGCGATCACGGATATTCCGTTCCAGCCGCTGAAAACGCTGGCGCGGGCGCGGGTACAGCCGATCGAAGGGAAACTGCACTTTTATCCGACGCTGCCGGAAGCGCTGGCGGCGCTGGACGGTTAAAAAAAAAGCCCGACGAGAGTCGTAATGCCAGTCAGTTAAGCCTGACTGGCATTTTTTTATCCAACCTCTGTACGCTCTGCGCAGGAGGAATTGCCGTAAATACCCTGTATTTCTCTGCTACCGCAATGTACGGCAATTGGAGGGGCCGAAGGCGCGGCCCCTCCACCCGCGCCTCCGCTTAACACCGTCTGCCCTACGGGTTCCCTCGCTGCACCAGCGTTGTCGGGCGGGTCGGCTACGACAAACGTCCCTGTTAGTCTCGCCTCAACCGGCCTTCCCTGGCCGGTTGCCCCTGACAACGCCGTCTTGCTCGGCAGCCGGCGATGCGCGCCCAAGGTCAACACCCGAATCTGCAGCCACCGGGCAACTTGTCCCCTCCGTTTGATATTACGTTATGGAAGACAGTGAAAATGATGGGATGAGCACGATGTTAGGCGCCCTTGAAGACGCCGAACGCAGGAGCGGCGCATAGGCGAAACCGCCAAGGACGGCGGTTTCAGGCGAGACAGGCAGGGACGCCTGTCGTAGCCGGCCGTGATGCGACGGGACGGAGGGAGGGGAGTTGGCACAGCCAACCGTCTGATAGGGCAAAGGCGCGGGTTGCAAGGGACCGCGCCCACGGTCCCTTGCTCGGTCGAGGCGCGGGATCCTCATGGCGCATCTCACCTTTATCGACCGAAAATTTCACGGACGCCTGCAGAAAACGCTAACTGACAAGCATTACGACGAGAGTCGGGCTTTTTTATGACGCCGTTGGCGCTTAGTTGCTGGTATCCAGCTCCGGGAAGCTTTTCACCAGGTCGTCGATGGCTTTCATCTGCACCAGGAACGGCTCCAGCTTGTCCAGCGGCAGCGCGGACGGGCCGTCGCACTTGGCGCTGTTCGGCTCCGGGTGCGCTTCGATGAACAAACCGGCCAGGCCGACCGCCATGCCGGCGCGCGCCAGCTCAGCCACCTGCGCGCGACGGCCGCCGGAAGCGGCGCCGAACGGATCGCGGGTCTGCAGCGCGTGGGTCACGTCGAAAATCACCGGATGGCCACCGGTCACGTTTTTCATCACGTTGATGCCCAGCATGTCGACCACCAGGTTGTCATAGCCAAAGTTGCTGCCGCGATCGCACAGGATCACCTGGTCGTTGCCGCCTTCCTTGAACTTGTCGACGATGTTGCCCATCTGGCCCGGGCTGACGAACTGCGGCTTCTTCACGTTGATCACCGCGCCGGTTTTCGCCATCGCTTCCACCAAATCGGTTTGGCGCGCCAGAAACGCCGGCAGCTGGATCACGTCGACCACTTCGGACACCGGCTGCGCCTGCGCCGCTTCGTGCACGTCGGTAATGATCTTCACGCCGAAGGTTTTTTTGATTTCTTCGAAAATCTTCATCCCTTCTTCCAGGCCCGGACCGCGGTACGAGTGGATGGAAGAACGGTTGGCTTTATCAAAAGAGGCTTTGAAAACGTAAGGGATGCCCAGTTTTTGCGTCACGGTGACGTAGTGTTCGCAGATGCTCATCGCCAGATCGCGCGATTCCAGCACGTTCATACCGCCAAACAGCACAAACGGCAGGTCGTTCGCTACGTTGATGTCGCCAATGCTAACCACTTTCTGTTTCATGCTTTCGCCTTTGTTGAAGGTAAATCGAATAAATTAATGCAGCGTAACCTGTTTCGGCTCAATCGAATGGATCTGTACCTTGATCACTTCGCTGACCGGATCTTCAGGACACTGCTCGACAAAATAGTTGAGATCGGAAATGGCGATATGGTTGCACTCCAGCTGGGCGTAAATCAGCCCGCGATCGCGGATCTCGTACGGGTCGTCCGGATCGAAGCACAGCACCGTTTCGCTGGCGCGCAGCGCCATTTCCATCTGCTTTTCTTCCATCAGGGCCGCCTTCAGGGTGTCGAGCATCTTGCGCACCACCATGACGTTTTCCGATTCGTCGAGGTCGTCGTCTTCCAGCTCGGCCCCCAGCCCCAGGTTGCCCTTGATCCACACTTCCAGCTGATGTTCGTTCAGCGTTTCGCCGTTCAACGGGTTGATCAACCACATTTCGTCGTCCAGCCAGTCGGCGCGCAGAATAAGCTGGGTGGGGAAGATCACCGGCATCAGCGGCAGATCCAACTGGTGGGCGATGTGCAGGAAAATGGTGCCCAGCGACACCGGCGTGCCCTGGCGCCCTTCCAGCACCTTGTCCAACCAGATGGCGTCGGACAGGCGGTAAACGCCGCCGGCGCCGCCGAAGCCCCAGGTTTTGTAGAACAGCTCGATGAGTGCGTCCAGTTGCTGTTCCTGAGTCAGATCGTGCGGCATCGCCGCGCGCGCTTCATCGACCAGCTGCTGCAGCTTGCGCTCGACCTCGGCAACCGGGAAATCGCGCCGCACCGACTGCGACACCAGGATCACCCCTTCGCTCAGCGGCGAGGTGTTAAATTCAAAATCAGCAATGCTACTCATAGGTATCCCATCAGAAACGGTATTTTCGTCGTGGCAAGTTTAATTATCAGGTACAGACAGCCCAACGCCAGAACGAACGCCAACGCGCGCAGCTTCTGGCTTTTGGTCTTCTTGCCCAATGCGACGTAGCCAAGCAGGATATAGATAATAACGCCAAACAGCTTCTCGGTCAGCCATGAGTCCATACCCAGCAACGGATAAAACCCGAATGTCGCCACCAGCGCAATGCCGCTGACGAACAGCAGCGTGTCATTAAGGTGCGGCGCGATCTTGACCCAGCGCCGGCTCATCATCGCCGACTGGCGCCATTGCCAAAAGAAACGCAGCACAAACAAGGTAATACTGATGGCGACCGTCAGCAAATGGAAATGTTTCAATGCGGTGTATGCAGTCATGGGGCTTCCTTAAATTGCTTTGCGCGTCGTTATTATTGGTTTTCTGTTAGTGCGGCCATTGGCCGAGGGTTACGCGGTCGTTATCGCCATAGTCGCGGTGGGTGGCGACCGCGGTAAACCCGGCGGCCTGCAGCAGCTCGCGCACGCTGCGGCCCTGCTGCCAGCCATGTTCCAGCAGCAGCCAACCCTGCGGCTGCAGATGCTGCGGCGCCTGGCGCACGATGGCGGCCAAATCCGCCAGCCCCCGATCCGCCGCCACCAATGCGCTGCCCGGTTCGAAGCGCACGTCGCCCTGCGCCAGATGCGGATCGGCGGCGTCGATGTACGGCGGGTTGCTGGCGATCAAGGTGAAGGTGCGGCCGGCCAGCGGCGCAAACCAGCTGCCCGGCAAAAATTGCGCGTTGCCGATGTTCAGCTTCCGCGCGTTGTGCTGCGCCAACGCCACGGCGTCGGGCTGCAGGTCGACGCCGGTAACCGCGCAGTCCGGCCGCTCGCTGGCCAACGCCAGCGCGATGGCGCCGGTGCCGGTGCCGAGATCGAGAATACGGCAGGGTTCCGCCGGCAAACGCTCCAACGCCAATTCCACCAGGCATTCGGTATCCGGCCGCGGGATCAGCGTGGCGGGCGACACCGACAGCGGCAGCGACCAGAATTCGCGCTCGCCGACCAGATAGGCGACCGGCTCACCGCGTTCGCGGCGCGCCAGCAGCGTCTCCAGCTGCCGCTGCTGTTCTGGCGGCAGCGGCGTTTCGCCGAACGCCATCAGAAAGGTTCTGGCCCGGCCGGTGACGAAACCCAGCAGGATTTCCGCATCGCGCCGGGCGCTGTCGCTGTGCGTCAGCCTGGCGGCGGCGGCCTGCAGCCAGCGTTGATAGTCCATTACTCAAGCTCGGCGGACAGCGCGGCGAGCTGGTCGGCCTGATATTCCTGCACGATAGGCTGGATCAGCATGTCCAGCTTGCCTTCCATCACTTCGTCCAGACGGTACAGCGTCAGGTTAATGCGGTGGTCGGTCACCCGCCCCTGCGGGAAATTGTAGGTGCGATTGCGGTCGGAACGGTCGCCGCTGCCCAACAGGTTGCGGCGGGTGGAAGCCTCGGCCTGTTGGCGCTTGGCCATCTCGGCGGCGCGGATGCGCGCGCCCAGCACCGACATCGCCTTGGCTTTGTTTTTGTGCTGCGAACGCTCGTCCTGGCACTCCACCACGATGCCGGTCGGCAAGTGGGTGATGCGGATCGCCGAGTCGGTGGTGTTGACGTGCTGGCCGCCCGCGCCCGAGGAGCGGAAGGTATCGATTTTCAGATCGCCGGCGTTGATTTCGGGCATTTCGGCCTCCGGCACTTCCGGCATCACCGCCACGGTGCAGGCGGAGGTATGGATGCGCCCCTGCGATTCGGTTTCCGGCACCCGTTGCACGCGGTGGCCGCCGGATTCGAACTTCAGCTGGCCGTAAACGCCGTCGCCGGACACTTTGGCGATCACTTCCTTGTAGCCGCCGTGCTCGCCTTCGTTGGCGCTCATCACTTCCACGCGCCAGCGGCGGGTTTCGGCATAGCGGCTGTACATGCGGAACAGGTCGCCGGCGAAGATCGCCGCCTCATCGCCGCCGGTGCCGGCGCGCACTTCCAGGAAGCAGCCGCGCTCATCGTCCGGGTCTTTCGGCAGCAGCAGCACCTGCAGCTGTTGCTCCAGCGCTTCCGCCGCCGCCTTGGCCTGCTTCAGCTCTTCCTGCGCCATTTCACGCATTTCCGGATCGTCCAGCATCGTTTCCGCCGTCGCCAGGTCTTCCTGCACCCGGCGCCACTCCAGGAAGCAGCGGCTGACGTCGGTCAGCTGCGCATACTCGCGCGACAGCGCGCGGAACCGGTCCTGCTCGGCAATAACGCCGGCGTCGCCGAGCAGCGCCTGCACTTCTTCATGGCGCTCTTGTAACGCTTCCAGTTTGGCAACAATAGAAGGCTTCATGCGTGGTATTAAACCCTGTTAATAAGAGAAAACTAATGCTGATCCAGCCCGAGGCTGTCGCGTAATAAGTGCAACCGCTCCACGTCGCCGTCGCCGGCTGCCTGCTGGAGGGATTTGGTGGGGGCATGAATAAGACGGTTGGTCAGTTTGTGGGCCAGTTCGTGGATAACCTGCTCCACGTTGGCGCCCTGCGCAATGGCGGCCAGCGCTTTGGCTTCCATTTCGGCGCGAATTTGATCGGCCTGCGAACGGTAGTCGCGAATGGTTTCCACCGCGCCCTGTGAGCGCAGCCAGGCCATAAAGTTGGTGCTTTCCTGCTGCACGATGGATTCAGCCTGCACCGCCGCCGCCTTGCGCTGCGCCAGGTTGTTCTGAATGATGGCGTGCAGATCGTCCACGCTGTACAGGTAGGCGTTGGCCAGTTTGCCGACTTCCGGCTCGATATCGCGCGGAACGGCGATATCCACCAGCAGCATCGGCTGATTGCGGCGCGCTTTCAGCGCTCGCTCCACCATCCCCTTGCCGATGATCGGCAGCGGGCTGGCGGTGGAACTGATGATGATGTCGGCGTCCGCCAGGCGTTCGTCGATTTCCGGCAGGGTGATCACTTCCGCGCCGACTTCGTCCGCCAGCAGCTGAGCGCGTTCGCGGGTGCGGTTGGCGATGATCATATGCCGCACTTTGTGCTCGCGCAGATGGCGCGCGACCAGCTCGATGGTTTCACCGGCGCCGACCAGCAGCACGTTCAGATCGGCCAGCGATTCGAAGATTTGCCGCGCCAGGGTGCAGGCGGCGAAGGCCACTGACACCGCGCTGGCGCCGATGTCGGTTTCGGTGCGCACGCGCTTGGCGACGGAGAAGGATTTCTGGAACAGGCGCTCGAGCTCGCCGGAAAGCGACTGGCCGCGCTGCGATTCGGCAAAGGCCTTTTTCACCTGGCCGAGGATCTGCGGCTCGCCCAGCACCAATGAATCCAGCCCGCTGGCCACCCGCATCAGGTGGCTGACCGCGTCGTTATCATGGTGCCAGTACAGACTTTTCTTCACGTCTTCCGGGCGCAGATGATGGTATTCACACAGCCAGGCAACCAGCTGTTCGTGAATATGTTCCTGTTGCTCCACGCTGAGATACAGTTCGGTGCGGTTGCAGGTAGACAACACGACGCCGCCCTGCACCAACGGCTGTTGGAGCAAGCTGGAGAGCGCCTGATCGATAGACTCTGGCGAGAAGGTCACCTTTTCACGCAGAGAAACCGGAGCGGTTTTGTGATTAATACCTAACGCCAGCAGGGTCATTGCTTCGAGTAATACTTATGTTGGTACGGGTTCTCGTTGAACGGCATTCTACTTGATGCGCGGGATCAATAAAAGCAACAACCGCATCTTCCGTTCAATCGCTGATATAGGCAGCATCAATTGATAAATCCGTAATAAATACAGCAAGATGAATAATTGTTCGACGACATGACTTACTGAATTTTAACGCAGTCTGTGATATTCCGCACGCTATTCGCGCAAACGCCGCGCGTTGGGCCGAGGGAGCGGGCCGGCAATCTGACGCAAACGGCGGCGCGGCCGAACGATTGTGTTAATCTTATGGCAAACCCCGCGCCTGGCGCTGCGCTGGCAAAGCCGGCAAGATTCAACGCGATGCAGCAAAAAATTGACGCGCCGGCGCCGCGCCGCTAGCGTGAATGCTGAAAACGGGTTTCGCTGAGCATGCCCGCAAGGACAAAAGGACAAGAGAAAGTTATGCCAATCCGCAAAGTTAGTTTGCTTCGTCTGATCCCGCTGGCCAGCCTGGTGCTGGCCGCCTGTACCACCACCAGGCCGACCGGTCCGGCCACCAGCCCGACCTCGCCGCAGTGGCGCGCCCACGAGCAGGCGGTGCAGCAGCTCAGCCAATACCAGACCCGCGGCTCCTTCGCCTATTTGTCTGACCAGAAAAAGGTGTACGCGCGCTTCTTCTGGCAGCAGTTCTCCCCGGAGCGCTATCGCCTGCTGCTGACCAACCCGCTGGGCAGCACCGAGCTTGATCTGAACGTGCAGCAAAACGTGGTGCAGCTGACCGATAATCAGGGCAAGCGCTACGTCAGCGACAACGCCGAAGAGATGATCCGCAAGCTGACCGGCATGGCGATCCCGCTGGACAACCTGCGCCAGTGGATGCTCGGCCTGCCGGGCGAAGCCGATGACTTCGCGCTGGATGACCAATATCGCCTGAACAAGCTGACCTACCGGCAGGGCGGCCAGACCTGGACGGTGGATTACCAGGATTACCACGGCGACATCAAACCGCAGCTGCCGAGCCGCCTGGAGCTGAAACAGGGCGACCAGCGCATCAAGCTGAAAATGGATAACTGGACGCTCAAATGATTCGCCAATGGCCCTCTCCCGCCAAGCTCAACCTGTTTTTGTACATCACCGGCCAACGTGAGGACGGGTATCATCTGCTGCAGACGCTGTTCCAGTTTCTGGACTACGGCGATACCCTGACCCTGGACCCGCGGCGGGACGACAGCATTCGCCTGCTGACCCCGGTGGACGGCGTGCCTGACGAGCAGAACCTGATCGTGCGCGCCGCGCGTCTGCTGCAGCAGCATTGCGATCGCCATGGTTTGGCCACCGCGCCGCGCGGCGCCGACATCAGCATCGAGAAACGCCTGCCGATGGGCGGCGGATTGGGCGGCGGGTCGTCCAACGCCGCCACCGTGCTGGTGGCGCTCAACACCCTGTGGGGCTGCGGGCTAAGCGACGACCAGCTGGCGGAGCTGGGGCTGAGCCTCGGCGCCGACGTGCCGGTGTTCGTGCGCGGCCACGCCGCCTTTGCCGAAGGCATCGGCGAACGGCTGCAGCCGGCCAACCCGCAGGAAAAATGGTACCTGGTGGCGCATCCCGGCGTCGGCATCCCTACGCCGGTGATTTTCGGCGACGCGGAATTAAAAAGAGATACCCCGGTTCGCTCCTTAAGTGAGCTGTTGCAGGCTCCGTACGCAAATGATTGCGAACCTATCGCAAGAAAACGTTTTCGCGAGGTTGAACAGCTTCTTTCATGGCTGTTAGAATACGCCCCGTCACGCCTGACTGGCACGGGTGCCTGTGTGTTTGCTGAATTCGACACAGAAACCGCCGCTCGTCAGGTGTTAAATCAAGCCCCGGTGTGGTTGCGTGGTTTTGTAGCGCGTGGCGTTAACGTCTCTCCACTACATCGCATCCGTTCCGGGCAGTTTGAGTCGTAGCTCAACGTTTCGCTGCGCAGGGTCATGCACACCTGGCCCTGTTATCCCTGCGCTGCCTGCGTCTCAACTTAGTTTTACATACCCGTATGTATATTGCGCCGGCGTCGCCAACTGCCCTTTGGCGAAGGCCGTATGACAATATCTTCTCTGGACGCAAGCCTGAGGTTCTTCTCGTGCCTGATATGAAGCTTTTTGCTGGTAACGCCACCCCGGAACTAGCACAACGTATTGCCAACCGTTTGTACACCAGCCTTGGTGACGCCGCTGTAGGTCGTTTTAGCGACGGCGAAGTGAGCGTGCAAATCAACGAAAATGTACGCGGCGGTGATATTTTCATCATCCAGTCCACCTGTGCCCCGACCAACGACAACCTGATGGAACTGGTTGTTATGGTTGATGCCCTGCGTCGCGCCTCCGCGGGCCGTATTACCGCAGTTATCCCTTACTTCGGCTATGCCCGCCAGGATCGCCGCGTGCGCTCCGCACGCGTGCCAATCACGGCCAAGGTCGTCGCCGATTTCCTCTCCAGCGTAGGGGTTGACCGCGTATTGACGGTGGATCTGCATGCTGAGCAGATTCAAGGCTTCTTCGATGTTCCGGTAGATAACGTGTTCGGTAGCCCGATCCTGCTGGAAGACATGCTGCAACAGAATCTGGTGAACCCGATCGTGGTTTCTCCAGACATCGGCGGCGTAGTGCGCGCCCGCGCTATCGCCAAACTGCTGAACGATACCGATATGGCCATCATCGATAAACGCCGCCCGCGCGCGAACGTTTCTCAGGTGATGCACATCATCGGCGACGTGGCAGGCCGTGACTGCGTGCTGGTCGACGATATGATCGACACCGGCGGTACCTTGTGTAAAGCGGCTGAAGCGTTGAAAGAACGCGGTGCCAAGCGCGTATTTGCCTACGCGACGCACCCGATCTTCTCCGGTAACGCCGTGGACAACATCAAGAACTCGGTGATTGATGAAGTGATCGTCTGCGACACCATTCCGTTGTCGCCTGAAATCAAGGCACTGAAAAACGTACGCACTCTGACGCTGTCCGGCATGCTGGCCGAAGCCATCCGCCGTATCAGCAACGAAGAGTCGATCTCTGCGATGTTCGAGCATTAATCCGCGTCCTTTCCGGTACGGCGCCCTGCCGTACCGGAAGGGGCGTTTGCTCGACGGCAGATAAAGAAAAACCCGTTGGCGCGTGAGCAACAACGGGTTTTCTACTCGTAGTCAAACATGACCTTAAACCTGAATACGCGGCAGTTCTCCTTTGCCGTACCGCCGGGTCCCTTCCGATTTTTTAATCAATGCGACGAACGATGTTGATCGTTTCGGCAGCGTTTATCAAAGTGTTTTACCCACCAGTAGCGATCCGCCACCTGTTCGCGCCCGCCGATACGTGCGCCAACCAGCCACAGCAGCGCGCCGACGAAGATGCTCATGATCGCGCCATGCGCGAAAAACTGGGGTAAATTGAACTGAGATACTTCAGCGATAATGGAGTATCCGACCCCGCCGACCATCACGACCAGCCCCAGCCCCATAAAAAAGTTGCCCATTCTGTCCGCGTTTCTACGTTTCATATGCCACCTCCATAGTGCCATGTGCCAACCGGGATAACGCTGCAAACTGTTAACCCACTTTGATAAGTCAAGTATAGTCCTTGCCCTGGCAAGGGGATTGCGGAGGCGATCACAAATGGTAAAGAAAGATTGACACTTCTTAACCCTATCCTGACAGTTAGCCGACAAATTGAATTATTCAGCTAATGAATTATTCATCTTTTCCCGCAGAGGCCGATCCGGCATCAGGGTTTTGTCATTCCGGGCCCCGGCAGGTAGACTATTGCCCTTTCCCTTATCTCGATCATAGCGAATCTCCCAGTGAGCAGTATTAAATTGATAGTCGGCCTGGCGAATCCGGGCGCGGAATACGCCCAGACGCGGCACAACGCCGGCGCCTGGTACGTCGATCTACTGGCCCGGCGCCACAACCAGCAGTTGAAGGAAGAGAGCAAATTCTTCGGCTATACCGCGCGGCTGAACCTGGCGGGCAACGACGTGCGCCTGCTGGTGCCGACCACCTTTATGAACCTGAGCGGCAAGGCGGTGCTGGCGATGGCCAATTTCTACCGCATCGAACCGCACGAAATCCTGGTGGCGCATGACGAGCTGGACCTGCCGCCGGGCGTGGCCAAGATCAAGCTCGGCGGCGGCAACGGCGGCCACAACGGCCTGAAAGACATTCAGAACAAGTTTGGCAACAACCCGAACTTTTACCGGCTGCGCATCGGCATCGGCCATCCGGGCGATAAGAACAAGGTGGTGGGCTTCGTGCTCGGCAAACCGCCGGCCAGCGAACAGAAGATGATTGATGAAGCGATAGACGAATCGCTGCGCTGCACCGAAATGCTGATGAAGGACGGGCTGGAAAAAACCGTTCAGCGCCTGCACAGCTTCAAGGCGCAGGCCTGAGTCTTGCCGCAGCGGGCCTGACGCCCGCTGCTTGCCGCTAGGTGCGGGTATTGAAGGTCTCTTCTCCCACCCGCCGATCGTCGGTATCGTAGCCCTCTTCCGCCACGTAGTAGTCAGGATCGTCCAGCTCATGGCTGCAGAACGGCCCGGCCCGCTTTAACAAACGCACGCAGTCGCCGCTCAGGTGACGCAGACGAATGCTTTTCCCCGCCGCCAGATAACGCGCCGTCAGCTTGTCGACAGCCTCCACGCCGCTGGAGTCCATCACCCGGGTGCCGGCGAAATCCAGCACCACGTGGTGCGGATCGTTGTTCGGATCGAACAGCTCGGCGAACGCCGCGGCGGAGCCGAAGAACAGCGGGCCTTCGAGCTGATACACCGCCACATCGCCCGCCAGCTGCCGCTGGCGCACCCGAATGCGCGCCTGTTGCCAGGCGAACACCAGCGCCGAGATGATCACCCCGCTGATCACCGCCACCGCCAGATCGGTAAAGATGGTGATCAGGGTGACGATCACCATTACCAGCGCATCGGCCTTCGGCATGCGGCGCAGACGGCGCAGCGAGCTCCACTCGAAGGTGTTGTAGCACACCACCAGCATCACCCCGGCCAGCGCCGCCACCGGCAGCAGGCCGATATAACGCGACAGGCTGACCACGAACAGGATCAGCAGAATGGCGCCGACGACGCCGGAAATGCGCCCGCGACCGCCCGAGGTAAAGTTAATGATCGACTGGCCGATCATCGCGCAGCCGGCAAAGCAGCCGAACAGGCCGCAAATCGCATTGCCGGCGCCCTGAGCGATGCTTTCGCGGTTGCCGTTGCCCTTTTTTCCGCCCATTTCATCGAGCACCGTCATGGTCAACAGCGATTCAATCAGGCCGACCAGGGCGATCACCACCGCATACGGCAGCACCACCTTCAGCATCTCCAGATTGAACGGCGCCACCGGCAGGCTGAAGTGCGGCAGCGAGCCGGAGATATCCGCCAGATCACCGACCCGCAGCGTGTGCAGGTTGAACCCGATCGCCAACGCCGACACCAGCAACAGCGCCGCCAGCGAAGAAGGGATGACCCTGGTCAGGCGCGGGAACAGCACCACCACCAGGACAGCCAACGCCACCAGGCCGTACATTAACGGCCCCTGCCCGGCAATCATATGCAGCTGCGCCAGCATGATGACGATCGCCAAGCCGTTGACGAAGCCGTGGATCGCCGGCAGCGGCACCAGCCGGATAAACTTGCCCAGCCGGAATACGCCGATCAGAATTTGGATCGCGCCGGCAAAAATGGTCGCCCACAGCACGTAACCCATGCCGTACTGCGCCGCCAGGCTCATCAACACCACCACGATCGAGCCGGCCGCGCCCGACACCATGCCCGGCTTGCCGCCGAACAGCGCGGTCACCAGGCCGATGATGAACGCGGTATGCAAACCGACGATCGGCGAAAGTCCGGCGACCAGCGAAAAGCCGACCGCCTCGGGGATCATCGATACCGCCACCACAAAGCCCGCCAGGACTTCATTCTTAACGTCCGCGATCCTGAAATTGCTCAGGTTAAACATGAATTATTCACTTCTGACAGATGAAAACGCCTCCCCGCGGAGCGGGAACGGGAGCCGCACGCTGCGGCGAACGAGCAGGCGGGCACAACTCAGGGTGGCGTAGGCAAGAAATACATCCGGCGCGTTTCCTGTCGGTTAATCGGAAGTGTCAGTATGTGTAAATGTGATCCAAATCTCAATCAAAAACCGGCCACCCTATCCGTCTTCCCTGCGTACCCTAAATAATTGGAGCTGCATCAAGGCGGGCAAATATGACGGGCGCACAGTCAGATCGAGATAAACGCCCATTACGTGTATAATGGCGGCATTATTTTGCCCTTTATGCAGCCAGTTAAACCTAACAGGCTGATAGTTAAGATATTTAAGGTGATAACAACATGGGATTCAAATGCGGTATCGTCGGCCTGCCTAACGTGGGCAAATCCACCCTGTTCAACGCGTTGACCAAAGCGGGCATCGAAGCAGCCAACTTCCCGTTCTGCACCATTGAACCGAACACCGGTGTGGTGCCGATGCCCGATCCGCGTCTGGACAAGCTGGCCGAGATCGTCAAGCCGCAGCGCATTCTGCCGACCACCATGGAATTCGTCGACATCGCCGGCCTGGTGAAAGGCGCCTCCAAGGGCGAAGGCCTGGGCAACCAGTTCCTGACCAACATTCGCGAAACCGAAGCCATCGGCCACGTGGTGCGCTGCTTCGAAAACGACAACATCATCCACGTTAACAACAAGGTCGATCCGGCCGAAGACATCGACGTGATCAACACCGAGCTGGCGCTGTCCGACCTCGACACCTGCGAGCGCGCTATCCACCGCGTGCAGAAGAAAGCCAAAGGCGGCGACAAGGACGCGAAAGCCGAGCTGGCGGCGCTGGAGAAATGCCTGCCGCATCTGGAAAACGCCGGCATGCTGCGCGCGCTGGATCTGACCGAAGAAGACAAGGCGGCGATCAAATACCTGAGCTTCCTGACGCTGAAACCGACCATGTACATCGCCAACGTCAACGAGGACGGTTTCGAAAACAACCCGTACCTGGACACCGTACGCAACATCGCCGCCGGAGAAGGTTCGGTGGTGGTTGCCGTGTGCGCGGCGGTTGAATCCGACATTGCCGAGCTGGAAGACGAAGACCGCGACGAGTTTATGGCCGAGCTGGGCCTGGAAGAGCCGGGCCTGAACCGGGTGATCCGCGCCGGTTACGAGCTGCTGAACCTGCAGACCTACTTCACCGCCGGCGTCAAAGAAGTGCGCGCCTGGACCATCCCGGTCGGCGCTACCGCGCCGCAGGCGGCCGGCAAAATCCACACCGACTTCGAGAAAGGCTTTATCCGCGCGCAAACCATCGCGTTCGACGACTTCATCACTTACAAAGGTGAGCAAGGCGCCAAAGAAGCCGGCAAGATGCGTTCAGAAGGCAAAGACTACATCGTCAAAGACGGCGACGTGATGAACTTCTTGTTCAACGTCTAACGACTTCTTGAACTCGGGAGCGCTTGGTGGCACTCAGTGGACTCAGTAGGTTTTTCAATCCATAACTTACAAAGCAATACGTTCTACTGAGCGCTCCTATTGTTTATCGAAGTCTGAAAAATCGGCTCGAGTTCACTTTCCCTGGCCGCCTCTCTGGCTACTTTAGTGTCTAGTGAACCAGTAAATCATTGAGGAAACGCCGCGCGCGCGGGTGCTGCGGCGCGGTGAAGAACTTATCCGCCGCTGCCTTTTCCAGTATTTGCCCCTGATCCATAAACCAGATCGTATCGGCAACGTCGCGGGCAAAGTTCATTTCATGAGTGACGCACATCATGGTCATTCCTTCCTGCGCCAGCCCGCGCATCACGCTCAACACCTCACCGACCATCTCCGGGTCGAGCGCAGATGTTGGTTCATCGAACAGCATCACCGGCGGTTTCATCGCCAATGCCCGGGCGATGGCCACCCGCTGCTGCTGGCCACCGGAAAGCTGAGCCGGGTAAACGTCGGCTTTGTGCGACAGCCCCACGCGCTCCAACAGCTCCCCGGCATGGCGCCGGGCCTCGGCGCGCTTCTCACCGAGAACTTTCACCGGCGACATCATAATATTCTCCAACACCGAAACGTGCGGAAACAAGTTGAAGCTCTGAAATACGAAGCCGATTCGCGTCCGCAGCGGGTTCAGCCGGGTGCTGGAACCATGGATATCGACGCCGTCAAACAGAATCTGCCCCTGTTCGATAGGCTCAAGACGGTTAACCGTCCGGATTAACGTCGACTTCCCGGACCCGGAAGGGCCGCACACCACAACCACTTCACCGCTTTTGATTTCGGCGCTCACATCGGTCAGGGCCTGATATTCCCCGTACCATTTATTCACCTGATTGAACAGAATCATCGGTCGCATGGTTGCTCCTTATTGAGTTTGTGATGGCGATTGGTCGAGCGCCAACGGCGTGACCGGCTTTCCCGTGGCGGGCGGCACCCGTTGCCTCCTGCCGGCGATACGTAGTTCGAGGCGATTGGCCAGCCACGTCAGGCTAAAGTTAATGATGTAGTAGCTCAGCGCTACGATGGCGAAGACCTGGAACGGTTTCGTCAGCAACTGGTTGCTGACCTGGTTAGCCGCATAGGTCAGCTCCGGAACGTTAATCACGTAGCCGAGGGTACTGTCTTTGATAATCGACACCAGCTGGCTTACCAGACTCGGTAGCGTGTTGTACAGCGCCTGCGGCAGGATCACCAGACGCAGCGCCCGGATATGCCCCATTCCCAGCGCTCGGGAGGCTTCGTACTGCCCCGAGGGCAGCGCCTGGATCCCGCCGCGTACGATTTCAGCAATATAGGCGCTCTCGTAGATGATTAGCGTACACAGCATGGTGCTGAAGCCGCTGATGTTGTGGCCGATCAGCAACGGCACACAAAAATAGGTCCAGAACACTACCATCATCAGCGGGATACCGCGCAACAGATAGATCCAGCCGGTTACCGGCCAGCTCAGCCAGCGCCACGGCGAGAGGCGAGCGAGGCATAGCAACACACCGACCGGGAAGGCGAACAGCACTGCCAGTAGCGACACCAGCAAGGTACACAGCACCCCGCCCAGCGGGCCATCAGGATACTGCCCCATCAGCAGCAACAGGCCGTTATCGTGCAGGATCGTGAAAAAATCAAACATACTTGTTACCTCGCGTACGCGCGCTGAAAGCGGCGGGCCAGCAGAGCCCCTCCCCCCATCAGCAGCAAAGAGAAGGCCAGGTAACCTACCGTCGCCACTATGTACGCTTCAAAAGTGCGGAAAGTCTGGTTTTCAATATCGCGCGTGACGTACGTCAGCTCGACGACGCCAATGACCATGGCAAGGCTGGTATTTTTAAACAGCAACACCGTGTGGTTAATCACCGATGGCAGCGCGTTACGGAGTCCTTGGGGCAGAATGACCAGTCGCATGGCGCGCAGATACCCCATTCCCAGCGCCCTCGCCGCTTCATTCTGCCCCTCGTGTATGGCGCGCAGGCCGCTGCGGATGTCTTCAGAGAAGTAAGCCGCCTGGCACAGACCCAGCGCGACCAGCGAGAACAGAAACTCCGCATTCATCTCGTTAACCCACATCTGCAGCGACTCGGGCAGCAGCGTCGGGATCGCGAAATACCACATCATCAGCTGGATCAGCGTCGGGACGTTGCGGTGATAGGACACATACGCCGCCACCAACAGCTGCGCGAAGCGCTTGTTGCTCAGGCGGAGCATCACCAGCAACAGCGCAATAAACATTGCCAGCAGCCATGCACCCAACGCCAGTTCCAAAGTGACGGCGGTGCCATCGATAATCATCTGCCCGTAGTGACCAGTCATCACGTTACTGAAGTCGAGTGCCATATATCCTCCTCGTTTGCCGTCATTCAGGATTCGCGGTCACCGGGGCGCATCGTAGATAGCCCGCCGGGAACCTGCAGCGTCGGGGTGATCTCGATGTTGCCGATGTTAACCGCTACCGGCGTGGCGAGCGCAAAAGCCACGCAGTCGGCGATATCTTTTGCCTGCGGCAGCTCGAAACCATCGATAAAACGGCGGCGCGCCTCTTCGTGATCGCCGGAAACGTTACCGAAGATCTCCGTCGCCACTCGCCCCGGGCAAATTTCGGTGATCCGCACCCGCTTGCCGTAACAATCGACGCGCAGCTGGCGCGACAGCGCATGCACACCCGCTTTGGTGGAGTGGTAGATGGAATTGCCGTTGAAGTTATAAATCGCGGCGATGGAGGTGATGTTAATCACGTGGCCGCAGTCGCGCGCCACCATCCCCGGGACCAGCAGGCGGCACAGGTGCAGCACGGCGCGCAGGTTGACATCCACCTGGGTATCGATCCAGTCGGCATCGGCATCAAGAATGGAGCCAGGATGGGAAACGCCAGCGTTGTTCACCAGAATATCAACCTGCAAATCCCGGCACAGCGCGGTCAGCGCCTGAAGGTCGCCGACGTCGACGACGTGGGGAATGCAGCCGGTTCTGTCCGCCAGAGCGGCTAACTGTTCATGACGACGCGCTACCGCATGGACCAAAATCCCTTCCTGACAAAGGCGTTCGACAATCGCTTCACCCATCCCGGCGGAAGCGCCGGTCACCAGGGCCACTTTATAATCTGAAAATGGCATATATGCTCTCCTGTTATGGCAGACCGATCTGCCTTTGACGTCGTTTTTCTGACTGTATGCAGTTATGTCCAATGGGGATAAGACATAAATAGTTTGGCCCGATAAGGGGGGCTTATAACTTCGCCAAGACGGTGTCCGTGGGCAGCAGCAACGCGATCTCGCTGCCGTATTCCAGCCGGCTCCCCGCCGTCGCGACAAGGCTTTTGAGCGTCCCGGCCACCGGGCTGCACACCGGTAAATAGAGCGGCCCGACCTGCACCAGCGCGAGAATATCGTGCGGCTCAATGTGCTGCCCTTCGCTAACGAACGCCTCTCCATGGCTGGGGTGGCTCAGCAGTAGGCGTCCCGGCATCGGGGAACACACCGGCAGCAGGCTGGTTTCGGCCACGGTCGGCGGCAGAGGCAGCGGTTCGGCCATCGTGTCGCCGCCGGGATAGTGCAGGCGAACCGACCAGTTCGCGCCGCGCCACTCCAGCTCCCGTAATCCGGCGTGGTACATTTTCTGCGCCAGCTGGCGCACATCCTCAAGGGCTATCAGTTCTTTTTCCATCATGGTTCCATCACGCAAGGGTCAGATCACGGCAGCGCCGCGCGCCAGAGTAGCGACTCTAGCGCGGATATCGGGCGGGTCGATAAGAGGGTTTAGCTTTGAAGCAATAAGAGGGACTTATTATCCCACCAGGGTTAGTGGCCGATTGTCCTCGGTCCGCTGCGCCATCAGGGAGAGCAAAATCCCCTTCACCGCTTCCGCGGGCTGCGAAAGCGGCAGATGGTCGGACATACAGAAAGAGAGCGAGGTGAGCACATTGGGTTCGACAATTCTCGCCATCCAGGCATTGGCGGGCTGGAGCATAGCGCGCGCAGCGGACTCCGGCATGATGGTGCCGCCGAGCTCCGCCGCTAATGCCGCGTTAAGCGAGGTCTGCGATTCAATCTCGCACTTCACCCGATAGCTCAGCCCGACCTGGGTAAAGGCATCGTCCGCGGCTTTACGCATAATGTTATAAATTCGTGGCAGGAACAGGTCGTAGCGGGCGACCTCCGCGAGGGGAATTTCGCGCCGCGGCTCCCCCAACGCATGCGGACAGACGAAAAAGAGCGCCTCTTTCATCAGCGGTAGAAAACGCAGGCCATGAATATCGCGATCGCCGTAAATCACCGCCATGTCCATTCGACCGCTCATGATTAATTCGCTGAGGGTCGTGCCAAAGTTCTCATTGAAATAGAGCACAATTCCGGGATGCTGGCGTTGCACTTCGGTCAACAGCGGGATCGCCAGCTGCTGGGCGGCGGTGCCCGGCGCCAGGCCGACGGAGACCTGGCCGCTCAGAGTCCGCCCCGCGCCGTCGATGGCGCTCTGCGCCTGCGCGCACTGACGCAAAATAGCCTGGGCGTGGGTATAGAGAATTTTCCCAGCGTCGGTTGGCGTTACGCCGCGCTTGGTGCGAATCAATAGCTGCTGATCGACCTCGCCTTCCAGGGTCGCCAGTTGCTGGCTGAGCGCCGGCTGGGCAATGTGCAGAATGTCTGCGGCCTGCGTCAGGCTCCCCACGTCGACAATTTTGATGAAATATTTCAGGCGGCGAAGATTCATAGTAGCGGTCCCACATCAATACGTATCCCTGATGACAAGCAAGATAGGTGCCAGAAGCAAAAAACCCCGCTGGCCGCCGCTCACGCCGAAATTTCGGGCACTCCGCTCTTCAACGCTCCCACGTTTGCACCGTCAGAGAGCACCGGCGCATAAGTGCGGCCCTGTCCATCCGCCGGTTGCCAGGAAAGCGAACCTCGTCAGCCATCGCATTGCGTTATGTCCCCACAACAAAGCGCTATTAGCTCGCCGCCTTTACCTGCCTCTATGCTGGTTGGCGTGCATTGACCCCCTCTCGCCGCCCGTGGCGGATCGTTCTGCGCCGCGGGCGGGTTTGCTGACCTTGTAACCAGGAACCGCTGCTGATGCCTGATATCGCCGATCGTCTCAACAATGTTACCGTCTCCGCCTCCGTCGCCATGACGCAAAAGGCTCGCGATCTCGCCGCGCGGGGAATCGACGTCGTCGGTCTCTCGACCGGCGAACCGGACTTTCCCACACCGCCGCACGTGATCGATGCCGCCTACGCCGCAGCGCGCGCCGGGGATACCCGCTACCCGCCGACGGACGGCACGCCCACGCTGCGCGCCGCTATTCAGCGCAAGTTCCTGCGCGACAATGAACTGCGCTATGACGTCAGCCAGATCCTGACCGCCGGCGGCGCCCGACAGATCATCTTCAACGCCATGATGGCGACGATTAACCCCGGCGACGAAGTGATCATCCCCGTGCCGTCGTGGATCAGCTACGCCGATATCGTTAAATTCGCCGGCGGAACGCCGGTTGCGGTGACCTGCCATGAAGAGTATGGCTTTAAACCGCTGCCGCAGGACATCGAAGCGGCGATCACGCCGAAAACCAAATGGCTGCTGTTGAACTATCCCGGCAATCCGACCGGCTCCGTCGCCACGCATGCCGAGCTGCAGGCGCTGGGCGAAACGCTGCTGCGTCATCCACAGATCTGGATCATGACCGACGATATCTATGAGCATCTGCTGTACGACGGCGTGAAATTCTGGACCCTGGCTCAGGTGGAGCCCCGGCTGTACGATCGCGTTTTGACGGTGAACGGCGTCTCGAAAGCCTACTCGATGACCGGCTGGCGGCTGGGTTTTTGCGGCGGCCCGCAGGCGCTGATCAAAGCCATGAGCAACGTCAATACGCAAAATAGCGGCGGCGTGGCGACGCTGTCGCAGGCAGGCTCCGTCGCCGCACTCGACGGCCCGCAGGATCTGCTGGCCGAGCGGGCGGAAATCTACCGCCAGCGCCGCGATTACGTACTTGCGCGCCTTGCCGGTATTCCCGGCCTGCGCTGCCATAGGCCGCAGGGGGCCTTCTATCTGTTCGTGAACATCGCTGAATTTATCGGCAAAACCAGCGCCGGCGGGCATCGCATCGACAGCGACGCCGATTTCGTGATGGCGCTTATCGAAGAGCAACATGTGGTGACGGTACAGGGGGCGGCCTACGGCATAAGCCCCTACTTCCGCCTCTCTTACGCCACCAGTATGGAACGCTTGCAAACCGGTTGCGATCGTCTCGCGGCCTTCTGCACGGGTTGCCGTTAAGCTTCGGCGTGCAGATTCTGCGCGCTGGGCAGAGTGAAATGCCTGCTTGGCGTCTGACCGGCAGGCATTTTTTATCCCGTCTGCGGGGCTGCGGGATGGGCTCGTGCCTGACGGGATGGAAAATGGGCTTTAGCAGAATGGAAGTCCAGGTGTGCATAGGCAGAGCAGAGTGTGGTCAGGGGCGCGGTTTGCCCCCCTGACCACGGGAAAAGGCTTTACTGCGCCAGCACCTCCGCCGCCGGCGCTACCATCGCGCCGCAGGATTCAATCTCACTGCGAACCAGCGTCGCCAGCGTCAGCGAGCCCGGGGTATCGCTATGAACCAGGATAGAACGCGCACGTACCGGCAGCGTATTGCCGCTAAAGGTGGTCACCGTACCCTGTTGCAGAAACTGCCGTACTCTGGCGCGCACCGCCGTCTCCTCTTTGATCAGGGAACCGGCGATACCGCGCGGGACCAGCTGCCCGCGATCGTCGTAGGCCCGGTCAGCGAGAAACAGCGTCAGCGTCGGCAACCCTCTGGCCTGCGCCGCCCGTTCAATGGTAGTGTCCGGCTGGCAGAAGATAATCAGTTGCGAATCGATCCGGGAGACGGCCTGCATGACTCGCAGCGCCAGGGCATCGTCGCGGTTAATCATATTCCCCATCGCCGCGTGAAAGCTCAGATGGGCGACGCGGGTGCCCTCGGCACGGGCAATGGCGGAGAGCGCGCCAAGCTGATAAACCACCTGTTGGCAGATTTCATCGGCGGAGAACGACATCTCTTTGCGCCCAAATCCCTGGCGGTCCGGCAGGCCGGGGTGAGCACCGATACCTACGCCGCGCGCCTGCGCCAGACGCACCATTCGGGTCATAATCGCCGGATCCCCCGCGTGAAAACCGCAGGCAATGTTGGCGGAGGAAACAATATTCATTAGCGCCGAGTCATCACATAACTGATAGACGCCAAAACCTTCTCCCATATCGGAGTTCACATCAATTTTCATACGGAGTTCCTTATCAACCGACAACCCTGGTCAGCGGCGCTACGCTGGCGCGCAGGCGCAGCAGCCAGCCTTCAATCTCCTGACGCACCGCGATGGCGGTACGCGTATCGCCCTGTACCAGTTGAATTGACTGACCCGCCTGCAGTTGGCCCAGGCGCCAGAGGTCTTCTTCAATCACGCAGGCAATTTTGGGATAACCTCCCGCAGTGTTGGCATCGCTCAGTTGAATAATCGGTTCGCCGGCCGGCGGAACCTGCACGATACCCGGGATCAGGCCGTAGGAGCGCATTTCAACCGTTTCGGCGGGCAGGAGCGGCTCCCCCGCCAGGCGATAGCCGGTACGGTTGCTGTGCTGCGAAATTTTCCACGCCTGGCTCCAGAAGCGCGGTGCATCGGCGGCAAACAGCGGATACTCGCCGGCGGGGATGGCGCGGATCTGAACGTCGCCCTGAGCGTTGAGCGGAAAAACGGCGCTCAAGGCCACTTCCGGCGGCTCAAGGCCGATCCCCGAGGCCGGGAGCGGCGCCCCCAGCCTCGGACCGCACGACAGCACATCGCCGCGCTGCAGCGGCCGGCCCTCGAGTCCGCCGAAGCCACCACGCAGAGCGGTACTGCGCGAGCCCAGCACCAGCGGAACATCAATACCGCCGGCCACACACAAATAGCCGCGCGCGCCGCGGCGGGGAAAGCGTAGTTCCAGCATCTGGCCTTTACGTACCGCGCAGCCCCACCAGGCCGGTAGCTCTGCGCCGTCAAGCCTGGCCCGGCAGTCGGCGCCGGTGAGCGCGATCCAGGTATCCGCCAGGAAACGCACGCGGAAGGGAAACATCTGCACTTCGATTGCCGCCGCGTTTTCCTCGTTTCCCAGCAGCGTGTTGCCGGCACGCAGCGCCAGCGGGTCCATCACGCCGCTCACCGAGACGCCAAGGTGGCGCCACGCCGGGCGGCCTAAATCCTGGATCGTATTTAGCGATGCGCTTTGTTCAATCTCAATCACAGTTCGACTCTCTCCGGCAGAAAACGGATGATATCGCCTGGCGCCATCAGCGCAGGAATGGCGGCATGGGGGTTGAATACCTCAATTTCCGCGTAGCCGATGGCGTTCCAGCCGTTCGGCCCGGTCAGCACCGAGACTCCGGCCTGCGGCCCGCCGATGGTGACCGTCCCCTTGAGCATATTCAGCGAAGGCACCTTTTTACGCGGCGTCGCCAGGCGCGGATCCAGGCCGTGCAAATAGCCGAACCCCGGCGCGCTGCCGAGCGCCACCACGGTGTAGACGCCCTGCGAATGCCGACGAACGACCTCCCGGGCGGAAAACCCGGTATGACGACAAACCGCCTCCAGATCGGTGGCGTGTTCCCCGCCGTAGCACACCGGGATATCAATCTGCCGTCCTTCGACGTTGAGCGCCTGCGCCGCCAGCCAGCACTCGCGCAGACGGCGCTCCACCCCCGTCGGCTCCTCCGGCGTATCGCGTAGCAGCACCAGTAAATTGGTCACGCCGGGGATCAAGGACTCCACCTCCGGCCACTGCTGCAGGCTTTGCGCCAGCGACCAGATGCGCCGCTGCGCCGGAAGGTCGAAGGCGCCGGGCGCTTCGATAAGCCAGGCTCGGCTACCCATCATGGAGATCCGCGCCGGGGCGCCGGCATGAAGCTCAATGCGGCGCTCGGGTAACAAGGTTTTCGATGTCGGCGTCATACTTATTCCAGCGGTTCAAACGTGAGGCTGGATAGCGGCTGTACCCGTTCTTCGCGGGCCATTTTGTATTCGGTGTTCGGTCCAATCCAGGTATTCCAGATTTTGTCTATCGTCCCGTCGTCATCCATCGCCTTCAGGCTTTCATTGACGCTGGTCAGCAGCTGCGGTTCGCCCTGTTTCATCCCCACGCCGATGGGTTCAAGCGCCATCGGCTCTTTAATCATCGCCAGATTGATGCCGTCCTTTTTCGCCTGGCCGATCATTTTGATACCGGTCATGGTGTTGGTGACGAAGCCCTGCGCTTTATTCTGTTCAAGGGCAAGGAAGGCCGAAGCAGCGTCCTGGAAGGTAACCGGCTTGCCGCCCTTCAGCACGATGGATTGTTCTGAGGTGGTGCCCTTGGTAGCGCTGATGCGCTTGCCTTTGAAATCGGCGAGGGTTTTATCGGCATTCGCCTCTTTGACCAGCAGCATCTCTTTGGCGACGTAGTAAGGGTCACTGAACTGGATCTGGCGGCCGCGCGTTTTGGTATAGGCAAGGTTGGCGATCAGCACGTCGGCTCGCCCGGTGGCGATGACCGCGATACGCGCTTCAACGGAGGTGGGAACCAGCTGCGCCTTGACCCCCATCTGTTTCGCCAGCGCATGGCAGAGCTCAACGTCCATCCCGACCAACTGACGGGTTTGCGGATCCGGCGCAGAAAACGGCGGCACATCGGAATAGACCGCGCACCTCAGCTCACCGCGCGTATGAATATCCGCCAGCATGTCGGCGCACGCGGCGCCGGACACCGACACCAGCGTCAGAGCCAGCGCTAAACCCGCATTTCGCTTCAGTTTCATTATTGTTTCCCTCGGTCTGGATAAAAGAGTACCGACGTCCGGTAAGGGGTTCCCCGTTTCGCCAGTATGGCTAACCACTTGTCGCGACTATATCGGCATTGTTTGCGCGGCGGGTAAGAGGGAAACGCTGTCGGGAGATAGGTGATTTATATGACCGCGCCGGCGGGGAGAAATAAGCAAAAATTATCCTGACAGAACGAAATTATCTTATCTACCCACCCTGCGCACCCTCTACTGTAACGCCAAGCGCGACATCCACGCCGCGCCCCACCGCGACCGTTAACCGAAGGTAGTCACATGAACGCCCGACCTGGGATTTATCTAAAAATACTCTCCACCCTGTGCGCGACCTTAATGCTGGCCTGCGTCAAAGGGCTACAGGGGGCGATTCCGACCGGCGAAGTGATTTTCTTCCGCTCCTTTATCGCCATGTTCCCCCTGCTCATCTGGTTAAAAATTCAGGGCAACGTGCTGGCCAGCATTAAGACAAAAAATATTTTCGGCCATTTGATTCGCGGCTTTTCCGGTACCGGCGGGATGTACTTCAACTATCTGGCGCTGGTGTCGATTTCCCTCGCCGATGCCACCGCCCTGAGCTATGCCGCGCCGCTATTCACCGTCATCATGGCGGCCTTACTGCTGAAAGAGCGGGTGCATTTTTCCCGCTGGCTGGGGGTGCTTGTCGGTTTTTCCGGCATCCTGTTTATGCTCTCCGCCAGCTTGACCGCCAGCGGCTCCCTGTTCGCCGGCGGCCAGCCGCCGTCCGGAATGGCCCTCGGGGTCGTCTTCGCTCTGCTGGCCGCGCTCTGCACCGCCACCTCCAACATTCAGATCCGTTTTCTCAACGGCATCGAAAAACCCGGCGCCATCGTCTTTTACTTCTCGCTGATGACCAGCCTGATTGGTCTGGCAACCAGCCTGTTCGGCTGGGCACGGCCAACGCCGGGGCAGCTTCTGTTGCTGGTGGGCTGCGGTTTTTTCGGCGGTATGGCGCAGATTCTGGTCACGCTAAGCCTGCGCTTTGCCGACGCCTCGCTGCTGGCGCCGTTTGATTACACCACGCTGGTCTGGTCGATGGCGATTGGCTACCTGTTCTTAAACAGCCTGCCCGGTTCGTCAACGCTGATCGGTGCGGGGATGGTGGCGCTGGCGGGGATCTTCACCCTGTGGTGCGACCAGCGGCGGCGGCGGGCGCATATTGCGCGCGCCTCGTCATGATTTTGGCAGATGACCCGCGCTGGCTGCGGGGGACTTGTCATCCTTCAGGCTAGCAGGACGATAGTCCGCGATCCCTACTCGCCGGCAAGAATGGCCTGTCCGTGCGAGCGCCGTTCGGACAAAAACGCCCTCTGCTGGCGACTCCGCGCCGACAGAAGCGGCTGGATCACATATGGCAGCGGACGTCAGCAGTTTGCTGACACTGTATATCTGGCCATTGAACGGTATGCGGAACTGGTCAACAATCCCCCAGATCGGGATCCCACCACCACGCCAACCTTCTGATTGATCCTCTGTGCGTGTTCAATGGCATCCCCATGAACAATCCATATCTGACGGTAAGACTGAAAGCATGAAGCGCAGCAGAGAACCACAAATCTGCGGGGATTAATGCAATCCTGTCCCAATTGCCATGTTCAACATTATTTCGCCGCTTCTGGCTATCTGTCTGGATAATTAAAAACCATACCTTATCAAGCGATATCCTAATCTATTAATTATAAGGTCAAACTTGATTTGCAATGGTTAATCAATACTCACGCCGTTTCAGACAAAATTGGGAGCGGGAGCCGTGGTTTCATGTAACAAAACTACATGTGACACGGGCTACAAATTTATTTTATGCGTCATTTTATACTGGCTGCACAAATCATAGTGAAATTGATAAACCGCGTAGAAACAATGGCGCATATGGCTTCGCCGTACCGCAAGTTCTGAGTAGCTACAGGCGTTGTTAGATAGATATTCCGGCATCTTATCTCCGTTAGCATCGGTCATAACGGCCCATGCTGAGTACACATGTTTGCGTAATTAAGGTGTGTTTATGTCTGCAAATGGAAAACATGGCGCCTACGAAAAGCTGAGCCTTAAAGAGAAAATTGGCTACGGCATGGGCGATGCCGGCTCCTGTATGATATGGAGCGTTCTGGCGCTGTATCTGACCTGGTTTTACACCGATGTTTACGGTCTGGAACCCGGCATCGTCGGGACATTATTTTTGGTCATCCGTATTTTTGACGCTTTCAGCGATCCGGTGATGGGCGCGGTTTGCGACCGCACCAAAAGTCGCTGGGGTAAATTCCGCCCGTGGCTGCTGTGGATGGCTCTGCCCTTTGGTCTGGGCGCAATAGCGATGTTCACTACGCCAGACCTGAGCATGAGCGGGAAAATCATTTATGCCTGGGTTACCTACCTGATTATGTCGCTCATTTATACAGCGATAAATATTCCCTACTGTTCGGTAGCGGGAGTTATTACGTTAAATCAGAAAGAGCGCATGAGCTGTCTGTCATGGCGTTTTTTCCTTAACGGCCTGGCAACCCTTATCATCTCCTCCAGCATTCTTCCCCTGACCGACTGGTTGGGTAACGGCAACCGGGCTTCCGGCTTTCAGATGACGATGATAATTATGGGTGGCGCCGCCACCCTGATGTTCCTGTTCTGCTTTTCCAGCATTAAGGAGCGCGTTGTGTCGGTTAAGGCCAATGATTCATTAATGCGGGATTTGAAAGATATCGCCAAAAACGACCAGTGGCTGCTGATGATCTCTATTACGTTCCTTAACGTCTTTCCGGCATTTATTCGCGGCGCGGTCACCATCTATTACGCCACTTACGTGATGCACGCCTCCGTCGGGTTCATTACCTTTTTTATGGCGCTTGGTGTCGCCTGCAACATGTTGGGCAGCGTTATTGCAAAGCCGCTCACCGATCGCTTCGATAAAGTTAAGCTATTTCGCGTTATCAACGTTATTTTGGGTATCCTGTCTTTCGCGCTGTGGTTTGTCGACCCGACATCACTGACCCCCTTGTTGACGCTGTTTATCGCCATCAACATACTGCATTTGGTTCAGTCCGGTCCAATCCTGTGGGCCATGATGTCCGACGTTGATGACTATGGCGACTGGAAATTTGGCAAACGTCTGACCGGCATCTCCTTCGCTGGCAATTTGTTTATGCTGAAAATGGGTCTTGCGGTAGCCGGGGCCATTGTCGCCTGGATCCTGTCGTATACCGGCTATATCGCCAATAAGCCCGGGCAAAACCCGCAGACGATTCAGGGAATTATTATCATGTTTTCGTTGATGCCAATGGTGAGCTATTTCATCAGCGCATTTATGGCACGCTATTTCAAGCTCAATAATCATTTCCTGGAAAAGATCAAGGTCGATCTCGCGAAACGTGAACTGGAAAGTGGCAAATCAGAGTCACCGTCGCATAACGAGGTTCCTGCTATCCAGCCTACACATTAATTAATGCATATAAACGAGGTGTGGCCGATATCGGCCGGTCTCTGCTCGACTGTATATTGTAGAGGAGTAGTTATTAATGGCCAGTAAAAATTATTACGACGTAACCGAATGGGGTGTTGGCAATCCGCATCAGGATATCGGCATGGTAATTAACAGCATTATTGCGGATATTAAAAACCGGCAGACGCAAACAGACATTAATGATGCTGGAAAGCCAGGTGCGGTTATTTACATTCCACCGGGCGACTACCACTTAACCACCCAGGTAGTGATTGATATCAGCTATCTTAAAATTATGGGGTCCGGCCACGGGTTTACCTCTTCGAGCATCCGCTTCAATACTCCCCAAAGCGACTGGAAAAACTGGCATGAAGTGTGGCCGGGCGGTAGCCGCATCCTGGTCGATCTTGTTCCTCAGTCCGGTGATGAAGAGTATAAAGGCGCCGCATTTTACGTTAGGCGGGACGGCGAACCACGTATCAGTTCGGTTGAGTTCGCTGATTTCTGCATCGACGGTTTGCACTTTGTGAACGATAACCCGGGCCATAACGAGCCGGAAAACAGCTACGTTAACGGCAAAACGGGTATCTATATCGCCAGCGCTCAGGACTCATTTCGCATTACTGGCATGGGGATAGTCTATCTTGAGCATGGGGTGACTATCTACAATGCGGACGCGCTTTCTGTCCACGATAATTTTATCGCCGAGTGCGGCAACTGCATTGAACTGCGTGGTGCCGGGCAGGCATCCAAAATCACCGATAATTTGATAGGCGCCGGTTATAACGGCTACTCAATTTATGCACAGAACTTTGGTGGTCTGCTCATTGCAGCAAACAATGTCTTCCCGCGCGGTTCCAGCAGCGTCCATTTTTCCGGGGTGATGCGCTCAACGATTACCGGCAACAGGCTCCACTCGTTTTATCCGGGTATGCTGGTGCTTGAGAATAACTGTTCGGAAAACCTGGTTTCAGCCAACCACTTCTTGCGCGAGCATGAGCCCTGGCCCCCCATGCAGGGATATGATAATGGATTAGATGACTCATACGGCCTGCTCTATCTTAGCGGTGATAATAACTCCGTTATCTCTAACCATATTTCGGAAAATATCGACACTCAATATCTTAAACCATCCGGCATTAAGCCTGTGATTATCCGCGTTGTGGCAGGGAAAGGTAATTTTATCACCAGCAATCACATCGTTGCCACCACAGAAACTTCAGCGGAAAAATCCCCGGCAACGCACTCGTGCTTTGATGCGCAGGTGGGCGCGTTGCTGACGGTCGAAGCCCTTGAACCGCTCGATGTGACTGCCGTACAGGTGGAGAAAGCCGCACAGCAAAATACAGTCCTGGATTCGGGAACTGAGACGCAGGTTGTTATGGACAGAACGGTAAATGCGTTCCGGGCAACGCCTGCGCCTGGAGTGTAGTTAGCCTAGTCTCCTTGATTTGAATTGCAGAGGTGAGTGCCCTGATGGCACTCACCTCTTTCGTTGCGGTTTAAGACAACAGGATAAAAATAAAAAACAACGCCTACGACCGGGGCATGTCCTAGTAAAGTCACTCGCGAGATATAAATTAACAAAGCGTCGGAATTATATGTTTGTCATTGTCATCCCCAGACTGCTTCCCCGAACAATAAGCCTGGTGGTTAATATTATTGAGTCGACATGCTCTTTCTTTTCCGTGCTGCTTATTAGCTCGAAAGCCAGCTTTCCCATTTCGTTAATGGGCTGAGCGATACTGGTAATATTCAACATCTGCGCGATAATCGTATTATCGAAGCTGGCTACGGCAATGTCCTGGGGGATCTTAATGTGCCGACGACGGAGGTGTTCGATAACATAACTTGCGGCCACGTCGTTATAGATAAACAGGCAGTTTATTTTATCTTCACAGGCCAGAATGTTATCGATAATATTATCGAGCGAATGAATATGCCCACGGTTATGTTCACCATCCCCTTTAGGGATCCAGTAGCTGTCGCGTTTGTCCACCCGATAACCATGACTGAGAACTTTTTTACAGTAGGCTGACATCTTACGGTTGTCGACGCCATCCTGGCCGATAAAGCCAAAGCGAGTACGACCAGTATCGATAAAATGCTCAGCTATCGTCTCAGCTCCGCGTTCCTGGTTGTTGGAAACCGAATTAAAAAAGCGGGAGGTTTGTGTCACCACGGCGGTATTGATGCCAGTGGCCTGCAGCCAGCCGGAGATTGACGCTTCCACCTCGGTGGGCACCCATATCAGAGCCTCTATCCCCATGCCGGCCAACGCCCTGACCCGTTGCCGATCCTGAAATGGCTGATTCTGGTGGGTCTTGACCAGAATCGTCTTGCCGACATAGCGGGCCTCTTCTTCGAGGGTAGCTAACAGCTCGCAAAAATGCGGATTGATGAGATTGGGTACCACCACACCGATCAGCCCGGAACACTTGCCGCTAAGCTGGACGGCATTCCTGTTGGGAACGTAGCAGAGAAAGTCCATTGCCTCATGTACTGCGCGGCGGGTTTCCACGGTGACGCTGGGATGGTTATTGATTACCCGGGATACGGTGGCGGTGGAAACCCCCGCTCTGGTTGCTACATCTTTGATCGAAGCCATCGTCAAAATGTTACCGCTTACATCAGTTACATGGGTGGTAACCAGTGTAACGCCTGCAATAGCTCAATAATGTCGGCCAGATCTCATGTTGTTTTGTTACATGAACATCAGATCGCGATCACAGATATTTGACGAAAGGCAATAATCTCTATGAAATTTATTGTCTAAAACAAATCATCAAAGAGTATGAATCCACCGTTCGGCATAGCAACAGGCTACCGCCGAGTTATGCTGTAAGGATATCCTGTCACAATAATTATATCTCGAACCTTTAGGGCATGTTTTTCGGAAAGCTGACAATAAGGCACCTTACTGTGCTATGGTGAATTTTTTGCCACTAAAAGAGGATAATCCAATGATTGTAAGGACTTGGCATGGATGCGTTCCGCTTAAACATGCGGAAGGTTTTGCGAAACACCTTGAAAGGACAGGTGTGGAGCATGCAAGGAGCATACAGGGGAATAAAGGCGCATTCGTGCGCAGGGAAACTCAAGGTGCCTTGGAACACTTCTTTCTGGCAACCTATTGGCAGGATCTTCAGTCGGTAAAGGCATTTGCCGGAGAAAACTATCATGTGGCGGTGACTTACCCTGACGACGAAGCATTTGAGCTACTTTCCGATCCCTATGTGTTCCAGCATGTTGTGAATGCCACTTCACCGCTTTAACCTCATTTCCAGGGTAACCTGTCGGTTACTCGGATTTGCCATAACATCCGTATTGTTTCAAAAGGCCAGGGTCCGCTTCTGGCACAAAAAGCCCGATACAGAAGCACAGTCCGGAATGAGCGGAAGCGGACATCCTCATGGACCCTGGTGCATTACCTTTTCATCGAAAAGTTTTCATGAAGAGAATGCCGTTACTTTCTTCGTAACAGGAACAGTAACAACGATATTAGACAGGCTGCTGCCTGTATGCCCCCCAATGAGATAGCCGCGGGGAAAACCAACACCGAGCCCAACCAGGTTGTGACTGCAGCTGCCCCCATAGTAAGAAATCCCAGCAACGCGGATGCCAGCCCGGCCTGTTTCCCAAAGGGGCCCATGGTGATTGCCGTTCCCAACGGATTGGCTAACCCCATGCCCCAGAGAAACATAACCATCGACAGGGTATACCAACCCAAGCCGGGATCTTCTGGCCCGATCAACAACAGGCTACCGCCGAGCAATGCCGTAAGAATGCCTCCCGAAGCAATGAGTTGCGGGCCATAACGGTGCGCCAGCCGCGGTGCCGCCATACCCGCGGCAAAGACCACGAATACGGTGGCGGCAAAGTACAACCCGGCTTGCAATGATGACAACCCCATCCCGTTCATCAGGATGGCGGGGGCGGCGCCGAATGACGCAAACAATCCGCTCATCAACAGGCTCATCGACAGAGCCGGAAGGATAAATTTCCCGTCAACAGCCAGTTTGCCATATGCAGCAATAACGCCCGAAATTGAAAATGGAGTGCGCCTTTCGACAGGATGCGTTTCTCCCAATGTATTGGCATAGAATACGGCGACAGCGAAAGCGGCAAGGCCCACCAGGATGAAGATTGCCCTCCAACCCAAAGTTATCGCCAACACGCTGCCCGCCAACGGCGAGAAACCGGGTGCGGCCGCAGTGGCTATCATGGTCAGGGATAGTGCACGCGCCAATGTTTCACCTTCGAACAAATCACGTGCAATGGCACGAGCCAGAACTGCAGCGGCACATACGCCCAACGCCTGAATGACGCGTCCGACAATAAGCGTTTCAAGTGAGCCGGCAAGCCCCCCCACGACCGTCCCGACGATGAATACCGATAGCCCCCCCAATATAAGTTTTTTCCGTCCGTAACGGTCCGCCAGCGGGCCGACCACGAGTTGTGCCAGCGCATAAGTGATGAAAAAGCTGGAAAGCGTAAGGCCAAGCTCGCGTGCTGATATCCCCAACTGCGCGCCGATATCCGGAAACGCAGGAAGGATAATATTCGTGGACAGTATGCTGATGGCCGAAAGCCCCGCCAGCAACAAGATAATTTTTCCTGTTAGCCGCCCGGGCAACGCGGCTTCAGGCACGATTGCGGTAGGAGAACTTCCTGGATTCATAATAAACGCTCGCAGTATGTTGCTGGACATGGCAATGTTTTTTTTGTCTGAGTCATACCCCACCTCGGGGCCTTCTGAAAGTGTTGGCACCCGTCAATCCCTGCTCCTGCTCCGCTCACTGAAGAAAGGTTTCTTATGCCCGAACGGCCTTCAAGAAACCTGCGCAGACGGTCTCTGCACCACATCCCAGGGGACTGATAACGCCGTCTTCAGGGACGCCGGGATCGGATCCGGCGCCCCTCCGCTTCAGGCGATCGTCACACCGCCGCCTGCGTTTCCGTACGCTTGCGATCGTCAGGACCTATCCTGAACCAGATGGCATACATGGCCGGCAGGAAGACCAGCGTGATGATGGTGCCGCCAAAGGTCCCGCCAATCAGGGTATAGGCCAGCGTTCCCCAGAACACCGAGTGCGTCAGCGGGATAAACGCCAGAATGGCCGCCATCGCCGTCAGCAACACCGGCCGGGCTCGCTGCACCGTCGCCTCCACCACCGCATGGAATGGCGCCAGCCCTTCCCGTTCGTTGTGATGGATCTGACCTATCAGGATCAGGGTGTTACGCATCAGAATACCCGACAGCGCGATTAAGCCTACCAGCGCATTGATGCCAAACGGCTGGTTGAAGAGCAGTAGCGTTGGCACCACCCCAATCAGCCCCAGCGGCGCGGTGAGGAATACCATCACCATCGCCGACATCGATCGCACCTGCAGGATGATAATCAACAGCGTCATGGCGATCATGATAGGGAACAGCGGCGCCATCGCTTTGGTGGCTTTGCCGGATTCTTCAATAGAACCCGCCTGTTCAATGCGGTATCCGGCCGGCAGCTTATCGATGACCGGCTGCAACTGTTTCATAATGGCCGTGGAGACATCCGGCGGCTGCAGATTTTCGGCGATATCGCCCCTGACGGTAATGGTCGGGGTACGATCGCGTCGTCGCAGCACAGGCTCTTCCATTTGCACCTCAACCTCCCCTATCTGTGAGAGCGGAATGCGCTGGCCGGAAGCCCCCACCAGGGTAAAGCCCGCTATTTTTGCCGGATCGAGCCGGATATCCCCCGCCGCACGCCCCATCACCTGCACCGAACGAATGTCTTCGCGCACAGAGGTGATCGGCACGCCTGAAAGCAGGAACTGCAGCTGCTGCGCGACCGCGTTCGATGTCAACCCCACCGCCTGCAGGCGGTCCTGATTGAGCGTGAAATGCAGCGTCGGCACCCGCGGCCCCCAGTCGGTGTTGACGGTTCTCATCATCGGGCTGGCCTGCATCACCTTTTCTACTTTGTCGGCAATTTCGCGCAGTTTAGTCGGATCCGGCCCCATAACGCGCCAGGCCACCGGATAAGGTGAATACGGACCAAACACCAGCTGGGTCACGCGCACGCGCGCCTCAGGTGCCAGGCCGCCGGCCGCCGCTTCGCGTAGCCGGAACTTAAGCGCCTCGCGCGCATCCTGGCTGGCCGTCAGCACGACAATTTTTGCGAACGACGGGTCGGGCAGCTCGGGCGCCATGGCCAGATAAAAACGCGGCGACCCCTGCCCGATGTAGGACGTGACGATTTTTGCCTCTTTCTGCTTTTTCAGCCAGGCTTCAATTTTCGCCGTGGTGGCACTGGTCTCCTCAATCGAGGTGCCGTAAGGCATCTGCACTTCAACCAGCACCTCCGGGCGATCGGATGTCGGGAAAAACTGTTTTTTCACCACTCCCATGCCGAGAATAGCAACGGTAAACACGGCAACAACGGTGCCGGCCACTATCCATTTTCGCGCGATAACCCGGGTCAGTATCCGGCGGAAGCGGTTGTAATGGCGGGTGTCGTAAATGGCCGCATGCCCGCCCGCCACCGTTTTGATTTTCGGCAGCATTTTCACGCCCAGATAAGGCGTAAACACCACCGCCACGACCCACGAGGCAATCAGGGCGATACCGACAATCCAGAACATGTTGCTGGTGTACTCACCGGCGGTGGACTGCGCAAAGCCGTTGGGCATGAAACCGACGGCGGTGACCAGCGTGCCGGCCAGCATCGGCGCCGCCGTGTGGCTCCAGGCATAGGCAGAGGCTTTGATGCGGTCGTAGCCCTCTTCCATTTTCACCACCATCATCTCGATGGCGATGATGGCATCATCGACCAGCAAACCGAGCGCCAGGATCAATGAACCCAGCGTAATACGGTCGAAGTTCTTGCCGGAAGCCTCCATCACCACAAAGACGATAGCCAACGTCAAGGGTACGGCAGCGGCAACCACCACGCCCACGCGCCATCCCATACTGACGAAGCACACCGCCATGACCACCAGCAGCGCGACAAAGAATTTGATCATGAACTCGTCAACGGCTGAGCTGATGTTGACGGACTGATCGGTCACCTTCGTCAATGTCATGCCGAGCGGCATGCCTTCGTTGATTTTGGCCGTTT